>JAZLDO010000032.1:0-17135 GCA_045614825.1 Candidatus Aphodosoma sp. | reverse complement strand
ATAGCTTTTTCCTTTTCTTCAAGTTTTTGTAATCCATTAGTTATTGCTGTTTCGCATTCAGTTTTCCATGTTTGAATATCGGCGTTTATACCTTTACTTTGTAATACTTTTTCGATTTCTTTGAGAGAAGAACATATTTTCCAGTCTTCATCTCTGGTTTTTGTTAGTTCATAAGCCGCACGACAATTGTAATATATAATTGGTAAATGCTCTATATTAGTTTGTCTTGTAAAATCGGATTTTATTAGTAGTTGGGCATTATGAAAATCTAACCATGCCTTGTTTTGTCGTTTTCTGTTATTTTCTAAAACTTCTACTTCTTTTAACCATTCAGGTAAAATAGTATCTAATGTTGATAAAAATGTAGTGATTTCGAGAGTTTTATAATGTTTTATGTCATATAATATAGTTGAATATTTTTTGTGAAAATATATGACTATACTTTTGCATGATTCGCTCATTGTGGCTACATATGATTTAAAATTAAGTGTATATATTTTTTCAATATGTTGGTTTGTTTTTATATCTACATATAGTGGTGTTGCGCGAATAATAGATATTGTATCGCATGATATTTTATCTGTTATTGTACACATAGTTTTGAACATATTAGTGATACGTTCAGATATTTCTATGTTTATACCTTGATATGGTTTCATAGTTAAAAGGGAATTTATAATTGCATTCGGCTCGTTCTATTATTGCGGTGCAAAGTTACGGTGGGTTTTTGACAACTTTTGTCAATGATATATTTTTTTTTAAAAAAAAGTATAAAAATAATTTGTCCGCAAAGGTATAGTGAAATACCGATGCGGACAAATTGAGTTTTGTATTGATTATATTCTTTGGGGGATAGCAGAAAATAGATTATAAAAGGATGAATGTTTAATTGTTTTTGTTTGTCAACTATTAGTTTTATATTGTTTTATTTATTTTAAGGCGAATTTTATAAAGTGCAAATTTAATGAAAAATATGAATAAATAGTAGATGTTTACGAATTTTATTTTTAATAATTGGAATTTTGTATAAAAAATAGTACCTTTGCACGAAATAAAAAACAATGTGATATGTTTAAGGATAAAGTAGTTATTGTTACGGGTGGGGCAAGTGGTATTGGCAGGTGTATTGCCGATGTGTTTCGCTCGGAGGGGGCTCATGTTTATGTGATTGATAAGCAAGCGGAAGGGGAGCATTTTGTGGGTGATATTGCGCAGAAAGAGGTGCTTGAGGCGTTTGTCGAGTATGTCGTAGCACGGCATGATAGGGTGGATTGTGTGATCAACAATGCTTTGCCATTGATGAAGGGTATTGATGAGTGTTCGTATGAGGAGTTTCAGTATGCACAGAGTGTTGGAGTTACTGCGCCATTTTATTTAGTGAAATTGTTGTTGCCTTATTTAGCAGAAAAAGGAGCGTCGATAGTTAATATATCTTCTTCGCGTGATAGAATGAGTCAACCTCAGACAGAAAGTTACACGGCGGCGAAGGGAGGAATAGCGGCATTGACGCATGCGTTGGCAGTAAGTCTTGCGGGCAGAGCAAGGATCAATTCGATTTCGCCAGGGTGGATTGATACGAACTATACGGTGTATGAAGGGGCAGGTGCCGTTCAGCAACCAGTAGTGTGTGTGGGTAATCCGATGGATATAGCTAATATGGTTTTGTTTCTTTGTTCCGATAAGGCAGGATTCATCACAGGTGAGAATATCTGCATCGATGGCGGAATGACACGACAGATGATTTATCATGGCGATTGTGGGTGGAGGTTGGAAAAATAAAAATTCAGACAATTATGTTAGCATATACATACATAGAAAAAGGGAAATTTGCTTTGGTCGAGAAGCCAAAGCCTGCGTTGGTTGAGGCGACTGATGCTATTGTGCGCGTAACGATGTGTAGCATCTGTTCGAGTGACCTACATATCAAACATGGCAGTGTGGCGCGTGCAGTGCCAGGCATTACGGTTGGTCACGAAATGGTAGGTGTGGTCGAAGAGGTGGGCTCGGAGGTTGTTGGTGTAAAGCCTGGCGACCGAGTGACTGTGAATGTAGAGACCTTTTGTGGCGAGTGTTTCTTCTGCAAAAATGGGTATGTGAACAATTGCACCGACCAGGATGGCGGTTGGGTGTTGGGGTGTCGCATAGATGGAGGACAGGCGGAATATGTGCGTGTGCCATTGGCAAATCAAGGATTGAATCGCATACCAGATACAGTGTCAGACGAACAGGCGTTGCTCGTGGGCGATGTGTTGGCCACGGGATTTTGGGCTACTCGTATTTCGGAGATAGCGGAAGATGACACAGTGCTGATTATAGGCGCAGGACCGACGGGAATTTGCACATTGTTGTGCGCGATGTTGAAGCACCCAAAACGTATCATAGTGTGCGAGAAATCAGAAGAGCGACGTAGGTTTGTGCAAACGCATTACGCAGACGTATTACTCACTACACCAGAGGATTGTAAGGAGTTTGTTGCGAAGCATAGCGACCACGGAGGTGCCGACCGAGTGATTGAAGTGGCAGGAGGAGATGCGACGTTTCGTTTGGCATGGGAGTGCGCTCGTCCGAATGCCGTAGTAACGGTAGTTGCGCTGTATGATGAGCCACAAGTGTTGCCATTGCCAGAGATGTATGGCAAGAACCTCACGTTCAAGACTGGTGGTGTGGATGGATGCGATTGCGAGGAGGTGCTTCGCTTGATAGAGCAAGGTAAGATTGACACCACACCGCTCATCACGCACCGCTACACGTTGAGCGAAATAGAGGAAGCATATCGGATATTTGAGAACAAGTTAGATGGTGTGATAAAGGTGGCGATTTGTGGGTAGAGTTTTGTTATGACGTTGGCATATCTCGGCGGAAAAAGATAGCTTTTATCATTGAGTTTATTTGTTTTATATATGAAGAGGATGTCTGTATTTTTAGGAAATATGTCTATTAATCTAGGAAAATAGTGAAAAAACTGTCTACTTTTTTTAGGAAAAGACAACATAAAATAGAGACTTGCAAAGTTTGCAAAGTTTGCAAACTTTAACTAACTTATTGAAAATATGTGGGTTATATGTAAGTTGTGTTTTTTGTGATATTAGCGTATCAAAGGGCTTTGTTGTTAATAATCAAGTGCTTATGTGTAACTTTGCAACTTTGCAATTGCAAAGTTGGGTTTGTGGGGTTAACTTTGCAAACTTTGTGAATGTATGGTGTAAAAGTGGCTGTTTTCTTCGGCATAGGTTGCTTGAAGGTAGCTGTTGGGTAAGGAGTAGGGAGTAAGGAGTAGGGATAGTAGCTATAGATATGATAGGGGTTATGGAGAGATATATGTGTGGTGAGAAAGTTGAGAAAAGTGAGAAAGTGTGGAACGAAAAGTGTGGTTTTTGTCAAAACTTGTCAAAAACAACCCCCTCTTACAGTGTATATTTGGAATATAGAATTAATTCCTCATTTCCCATTTCACTGTAGGAACACGCCGCGCTTGCAAAAATGGAGGTATTGGTGTTTTTTGGGGGTATTTGTTTGGTTGTGTGGAAATAAATATGTAACTTTGCAGTGTTAATTATTGAAAAGTGTAATTTAGAGTGCTGAAATTATATTGAAAAGTGTAATTTAGAGTACTGAAATTATATTGAAAAGTGTAAGTGACTATGCTTGAAAGGAAGATAACTAAGTTTTTGGAGCATCATTTTGCTTCTGCATCAGATAAGATTATTCTTATTGAAGGTGCGCGCCAAGTGGGTAAATCATATGCTGTTCGTGATGTGTGTAAGCGATTATTTGTTAATTATGTAGAACTGAATTTTGTGACGGATAATGAAGGTGAACAATTGTTTAAAAATGTGCATACTATTGCAGATTTTTATCTTCGTTTGAGTTCGGTGGTAGGTAATAAATTGGGTGGTTATGATGATACCATAGTTTTTCTTGATGAGATACAGTGCTATCCTCAATTTCTTACTTTGTTGAAATTTTTGCGTGAAGATCGCAGATTTCATTTTATAGCTAGTGGCAGTGCATTGGGGGTTGCTTTGCGTAGGACTACTTCTGTTCCAGTTGGGAGTGTTGTGATAAAGAAAATGTTCCCGTTAGATTTTGAAGAGTTTTTGTGGGCGAATGGATATGGAAAAGAAGCAATAGATGATGTGTATGTACATTATCAGAAGCAAGAATCGCTTAGCGAAGAACAACATAATTATTTGTTGGATTTATTTATTCGTTATTTGTTGGTGGGAGGTTTGCCTGATGTTGTAAATGAATATTTAGCATCGCATAATATCGTAAATGTGAGAACAATACAGAATGCAATAGCGCAAATGTATGAGTCGGATGCTTCGCAATATGAAGAAAATGCAAGTAGAAAACTATTGATTCGTAGGATTTACTCTATGGTAGTATCTCAGATGGAAAATAAAAAGAAACGTATTCAAGTGCAAGATATTCAGGATAAAAAGGGTGACCGTTTTGTACGTTATGTTGATGAATTTGAGTATCTTATTTCTTCTGCTATTTCATTGGGCGTAAATGCAATTGTTAATCCTCGTTTTCCTTTGTCAGAGTCGTTGCATAAGAATTTGTTGAAACTTTATTTGAACGATGTGGGACTGCTTACAGCTAAATTATTTGATAAAAATATTCAACCTATATTGCAATATCAACGTAGTATAAATTTAGGGGCGGTGTATGAGAGTGTTGTTGCTCAGGAATTGGTTGCACATGGTTATCAATTGTTTTACTATGATAATCGTCAAAAAGGTGAGGTGGATTTTATTGTTGATGATTATGAGCATGGTTCGGTGTTACCAATTGAAGTAAAATCTGGTCGCGATTATACTATACATAGTGCTCTGAGTAATATGCTTGGTAATCCTGATTATGGGATATCTCGAGGGATAGTATTTTCTAATGAGCGAAATGTCAAAATAGATAATAAAATATTATATTTGCCGATATATTATATCATGTTTTTTGATAGAGATAAAGTTGTGATGAATCCAACGGAATATATTTTTTAATTGATTACATAAAACAGATGTCGCGAGAGGCATCTGTTTTTTTTTGTGTCAAAACTTACCAAAAACAACATCCCCTCATTCCTCCCAAAACATGCTCTAGAACATAAAAAAATAGTCCGTGTTTTATTTGGAAAAATCAAGAAAAAATACTATATTCGCAAGGATTTTAAACTACATAAATCAAACATCAAAAACACCATGAAAATAACAGTTGAAGAAGATCTTTGTTTGGGTTATTCACACAGTGGGTCGATATGGACTCATGCCCATGGCGAGTTTGAGATGGCAGATGCTGATGTCGAAACTATCGTGGCGCTCATTCGCGAAAAAAAGACAACCGATATTGACGAACTTGGCATCGAGCAGTCACACTCAGCAATATATGAGCAGCTTAACGAAGAGATAGACCTTATGAGGTACTATTCTGCGCGTGGTCATAGCATGCGCGAAGCTATATTTAATGCTGAATGCGAATGGGATGTCGACATCGACGAGTTGATTGACTATTGCCGACAGAATTGCGGTTTCAAAGATAGCTATTTCGACGAAGAAGCGTATGCAAAGGCACAAAGAGAGAAAGAAGAAGATTTTTACGACAGATTCTGGGCATGGTATCACCACTATGTCGACACCGCGCCAAATGAGGATATAGACAAATTGTTCCACAGATTATACGATACAGAGTACGAATGTGACTTTAATTTTGACTACGACACCGACCCATTCATCCCACAACAAATTATTGACTTAGCAAATTTTTAAAAAAATAATAAATAACCTGTAAATAAATTAGTGAAAATATGAATTCGAATTTTATAAATAGATACACAACTATTTTTGATGAAATAGTTAATAATAGAGTAAAAGTCAAAGTTGATACGATATTTGTATTAGTGGGTATTACACCCTATGTTGCTTTTGACCGCTATGCTGAACATATTACCGATATTGATACGTTTGACAAAGAAGGTAATACTACAATGTTTACTAAGGATTGGTTTGGGATGGTTTTTCCTAAATTGCTTGCATCTCAAAATTATCAAATTCTTTCACATCAGCAGTTTGCGTATATCAATGAATATCTAACTGGAGATTTCTTTGGTGATCGAATTTTTATGGTTTATGATAATTTTCGTTCGTTGTTTCCTTTGAAACAAGAAAATTATATCGAGGGAGGTAGTAGATATGCGAACAATGAGAGACCCGATGAATTACCAATTTATCAAGCTGAGCAGTTGAAAATCAATGAGAACTATTTCTATATATTGAAAAGTTTTGATGATAGTTTTGCAAAAATACCTTTTTTTTCTCATCAAAAAGAGTTGGAATTGGGTACCGCTCAAGCGGATGTGGAGTTTTTAAGTGTTATATCTGATTTTTATTCTGTTGATTTGTTTGTTAATCAATGTATTGTAGATGATAATTTTGGTAAACAAGTATTCGTTAAGATTTCTAACAAGAATGTGCTTAATGCAGCAATTCAAAACACATTGCAAGAACTAAATCATGTATTGCATCAGTTTGGTGGTGGTGTTTATATGTTTCAGGAGGAGGCAATTTCGCAAGATTATACACCAAAAACAGAGACAACGGCACTTTTGAAACAGTATTGGGGTGAGAATGCTGTTTTTAATAACATACCTTTTTATGAAGATCCTAATGTAAGTAGCAATATTATTCCTTTATCACAAGGGTTGCTTGTTGATACTATTATCAATGAGTACGAGAAGGGGCGTCATGGTGTCAATCCACGTGATATATTTATTACAGCACCAACAGGTGCAGGTAAATCTTTGATTTTTCAATTGCCGGCATTTTATGCAGCTAACAAAGGTGATGTGACAATTGTTGTTTCTCCATTGAAGGCTTTGATGAAAGATCAAGTAGAAGCACTCTACAATAATCGTCGTTATGCTAAAGCAGCATTCTTAAATAGTGATTTAACACTCATAGATAGAGATAGAATAATTGAAAGTTGTAAAAAAGGTGATATCGATATATTGTATTTATCGCCAGAATTATTGCTTTCATATGATATACGCTACTTTTTGGGAGAGCGAAAACTAGGGTTATTGATTATAGATGAAGCCCACCTTATAACAACCTGGGGACGAGACTTTCGTGTTGACTATTGGTTTTTGGGTAATCATATCAATAAGATTCGAAAATTTAATAACTACAAGTTTCCTTTGGTTGCACTTACAGCTACAGCAGTTTATGGCGGAATCAATGATATGGTAAACGATAGTATTAATAGTCTTAATATGCGTGACCCTCATAAATTTATTGGTGATGTACGTCGTAAAAATATCGAATTCGTTATTGATACACACGATGATTATACTGGTAATTATAATCAAAACAAAGAACAAGAAACCATTGAATTTATTCAAGGTATTCATAACTTGGGTATGAAGGGTATTGTGTATGCTCCGTATACAAAACATATAAATAAACTTAAGACTAGAGCAGATCAAATTGACCCTAATATGGTTGTTGCCTATCATGCTAAGATAGATAGTGACAACCAACAATATGCATATCAAGTATTCAAAAATAATCAATGTAAGATAATGCTTTCGACAAAGGCATTTGGTATGGGTGTTGATATTCCCGATGTTCAAGTTGTTTATCATCATGCCCCATCTGGATTGCTTCCTGATTATGTTCAAGAAATCGGACGTGCTTCGCGAGATAAGAATATTCAAGGTTATGCAACATTGAAATTCTCTAAATCAGATTTGAGATATAGCAAGCAATTGTTTGGTATGTCGTCACTTAAGACTTTTCAACTTCAAGCGGTAATGAGAAGGATAATACGCCATTTTAATAGCATTGGAAAGAAACGTAATATGCTTATGGCTGCTGATGACTTTGCTTATATTTTTGATGATGGACATAATGATGTAGATCAAAAAGTGACAACAGCATTAATGATGATCGAAAAAGATTATCTTGCGAAAACACGCTTCAACGTACTTGTTGCTCGTCCTAAAAAAGTTTTTACTAGGGTATATGCTCGCACCAATGATGTTGGTATCAGTAGATTGAGACTTAAATATGGTAATTGTTTTGAGGAAATTGGTAATCCATATAACGGATATCACACTATAGAACTTAATTTAGATAGTATCTGGTCAACTCGTTTTTCGGATAGAAGTTTTCCGCAATTGAAAGCAGAATTTTATGGTGGAAATTTTCTTTCGTCTGAAGGTATTGATTTGAAACCACAAATAAAATTTTCCGTCGATATAGAAATACCGTATAATACAGTTCTTGATAAGTTGAACACAGTGTTTGATGTTGTGAATGAAATATTTGCTATTCTTCATGCAAGGAATCAATTTTTCAGTAAAGACGAGTATGTACAAATGCTAGAAGCGAAACTTTCGTATGCTTTTTCTCAAAATATAATAGAGAAGATAGCATCATTTGTTCTTAATACATATTCAGAACTATCGAATGAAAATGATGCATTCTTGCAACGACGTTATTCTGGTACACAAATACAATATCAAATATTCAGCACTAACTATACAGCTAAAATAGCACAATTAGTTAGAATATTTACAAGTTTATATAGCAATAATGCTAATAATAAAGTTATTCGCTATTTGTCTATTAATGATTTGCCATTAAAAAATCATATTCGCCTTGGGTCTTTGTTGGAAATAATGAATTTGGGAACATTCGAAACTACAGGAGGTGATGATCCTAAAATGTTTTTGCGTTTGAATGACCCAGTCCGAATCGATCAAGATTCAAAAAGTAATACTTATAAAAATAATCTTCTTGAATCGGTCAAAGTTCGACATGAGGTTAGTTGCGAATTATTCGAACATTTCTTTATCAACTATTTCTCTAATGAAACAAGATGGAGTTTGATTGAGGATTTTTTCCTCGGCATGTCAAACGATGATATTTTTGTGAAGTATCCTCCATGTGGTATAGTTAACCATGTGGATATAGTCAACTATCTTAAGCAAAACGTTAATATTGCAACAAATAGTAGTACTGCTACTGTAGCCACAACTGACAACAATATTCACTATGAGTTGTTTAAGCCAGAAAAAAATAAAACCTATTATGGTAAAAATTTGTTGACTATAGGTTCTCGAGTGTTGGCAATAAGTAAATGGGTAGATGAAGACCCTATTTCATTGCACAAAATCATTGTTGAACATAATATAAGAATTCAAAAAGAAGATTTTGATCTTTTAGTTAATAAATTGCGAGTTAATCATTTTGAATATTATAGAGATTATATGGGATTGAACTTGCTTATTGAGTTTCCAGGCTATAATGGATTAGTTATGGCGAGTGTTCCTTATAAGAATAATCCTGTAGAATTTTACAAATGGTGGAAGAAAAAAGAAAATAAAAATAAAATTAGATTGACATATAAAGAGCAGATAGAACTATTTCTAAAGGTGGATGAAATAAATTCGAATGCTCTTATAAAAGAACATAAAGCCAAGATAGGAAAGTAAGTAGCTGTGGCTATCGGTGCTATCCAAGTATTAACATTAGGCACAAAATCAAGATAGCCTTAACGTCTAGCACCTTTACAAAAAATATTAAAAAAAACAAAGTAGAGACGTTCGGTTCGAGCTCCCGAACAACTAAAGTGTGCTTACTGTATTGCGAGCGTTAGTATTCGTTGGTAATGCATATGGTATTGCAAGGAATGTGCGTATTCTTCATTGAAATAGCACAAATCAAAAAAAACAGATGTCGCCAGGCATCTGTTTTTTTTGTGTCAAAACTTACCAAAAACAACATCCCTCCATTCCTCCCAAAACATGCTCTAAAATATAAAAAATAGTCCGGACTTTATTTGGAAAATTCAAAAAAAATTACTATATTCGCAAGAATTTTAAATTACATAAATAAAACACCAAAAACACCATGAAAATAACAGTTGAAGAAAAAAATTTTCTTTGTTCTTATACTATTGCCGATGCCCATGGCGAGTTTGAGATGGCAGACGCCGATGTCGAAACTCTCGTGGCGCTCATTCGCGAAAAAAAGCCAACCGATATCAATAAACTTGGAATCAATGAATCGCATCCTGCTATTTACGAACTACTTCGTGAAGAGATTAATAGCATAAGGTACTATTCTGCATGCGACCATGATATGCGCGAAGGTATATTTAATGCTGAATGCGAATGGGATGTCGATACCGATGAGTTGATTGACTATTGCAGACAGAATTGTGGTTTAAAAAATAGCGAATTCTACGAAATATACGAAGAGTATTTCGATTCCGATGACGATGATGATGAAGATGATTTCGACGAAGAAAACGACGATGATTTCGATTTTGATGATGATGACGACGAAGATGATTTCGACGACGAAGCGTATGTAGAGGTTCACAAAAAAAGAGGAGAGGATTTTTACGACTGTTTCTGGGCATGGTATCGCCATTATGTCGACACAGCACCATATGAGGATATAGACGAATTGTTTCATGCGTTATACGACCCAGACTACGAATGCGACTTTGATTTTGGATACGACACCGATCCATTTATACCACAACAAATTATTGACTTAGCAAATCTCGAAAATAACGAATAAAAAACAATATAATTATGGACAAACATCAATTAGCTACTCGCATTTGGGCATCAGCCAACGAGATGCGCTCAAAAATCGAGGCAAACGAATATAAAGACTATATACTTGGCATGATTTTCTACAAATTCTTGTCAGACAATCAGGTGTCGTATCTCCGACGCAATGGTTGGACCGACGACGACCTCACTTTGCTCGTAGAAAATCCTGCCGATGCCGATGCGCAAGAATATATGCAATTTTGTCAAAACAACATTGGCTATTTCATAGAATACAAAAACTTGTTCAGCACATGGTTGTTGCCTAACTCCGACTTCTCGGTGGCAACGCTCAGTTGGGCGCTTCAGTCGTTCAACCGATTGATAAACAACGACTACAAACATGTGTATGAAGGCATTTTCAAGACTTTGCAAGAGGGATTGAGTAAATTGGGCGACAACTCAGCCAGTCAAACCAAAGCGCTCAACAAACTCATCAAACTCATCAAAGACATACCTACCGACGGACAACAAGACTACGACGTGTTGGGCTACGTCTACGAGTTCCTGCTCAGCCACTTTGCAGCATCGGCAGGCAAGAAAGCTGGCGAATTCTACACCCCTCACGAGGTGGCTATCGTGATGTCGGAAATTGTGGCAAATCATCATAACAACAAAAAAGAGATTGAAATCTACGACCCTACCAGTGGTTCGGGTTCGTTGCTCATCACTATTGGTAAATCCATTAGCCGACACATAGCCAACCAAGACAGCGTGAAATATTATGCTCAGGAGTTGATGCCCAACACCTACAACCTCACGCGTATGAACCTCGTGATGCGTGGCATACAGCCCAACAACATCATCACCCGCTGTGCCGACTCGCTCGACCAAGACTGGCCTATACATGTGGCAGGTAGCGACATCGGTCAACCGCTCTATGTCGACGCTGTGGTCTCTAACCCACCATATTCGCAAAAGTGGGACCCTACGGATGCCGACAACGACGCTCGTTTCTCGGGCTATGGTGTAGCACCAAAAACCAAAGCCGACTATGCATTCCTTTTGCACGAACTCCATCACCTCAAACCAGATGGCATTCTCACCATCGTGTTGCCTCACGGCGTGTTGTTCCGTGGTGGTAGCGAGGCAGAAATACGCAAAAATCTCATTGAAAAAAACAATATCGACGCCATCATCGGATTGCCAGCAGGCATATTTTTCGGCACAGGCATTCCTACGCTCATCATGGTGCTCAAACAAAAACGCACCGACGACGATGTGCTCATCATCGACGCATCGAAGGGCTTTGTGAAAGATGGCAAACAAAATCGCTTGCGTGCTTGCGACATCCGTCGCATAGTCGACACCGTACGCACCCGCGCGACTACCGACAAATATTCGCGCTGTGTGAGTCGCGACGAAATACGCCGTAACGAATACAACCTCAACATACCTCGCTATGTCGATTCGTCCGACAGCCCAGAGCACTACGACATATATGCCACTATGTTTGGCGGCATACCTGTGAGCGAAATCGACCAACTTGCACCTTATTGGGAAGCTTTGCCATCGTTGCGTGGCGAGATTTTCAAAGAATCATTTGCCGATACCGACGAACCTTACGCTATGATAGATGGCGATTTTGCATGCTATATCGACGACAATGCCGAGGTGCAAACTCTCAAAGACAAATTCAGCAAAACGGCATACAATGTGGCAGACATAATACGCACAACGCTGTTGACCGATGTGCAGAATGTTAACGAACTCGCAGCGCTCGACACCATCACCACCCAAATGTTTGCCAAGATTGAAGGGTTGCCTCTAGTGAATAGCTACGACGCCTATCAAGCACTTGCCAACAATTGGCAACAGATAGCCACCGACATCGAGATTATCCAAACCGAAGGATTCGATGCCACACGAGTGGTAGAGCCAGTCACCAAGCTTGTGAGAAAAGACAACGAAATGGTAGAAGTGGCAGATGGCATACGCGGTCGTATCCTCCCATTCGAACTAGTGCAACGTCATCACCTTAATGACAAATTGCAGCAAATCACCGATTGGCAGTCGCGTCTCGAGGCTATCGATGGCGAATTGGACGAATTGGCGTCTCAATTCGATGCCGACGAGCAAGAAAAATATCTCAACGACGACAACACCGCTCTCAATAAAAAACCTATACAAGCCGACGCCAAAAGCAAAGGCGACGCTATAGAGGCAGAAACCAAAGCCAAATTGCAAGCCATTGTGGCTCTCTACACCGAACAATCGGCACTCACCAAAAACATTAAAACAGCCAAAATAGAACTCGAATCTGCAACTCAACGCACCATCGAGGCATTGATCGACGATGAGGTGATGGCATTGCTCGATGCGAAATGGATTGAGCCTGTGATTGACGAAATCAAAGCCTCGTTCGACTCTATAATCACTTCGCTCGTGGCACGCATCAAGCAGATAGAGGCAAAATATGCTACACCATATCATCAAATAGATACTCAACTAGCCACAGCCGAGGCTTCGCTCGCACAACTCATTGGCAACCTCACAGGCGACGACCTCGCTATCCGCGGATTGGCAAATCTTATAAAGCAATAGGGGTATGGATAGCAATAACATGAATTTTGACAATCTCGTACAGCAGATAGAAGTTACCGACCGTGCTTTGCAAAACAATGCTCGGTTGGTGATTAATCGTCATGTGACAGCCAAAGCGTGGTTGACAGGCTACTATATTGTAGAGTATGAGCAACGTGGACACGACCGAGCGCAATATGGCGAACGATTGTTGCAGAATCTTGCCCACACATTGCGCAATAAACGAACTTTCAGTTATCGTAGTTTGAAACTATACAAACAATTCTATCTTACTTATCGTTCTTTGGCAAGCCAAATAGAAATGTTTGTTCACTCACAGCTCCAAATTGGGCAAACAGTGTCTGCCCAATTGCTATCAGTTGATATAGATGGGGTGATGATTAGGCAAACGGTGTCTGCCCAATTGATTCAACAGCCTATTTCAGAAGAAAATATATCTACCAATCCTGAATTGCTATTCAATAAATTGTCGTTTTCGCATCTTGCGCTTCTATTGCCAGTGAAAGACCAGTTGAAACGAGCTTTCTACGAAACTATGGCAATTAAAGGCACATGGAGTGTGCGCGAGTTGCAACGTCAAATAGATTCGAATTACTACGAACGCAGTGGGTGGAGTCAGAAACCTGAGCAGTTGGCTTGCATGGTGCAAGGCAGTGCCGAGATCGACACCTTGGCAATGGACGTCAAATCGCCATTTGTGTTTGAATTCTTAGGTCTTAGAGCGAAAGATGTGGTTGAGGAGTCGGATCTTGAAACTGCGTTAATTGACAATTTACAAGAATTTATGCTTGAACTTGGGATGGGGTTTTGCTTCGAAGAGCGACAAAAAAAATTGCTTATCGACGACCGCTATTACAAAGCCGATTTGGTGTTTTATCATCGCATACTGAAGCGCCATGTCATTATCGAACTCAAAGCCCACCGATTGGACTATGCCGATGTGGCGCAATTGAATATGTATCTTGCCTACTATCGCAAAAACATTATGCTCTCCGATGACAACGAACCTATCGGCATATTGCTCTGTTCGGAGGTAGGAGAGGAAATGGCAGAATACACGATGATGGGCACAGACGCAAATCTTTTTTTATCGAAATATCAACTGGAATTGCCTAGTACCGAGCACATCACCCAATTTTTGCGTGAGGAGAACAAGGGACTGAATAAAAAACTAAATGAGGAGGAACAACTATGAATAAACCAAAAATAAGATTTAAAGGATTTGAAGGGGAGTGGGAGAAGAAGATGATTGGTAGTTTAGGTACTACATATTCGGGTCTATCAGGAAAAACAAAAGAAGATTTTGGACAAGGTAATGCTCAATATGTTACATTCTTGAATGTGTTGACAAATGCCCAAATAGATTCATCTATATTGGAAAAAGTAAATGTAAATGAAAAACAAAATGCTGTTTTGAAAAATGATATTTTGTTTAACACATCATCTGAAACACCAGAAGAGGTGGGGCTTTGTTCTACTATGCAAGATGATATAGAGAATGTTTATCTAAATAGTTTTTGTTTTGGGTTTAGACCCTCATCAAAAAATATCGATTCTAATTATTTGGTCTATTTAATGAGAAGTAATGTAGGTAGATCAATAATGAAAATTTTAGCACAAGGTGCAACAAGATATAATCTTTCGAAAAATAAATTATGTGAAACTAATATTTCCACCCCTTCCCTTCCAGAACAACAAGCAATAGCCGAATATTTCAAGCAATTAGACGCAGTGATTGGTTTGACAGAGAAGAAGGTGGCATCGCTTAAACAGGTGAAGCAGGCAAGCCTACAACAGATGTTCCCACAAGAAGGCGAAACAACACCTCGCATCCGTTTCAAAGGATTTAGTGGGGAGTGGGAGAAGGTGACCATAAAAAATGTTTGTATACACCAACATTCAACTATATCGCAAAATAAATTGGGTGACTTTAATGGTTCTTATCCTATTTTTGGGGCCAGTGGTTTTATTAAAAATGTTCCCTTTTTTGTTCAAGATAAAGAGTATATAGGTGTAGTGAAAGATGGTGCTGGTGTAGGTAGAATGAATTTATATCCAGCAAAATCTTCTATTTTAGGCACAATGCATTATCTTTTAGCAAAAGATGAGTATAATATTTCATTTCTATACAATTTATTACAAAGGTTAGATTTGACAATATTTGCTACCGGTTCAACAATTCCACATATATATTTTAAAGATTATTCTGATTTAAATATATTAGTTCCTTCCCTCGACGAACAAACTCAAATAGCCAACTATTTCAGCAATCTCGACAAGCAGATAGCGCTGCATGAGGCGAGATTGGAGAAACTGAAGAGTGTGAAGGCTTCGTGCCTCGACCTTATGTTTGTATAACCCCCAAAAAGAAACGAAAAAAACGATAAATATCATGACTTTTACACGCGAAATAGATTTTGAGGAGGCACTGACGCAGTGCCTGCTCAAGCATGGATGGAACGAGGTGATTAAAAACCCTACAGAGGACGACCTCGTGAAAAATTGGGTGCAAATCATCTACGACAACAACCGCGACATCAACCTCTTGGGCAAACACCCTCTCACCGAGGGCGAGATGCGCCAGATTATGGACCGATTGAGCCTATGCAATTCGCCTTACGATGTGAGCAGATTCATCAATGCGCAAACAGTGAGCATCAAACGCGAACACCCCGATGCGCCTAACTGTGGCAACGAAATATATCTCAAAATATTCGACCCTCGCGAAATTCGCTCGGGACAGAGCCGCTACCAAATAGCACGCCAACCGCAGTTGCGCACCTCAAATGCCATGCTTGGCGACCGTCGTGGCGACATTCTGCTCCTCATCAACGGTATGCCTGTGATACACATCGAATTGAAACGCTCGAACGTGGATGTGAGTCAAGCCACTTACCAACTGAAACGCTATGCCCACGAGGGTGTATTCAGTCAAGGTATGCTAAAATTGGTGCAAATAATGGTGGCTATGACACCCGAAGAGACTCTCTACTTTGCCAATCCAGGCGAGGAGAGCAATTTTGCACCTCAATTCTACTTCCACTGGCAGGACTTTAACAACAATGTGATGCGCGATTGGCAACAGGTGGCTACCAACTTGCTATCGATACCGATGGCACACCAGATGATTGGCTACTACACCATTGCCGACGACAAAGACCACACACTGAAGGTGTTGCGCAGCTATCAATACTACGCTGCCAACGCAATATGCGACACTACGCACAACAACAATTGGGACGACCACGAGCATCGTGGTGGCTACATTTGGCACACTACGGGGTCGGGCAAGACGATGACCTCGTTCAAATCGGCTCAGCTGATAGCCTCGTCGGGCGATGCCGACAAGGTGGTGTTCCTTCTCGACCGTATAGAACTGAGTGTGCAGTCGCTCGACGAGTATCGTGGCTTTGCTGGCGATGCCGACAACATCAGCGACACTGCCAACACCGATATACTACTCAGCAAATTGGAGAGCGACTCGAACGACGACCGTTTGATTGTCACTTCGTTGCAGAAAATGGCTAACATCAACGCCGAGAAAGGGGTTGACCAATTGCGAATTGACAGATTGAACCAAAAACGTTTGGTGTTTGTGGTGGATGAATGCCACCGCAGCACGTTTGGCGAAATGCTAGTCGGCATCAAACACACGTTCAACCGCTCGCTAATGTTCGGCTTCACAGGTACGCCTGTTTTTCCCGAAAATGCTCGCAACGAAATAACTACCGAAACCATATTTGGCAACAATCTGCACAAATACACCATTGCCAATGGTATTGAAGATAAGAATGTGTTGGGATTTGATGTCTATCGCGTGGATTTGCACGACGAGATGGATTTGCGCGAGTTGGCTGCCTTCAATCGCATAAACAAAAAACTGAAAGAAGCCGACCCTACTGCACCCGATGTGACTACGCTCGACGAGATACAAGACCAACCCGAATTGCTCGACCTATACGAC
>JAZLDO010000031.1:0-3999 GCA_045614825.1 Candidatus Aphodosoma sp. | reverse complement strand
GTGTGCTGAAACTCAATATTGGTTAAATCTATTGTATAAATCTGATTATCTTACAGCTGAGCAATTTGATTCATTAAATAACGATTGTGTAGAGTTATTAAAATTATTAACATCGATTACTAAAACTACAAAAAAGAATTTAGAAAAAAATAAATAACAATTCCTTGCTCCCTACTCCCTACTCCCTACTCCTTATTAAAATGAAAAAGCATATTCCAAATACAATAACCCTTCTAAATCAGTTTTCAGGCATCATTGCTTGCATATTCGCCTATAATTCTCGTTTCGACATGGCTCTGCTCTTTGTCCTCATAGGCGCATTACTCGATTTTATGGATGGGGCAGTGGCGCGCTTACTCCACGTATCATCGCCACTTGGCAAAGAGCTCGACTCGCTTGCCGATGTTATCACATTCGGCCTCGTGCCAGGTATGATTGCCTTCCGTTTGCTCGCTCCGCTTGCTTCGGTGTGGACCTATTTGCCTTATTTGGGATTTCTTATCACGCTTTTTTCAACCTATCGTCTCGGTAAATTCAATATCGACGAACGCCAAACTTCTTCTTTCATCGGACTTGCAACACCAGCCAATGCCATCTTCTGGCTCGGCATGGCGTATGGCTATCAATCTTTGTTAGAAGCAATCTCTCCATGGTGGATTTTGGCTGCGGTCATAGTGTTTTCTTATCTCCTTGTTTGTGAATTGCCAATGTTCTCCCTCAAATTCCACAACTTCCGTTGGGCAGACAACCGTATTCGCTTCATATTTATCATTGGCGTTATCCTTTTAGCAGTTTGCCTCTTCCGCCAATCCCTACCACTAATAATACTTTGGTATATCCTCTTATCAATAGTTGGAGTTATTACAGTTAAAAGAAAATAATAGTCTCTTTTTCGCAATATTAAAAATCCGCTTTTTAGCGGATTTTTTTATTTTTCCTTGTCGGAATAAAAAAATATTACTACCTTTGCAGTCGCAAATGGTTCCCGAAATGGTTCCGCCATTTTTGGATTAAAAGGGAATTCGGTGTGAATCCGAAACAATACCTGTTGCTGTAAGTCCCCTTATGGATTTTATTGCACTCTCTGCCACTGGTTAACACTGGGAAGGCGCAATAAACGGGATAAGTCAGAAGACCTGCCTTTGCTTTCTAAATCGATTATACCCGCAGGATAACGGGCAAATCAAAGCACACTTGCAGATTTTTCTGATTTTTAAAGAAGTTCAATGATGCATGAGTAATTAGGGACTATTTGTACTCTGTACTCTGTTATCTGTACTCTTATTTACATTGTGTTTTTGATAAATATTGTCGTATCCTGCGCTGTAAAAAGTTGCAGGATACGACTTTTTTTATTCATTCTATTATTAATCATAAAAAAAAAGAACACAATGAAACATCTAATTTCTACACTTGTAGTCTTTACTGTTTTTGCTGTTAATGCTCTTTTTGCTGATTTTTCAATGCGAATTGAGTATCTAAATGGCGAAGAATATAAAACTACAATCAGTTCTATTGCTCGTTGGGAAATTGATGGCACAAACGAAAAATTTCGTCTTGTTGCCCTTGATGGGACTCTACTTGCAGAGCGTAATTTGTACGACGATATTCGTCGTATAGTTATCTTTGATGATAACGAAGGCAACACTGTTAATACTGAAGACAATTTGCTATCTATCAGTGTTTTCCCTAATCCAACACAGGAAATGCTTTATGTTGATGGCATTAATGTAGGCGAAACAATCCGTATTTTTTCACTTGACGGACAAATGCTATTGTCTTCAACTGCAGGCAATGGCACAATTTCACTTTCTGTAGAATCTCTCTCAAATGGTGTCTATCTCCTTCAAATCGGCACCGAAATCGTTAAATTCATTAAACAATAATAATTATGAAAAAATCAATTATTCTTCTCGCAGTCATTCTCATGACACTCAGTGCTTCTGCACAAATGTATATTTGGCACAATGGTGAAATAATCGACGAATACAACATACTTGATGTTGATAGTGTTATATTCCGCCGTCCTGAAGTCACCGAACCCGAACTAACCTACGAGTTACGCACTCTCACATTCGAAGATGCCGATGCTAAATTCACTCCTTATGAGCTTTCGTATTGCAATGCAACTATTGCGAAATGGAGCGATCTAATTGCAAATCCTGAATATATGGCAGACATGCTTTATGCAATGATGACGCAGTCGGAAGACGACCGCTATGCGTGGTACGACGAAGGCAATACATTCCTTGCATCTGAATTGCCTTACAACTACTATGACTATGTATTTTGGGGTGGAGGTCATGCTATTTCTAATTATGCTTCAGGTGATTATACAACCTACGGCACGTACGAAAACCAATTGACAGTGTATGGTGCAAACCAAACTTATGGCGAAACCCTCACAGGTGGACATAACGGTTCGACAAACTTCTGTATGCACTTTGGTTATAAGGATGGATCGCCATACAATGGTACAGAAAACCTCCCATACATTTATTTCAAAGACGAAACACCTCGCATAATCGACCATATGTATGTCAACAACTCGGCTTACGCACTTTCGTGCTATATGGATGGCAATGGTTTGACAGCTAAAATCGGTCCAGAAGACTGGGTGAAAGCCGTAGCAATTGGCTATGATGCCGACGGCAACGAAACAGGTCGCGCCGAAATCTACCTCTGTAATGGTCCCGACAATATCGTAACCGAATGGACAAAATGGGATTTAAGCTCTTTAGGCAAAGTTGTAAAAGTAGATTTCAACATCACAGGTTCGAGCGACAACGGCTATGGTTTCAGCCAACCAGCCTATTTTGCATATGATGATGTAGCAGTGCGTTTCGATAAATAAAAAACAAGAGTATGATTAAAATAAACTTTTCAGTCAAACCACTTTTATTATTTGTAAGAAACTCAAAACGAGTAGGGAAATCTATGATTTCCTTACTCTTTACCATCATGTTTTTTGCTTCTTGCAATTTCACCGAACCCATTGTTAGCAATGCTCCCAAAATTATTCTAGATAACGAATCTGGCATATATACTACCAAGCAAAAAAAATGCATCTTGATTTCGCCTAAATACGAAAATGCCGAAAATGCTCGTTTTTCATGGACAATTAACGACTCTATTGTCTCTACACAAAGTGATTATGAGTTTTGTGGCGACAATTTAGGTGCAACATATATAATGATTAAAGTTGAAACGGAGGCAGGTAGTGACCAAGAAGAGATTCGCATTGATGTTGTTGAACGCGAAATACCTCATGTATCACTAATTGGGGCCAATCAAGGTTTTGTTTTGTCTCTTGGTACTGATACAACACTTAACGCCTCTGTCGTGCAAACATCACTGCCGACCACCTATACTTGGTTTCTTAATGACACACAAGTGTCTGATTCATTAGCTTATACATTTCATGCTGACAGCATAGGCATACATAAACTATCTTTTATTGCTCAAAACGAAGATGGAGCCGATAGTATTTCTACAGCAATATCAGTTGTCGAATTGCCTCCAATCTCTTGGACTTTTGCACAAACTGAATATCAACTTATAGCAGGTCGCACGATTGAAATAGGTCCTGTGCAAACTGAAAATCTCGAAGGAGCAACTTTCCGTTTTGCCATTGGTGATTCTATTGTGCAAGAGAGCGAAAAATCAACTTGGATTTGCTCACTAACGCAAGAAGGAGAATATTTGATTGACATTACAGCCTCACTTGTTCGTGGCAATCAAACCGACTCGCTCTATCAACAAGTTTCGCTCAAAGTGATTTCGACAGAGACACTATATTATCGTCCGAAAACAGCCTCATCTCAATCGAATTTCAACCGTGTGTATGAATACACCCCTGCACCAGGTCAATTCATTAACGAGCTAAAAACGGGTGGATTCGATGGCTCGCAAACAACTGTAGAAGCAGCTTGCGTCTATGCCGAACAACGCCTCAATGCCAACAATTGGGTGTCGCTTGGTGGATTTGGAGGCTACATC
>JAZLDO010000030.1:0-1798 GCA_045614825.1 Candidatus Aphodosoma sp. | reverse complement strand
CCTATGATAGCCAATACGATGACAGGTATAGCGATGAAAACGGGTGTGTATAAGTTGGGTATATCTGGTATGTATGTGATGAGACAGAATGCGTACAATACGATGGCAACAGGAATGCCGAATGAGTAGGTGAGTATTTGTGCCCACTTTTTTATTTTAGTTTTGCGCACCTCGTGTTTGATGGTACTCACAACATGCTGTGTTGCTCGTTCGATTGCCTTGTTATTGGCTTCTTGCTCGTTGGCATACTGCTGTAGAAGTTGTTCTATTTGATTATCATTGATGGGGTTCATATTGCATTCTTTTTTTGAGTCGTTCGCGTATGTGGTGTAGTTTGACGGCTATGTTATTTGGTGTTTGTTGTAGGAGTTGTGCTATTTGTTTGATGGGTATTTTTTGTAAATAGTATAAGTTGATTATCAGTTGGTCTTGTTCGGAGAGTGTTAGTATAGCTTTTTCGAGTTGTTGGAGTTGTTGTTCTTTTTCTGGTTGATCGTTTCTTTCTTCGATGGAATCGTAGTTATTAAGTGGTTCTTGGTTTCTTCGTTTCTCTTTTTCTAATATATCAATAGCGGTATGATTGGCAATGATGGTTATCCATGCTTTGATGTTTTCTCCTCGCCATGTATCTAATCGTTTCCATAGTTTGATAAAAGTCTCTTGTAGCACTTCGGCGGCGAGGTCTGTATCGTGCGTGATGGCTAATGCGGTATTCCATACAGCACTGCGATGCCTCATGAGGAGTTGCTCGAATGCTTTGGTGTCATCGTGGTGTAGGATGCGTTCAATGAGGTGTATGTCAATGTTATCGTTAGCCATGGGTGTTGTTGTCTATTTGATGTGCTTTCATCTATATGACGGCAGAGAGAGTTATATATTAAAGGAGAGTGCGATTTTTTTTGCAAAAATACGGAAATATTTGTGAGTATGCAAATTTTGTAGTACTTTTGTGGTCGAAAACGGAAAGGATATAAAATCAATTAGTATGAAGAAAGAAAATATATTTTCCAGAATAGTTGTTTGGATAGGATTAATGATTGCATTCACTATGGTGGTGAGTGTGGGTTGGTTATTGAGCGATGTGGATAAGACGGCAACGAGTTCGCTCAAGTGGTTGCAGTGTATTCAGACGCTCAGTTTGTTTCTGCTGCCTGCGTTGTTATGCGCATGGGTGTGGGAAGAAAAGCACCGTCCGTTCCGCTGGTTGCGAATGGATGTGAAGAGTGCATGGCATGTGGTAGGTTTGGCGGCATTGGTGATGGTGTGTGCTATACCTGGTATTAACTTATTAGCGGATTTAAATAATCGTATTGTGTTGCCCGAGTGCTTATCTTCTCTTGAGCAGTTTTTTCGTCAGATGGAAGAAGAGGCGGCATTATTGACTAAGCGCTTCATGCAGGCCGACAATGTATGGGTGATGATGATTAATATGGGTTTGATGGCTGTGTTGCCTGCCTTGGCTGAAGAGATGTCTTTTCGTGGCGTATTGCAGCAGTTGTTGAGTGGTAAGGGTGCTGCGGTTAATGGGAATTGTGTAAGTACGAGAACGCATGTGGCTATTTGGTTGACGGCATTTATTTTCTCAGCCATTCATATGCAGTTTTATGGTTTTATTCCTCGTATGCTGATGGGTGCGTTGTTTGGTTATGTTTTTGTGTGGACGGGTAGTTTATGGGTGCCGATAGTAATGCATTTTGTGAATAATGGAATGGCGGTATTGCTATATTATATCCTTTCGAGTAAAGGGTTAGTGATGGATACAAATTATGCCGACACTTTGGGTGCCGGCACAACATGG
>JAZLDO010000029.1:0-27340 GCA_045614825.1 Candidatus Aphodosoma sp. | reverse complement strand
CACCACGATTCAACTGCGACAAGGCTATAATCGGTATATCCAACTCCTTGGCCAATCCTTTGAGCGAACGCGAAATCAAACTCACCTCTTGCTCACGCGAGAAGAAATTCATACCTTGCGCATTCATCAACTGCAAGTAGTCGATGACAATCATCTTCACACCATGGTCGCGCACCAAACGACGAGCCTTAGTACGCAATTCCAAAATCGACAACGACGGTGTATCGTCCACATACAACGGAGCCTTTTGCAATTTATTGATTGCCACATCCAATTGTGCCCACTCATGTCGTTCTAACTGACCATTCTTTATCTTCTTCGAATCCAATTGAGCCACATTCGAAATCAGACGGTTGACCAACTCCACATTACTCATCTCAAGCGAGAATACCGCACAAGGCGTGTTCATATCCACCGCAATGTTCTTTGCCATCGATAACACAAATGCCGTTTTACCCATCGCCGGACGTGCAGCAATAATCACCAACGTACTATTTTGCCATCCCGACGTAACCTTATCTAATTTATGGAATCCAGAAGGCAAACCACTCATACCGCCAGCCTGTTTTGCAGCCTTCTGCATGCGTTCCAATGCCTCTTGCAACACGCTACCCACAGCCACCACATCGCGTTTGATACCATTCTGGCTCACTTCAAATATCAACCCCTCTGCCTCTTGCATCAAATCATCCACATCGGCTTTATCATCGAATGCTTTGGTCTGAATATCAGTTGCCACACGTATCAACTCACGCGCCAAAAACTTCTGAGCGATAATCTTGGCATGATACTCCAAGTGTGCCGACGATGCCAAATTAGTAGTTAAACTACCAATAAACGCAGGTCCACCCACCTCTTCCAACGTACCCTCTTTGTGCATCTGTTCCACCACAGTGAGCATATCGACAGGCTCATCATTGGCTGCCAAATTCACAATAGCACGATATATCTTCTCATGAGTCTCTTTATAGAAACACTCAGGCTTCAATATCTCAGCAACTATAGCAAATGCATCACGCTCCAACATCAACGCGCCCAACACACTCGCCTCCATATCCCCCGCCTGCGGTGGCACACGCCCAAAATCTATCTGGCGCACATCTGTCTTTTCTTGTCTCTTCTTAGCCATTATTCTTCCTATTTTTTTAGACAAAACAACAGAATAACAAAAATTTATGCTATAATGTTATTCTGTTTTTTTCAAACTGCAAATATACAATAAAATTCTCAAATAAACTCTATAATTGAATAAATTTTTCCATCTTCACGGCGCATAACCACAATATAACCATTTTCTATCACATAACGCTCAACACTCATCACATCGCCATACACAGCAGGGATTAAATACTCAATTCTCACCCTCGAAAACTCCCAATCCCTCGGCAAATACTCCTCACCTATAGCCACATACCACGCATTATTCATATGTTTATTACCGTCAATATGATACTCTCTCACTCGATATTCATCCACCAATTCAGGCTCCACATCCTTAGGCAAACGAATCTTACGAGGACGATACTCCATTTCATGACGCTCATATCGAGGCATCGAATCCATAATCTCCTGTGGAACACGAAGCAATACCCCCGTATCATACTTCACAAACACACCTAACGCACTCGACTCAACACACAAACGTCCCTCCTCATCATACACATTATTATTACGATAACCATAAGACGGATTCACCTCATACACCCAAGTTTTAACTTTTACTTTTTCACCATACTTTGGCATCCTTATAATATGTATATCTCTTTGTGATAGAAACATACCACCATTCACCGACTTAAAATACGCATCCAACTCAGGCTCCGTATCCAACTGAAATACACTACAATCCTGCAAGTAATCCACAAGCGAACGTAGTCTCAAACATCCCTTACGACCCAAATCGCTCGTCGCAACCACCTTATCTAACTCATATTTACCATCCATAATTATTCAATTTACAATATACAAATCAAAACACTATTTTTTAGACATAAAAACAAATAAAACATATTTATAGAATGTAACTTAAAATATGTCTTTCTTTCGCCAAGGTACGTCATATACATAACGAGGCGTATGTAAAATACAAAAAAATATGTTCTTATGTAATTCTGTCTAGAAAATCATTATTTACTTTTTTCTAAAATTGCCGAAGCCAATCCATCAGCAGCCTGCAATACAGCCAACAACGGACACTGCTCCCTCGCCTCATTCAAATTCGCCTTAGCCTCTGCGCTCTGCATCGGCAACTCCCATGCCGACATATGCCACCTAATAGCCAACATCTCATCCCTCGTAAGCGGAAAACCCAACGACAACAACATAATCACCGACTTCTCCCCATGACCAAGAGGAAATTTCGAATAATCCACACCGTATGCATCCACCTCTTCCCAACGACCATTCACCTTCCTATTCTTCTTCTCCACCTTATACACATTCGTTTTACACAAATCATGCAACAACGCCACAATCGCCACACTCTCATCCGAAATACGATTAACCAATTCTGGCTTCAACTCCACCATTGTTGCCTTCACCCTCATCGCAACTTCATATACATTAAGAGAATGCTCTGCCAATCCACCAGCATAATTACCATGAAATGCCGTAGAAGCAGGCGCAGTAAAATAATCCGACTTATTTTCCAAATAATCAATCACTCGATCAATTCTTTCTCTTTCTGTCGATTTTAACAATTCAATAACCTTATTTTTCATAACTATAACATTTTATTACAATGCAATCTTTATAGTTTCCCAACCTACTTTAATGAAATATACACCATGAGGAAGGAAAATTTGATTATCAGGACCGTTATAAATTACATTACCAAAAGCATCATATAAATAATAACCATTTTCAGTGCCTTCTACATGTAATATTTGATCTTTAGTATAAACATTTACATCAACAATTACTTTTTCAAATTCAGCCGACAAATCAACATCTTCCGTAACAATAATAGATCGAGATATCGAAACATCATTATCAGACCAACGAACAAAACGATAACCTTCATTTGGTATAGCTACAATAATTACTTCGGTTCCATATTCATAAGTTCCTGCACCCACAAATGTTCCATTCTCTGCCGATAAATTTATCGTATAAACATTGATTGCAAATTCAGCAACTAAAGTAATATTTGCATTAACCTCTATCATACGAATTGCATCAATTACTCCGTCTGACCAACCTACAAATCGATAACCTTCATTTGGAGTAACCGAAATCACTATTTCTGTCCCATGTTCATATTCTCCTGCTCCAATTACAACTCCATTATCTGCCTGCAATTCTACCGTATATACATTTATTGCAAATTCGGCTACTAAAGTAATATCCGAATTAACCGCTATCGTACGAATTGCATCAACTACTCCATCTGACCAACGTACAAAATGGTAACCTTCATCGGCAATGGCTTCTATTTCTACTTGCGAACCAGAGTTATACTCTCCAGAACCTAATAGTGTTCCGTATTCACCTTGCAATTCAACTGAATATACAATCGGTGAGGTTTCAGCAACTAATAGAGTGTCTGATGTTACTTTTATAGTTCTAACAGATTCTAATACTCCATCAGACCAACTCAAGAATTGATAACCTGCATTTGGTAATACAATAATTGTCACATCAGATCCATAAGCATATTCACCTACACCTATGACTACTGCATTTTCTACATGAACATCAACTGTCATAACATCAATTACAAACTCTGCAGTCAATACTATATCAGACGTAACTACAATTGTACGTGTAGAATTGATATCTCCATCTGACCAACCTACAAATTGATAACCTTCATTTGGTGTAACCGAAATCTCTACCTCTGCACCATGTTCATATTCTCCAGAACCATATACTACTCCATTAGCAGCCTTCAATTCTACCGTATATACATTTATTGCAAATTCAGCTACTAAGATAATATCCGAATTAACCTCTATCGTACGAATTGCATCAACTACTCCATCTGACCAACGTACAAAATGGTAACCTTCATTTGGTGTGGCAGACAATACAACAGACGCTCCATAAGCATAACGACCTGCCCCTGTAACAACACCATTATCGCCATATAAAACAACCATTCGCACATCTTTTGAAAATTCAGCAATCAATAATGTGTCCGACTTCACAACTATTTCTCTTATCATTTCACTATTACCGTCAGACCAACGTACGAATTGATAACCTTCATTTGATTCAGCTCTCAACTCAACAGACTCACCATAACTATAAATTCCAGCTCCATAAACAGCACCATTTTCAGCAATCAAAGTTACTTTATAACTATTCAACGCAAACTCAGCAAACAATGTTGTATCAGAAAGAACTGTAATTGTACGAACAAGATCAGTAACCCCATCCGACCAACCTACAAAATGATAACCCTCATTTGGGATGGCTGACAATACCGCAGTTGCACCATAAGCATAACGCCCTGCTCCTGAGACAACTCCATTTTCAGTATTAACTATAATTTCTCGAATCTCTTTCGAAAATTCTGCTGTCAACTCAACATTAGATGTTAACTTTATAGTACGAATTGCATTATTATTACCATCAGACCAACGCACAAAATGGAAGCCCTCGTTAGGTTCAGCAGTTAAAGTAACCTCTGTGCCATGCTCATAAACACCTGCGCCATAAACATTTCCATTCTCAGCATGCAATACAATAGAATATGTATTGACAACAAATTTTGCTATCAAATCAACATCTGTTGTAGCTTCAATTATACGGGATTCCTCAACCACACCATCCGACCAACTTTCAAAATGGTATCCTTCATCAGCTATAGCTATTAACTCTACTTTTGATCCATAATCGTAAATACCTGCACCTACAACAGTTCCATGGTCTCCTGAAAGTGATATATTCACTCGTCTCAATTCAAATTCTGCCATCAACTCTATATCATCGACAACAATAATAGTACGATTAGGCAAGAGATAACCATCTGACCACTTAACGAAATCATAACCCTCATCTGGTGTTGCAGTTAAATTTATTTCAGCCCCATATTCATACAAACCACCTCCTAAAACTATACCATTTTCACAACCTAAAACAACAGAATATAAATTAGAAACAAATTGAGCTGTTAAATTCATATTCTCTACAACCATAATAGTCCTAACTGCCGAATTATCACCATCTGACCAACCTACAAAATAATAACCTTCATTTGGTATGGCTGATATTTCAATCGTTGTTCCATATTCATAATCACCAGCACCATAAACACTTCCATTTTCGCCCATCAAAGTTATCGAATAAATATTTATTGCAAATTCAGCAGTCAAAACTGTATCCGTCAACATTGTAATAGACCTAAGAGCAGAAGTCTCACCATCTGACCAACCCACAAAATGAT
Organism: Candidatus Aphodosoma sp.; assembly: GCA_045614825.1. GTDB lineage: Bacteria > Bacteroidota > Bacteroidia > Bacteroidales > Paludibacteraceae > Aphodosoma. Next base: position 21,951 of record JAZLDO010000029.1, on the reverse strand, counting down.
AACCTTCATTTGGTATAGCATTTAATGTCGCTTCCGCTCCATATTCATAACGACCTGCACCTACAACAATACCATTTTCTGCCAAAACAACTACTTCTCTAATCTCCTTAGCAAATTCGGCAGTTAAATCAATATTAGATGTTATTTCAAAAACACGCTCATCTCTATCATCACCATCTGACCATTTAACAAATTCATAACCTGAATTAGGTATTGCTTTTAAAGTTATAGTTGTTCCATGCTCATATTCTCCTTCACCCAAAACCGAACCATTTGTTGCATGTAATACTACTGAATATCTATTAATCTCAAATTCTGCAAACAATTCAATGTCTGAAGTAACCACAATAGTACGAATTGGATTTTCATCGCCATCTGACCATCGAACAAAATGATAACCTTCATTTGGCTCTGCTTTTATTTCTAATATCGTTGAATAATCATATTCTCCAGCACCAACAACTACACCTTTTTCGGCTGTTAATTCAACTGAATGTCTATTTATTGCAAACAAAGCCGTTAAATTCAAATCGGATTTAACAATAACCGATCGTGTTATATTTTCGTCACCATCAGACCATCCAACAAAATGATAATTTTTATTTGCTTCTGCAATCAAATCAACTTCCGAACCATAATCATAAACACCACTACCATACACTTTACCATTTTCAGCTGATAATGTAATCGTGCATTTATCAATTTCAAACAATGCTGTCAATATTGTATCCGAAATCAAAGAAATTGTTCTTACAAGATTTTTATCTCCATCCGACCAACCTACAAAATGATAACCTTCATTTGCATAAGCTGCAATCGTAAGATTTGTGCCATGATTGTAACGTCCATCGCCAAAAACAATTCCATTTTCTACATTTAATACAACATCATAAATATTTATTGCAAAATAAGCCGATAATGTAATATCCGAAGTCATCGTCAACACTCTGTTTGGTAAAGTATCTCCGTCCGACCAACGCACGAAATGGTAACCGTCATTTGGTAACGCCGATATTTCAACTACACTACCATGCTCATATTTACCTGCGTTTGTTATTGTTCCATTCTCGGCTGACACAACCAAATCATATTCATTTATCAAAATATTAGCATATAATTCGATGTCAGAAGTAACAATAAACGTACGTGTTGACTGTAATTCGCCATCCGACCAACCTACAAATGAGTATCCTTCATTTGGTGTTACATGAATTGTTATCTGCGTACCATGTTCATATTGTCCTGCTCCTACAATAGTCGCATTCTCTGCTGTCAAAACAACATTATAAACATTTATCTGTATATCTGCATACAAAACTAAATCAGATGTAACAACTATTTTTCGAACCATTGCCGAATCTCCATCCGACCAACCTACAAAATGATAACCCTCATTTGGTATAGCAGAAATCTCAATTTCTGTTCCATGTTCAAAATTACCGCCACCTTCTATTATACCATTTTGACCCGATACAACTACCGAATAGACATTTACCTCAAAAATAGCAGTCAAAACAATATCCGAAGTTACAGAAATTGTGCGCTCTGTCTCCATCACACCATCTGACCATCCAACAAAATGATAGCCTTCATTTGGCACCGCATTAATAGTCATTTCAGTTCCATGATTATAAGACCCTGACGAAGCACCCTCTATATTACCATTTTCGGCAAACAATTCTAATACATAAACATTTATCTCATTCAATGCTGTTAAATCCCAATTCTCTACAACAACAATCTCTCTCTCCATTGCAGTCTCACCATCTGACCATCCTACAAAATGATAGCCCTCATTTGGTATAACAGAAATTATTGCTGTTTCTCCATGTTTATATTTTCCTGCTCCAGTTACATCACCATTTACACCATTCAACACTACATCATACACATAAATAGCCGTTTTTGCTTCCAAATACAAATCCGAATTAACCTTTATCGTACGTGTCTTGTTCAAATCGCCATCCGACCAACCAACAAAATAATATCCCTCATTCAATACCACTGATATTTCTACCTCTGTACCATGCTCATATTTGCCAGCTCCAAAAACAATTGCATTTTCAGTTTCCAACACTAAGTTATAAACATTAATTGCAAATTCAGCATTCAAATTTATATCTGTAGTAACTACTACCTTACGTGTCATTTCTTCTACACCATCCGACCAACCAACAAAATGGTAACCTTCTTTCGGTATTGCAATCAATTCTACCTCAGTTCCATGAGCATAACTACCACTACCTACTACATCGCCATTTTCGCTTGTAAGATTTACATTATACACATTGATTTCAAATTCAGCTACTAACTCAACATTTTCTGTTACTTCTATAGTTCGAGTTGGCTCTTCCACACCATCTGACCATTCAACAAAATGATAGCCTTTATTTGGAGTTGCCACAAGCGTTGCTATAGTTCCATATTCATAACGACCTGCACCTTCCACGGTACCATTTTCAGCAACAACAACTATTTCTCTAATTTCTATAGCAAATTCAGCTGTTAATGTTAAATCTCCTTCAATAGCAAATGTACGCTCTATACTTTCATTTCCATCAGACCATTTCACAAAATGATAACCTTCATTTGGAATAGCTTTAATTGTAATCACTTCACCATGTTCATAATTACCAGCACCAATTACAGTACCTTTATTAACGTCATAATCAAGCAATACACTATATACATTTATGGCAAATGTAGCTACTAATGATGTATCCGACTCAACATTTATAGTTCGTGTTGACATAGTTTCACCATCCGACCATCCAACAAAATGATAGCCTTCATCGGCAATAGCCATTATTGTCAATTTCGTACCATAATTATATTCCCCGGCACCTACTACTTGTCCATTTTCAGCCGATAAATCTACCTTATAAGTATTTATTGCAATAATTGCAGTTAAAGTTAAATCTGATGTAACTTTAATCACTCTCGAAAGCTCCATACTACCATCAGACCAACGAACAAAATGATGGCCCACATTAGGTGTAACCACAACTTCTATCTCTTCACCATGCTGATATATACCACCACCTGTTACCTCTCCATTTTCAGCAAATACTTCTACAGAATAAACATTAATTGCAAATTCTGCAACTAAATTAACATCTCCTGTAATAGTAATAATTCTCATGGCATTTTCCTCACCATCTGACCATCGCACAAAATGATAACCTTCATTTGCCACGGCATTCAATGTCACATTCGAACCATAATTGTATTGACCAGCTCCAAGCACTACACCATTTTCTGCCGACAAAACCACACTATGAATATCTGCTTCAACAATCGCTGACAAAATTGTATCAGACACAACAATCAACTGACGTTCAACAGATAATTCTCCATCATTCCAACCAACAAAATGATAACCTATATTAGGAGTAACAACAATATTTACAATAGATCCATGCTCATATTTACCTATACCACTCACCGTTGCGTTTGAAACATTCACCACAACATCATAAACATTAATCTCAAATTCGGCAACTAAAGATAAATCTTCAACAACTACAATTTTTCTATTTGCCTCTGTCGAACCATCCGACCAACGAACAAAATGATAACCCTCATTGGCTATAGCCGACAACGAAACAACCTCTCCAAATTGATATTCACCTGCACCAAGTACTATACCATTTTCTGATGACAATTCAACATCAAAAACATCGATAGCAAATTCTACCGACAACACCAAATCTGAAGTAATAGTCAATGTTCTCTTTATTGCCTCCTCTCCATCCGACCAACAAACAAAATGATAACCCTTATTTGGTTCTGCCGTAAACTCAACAATAGAACCATATTCGTATCTTCCGATTCCCAATATTTTTCCATTTTCAACATCTGCCGTTACTTCAAATTCATCAATAGAACATTCTGCAACCAAAACTAAATCAGATGTCAATTTCACTGAACGAGAAGGATTTGTATCACCATCCGACCAACGAACAAAATGATAATGAAGATCTGGCGTAACTGTAATAGTTATTTCCGTTCCATGTTCATACTCTCCTGCACCCGAAACCACACCATTTTCTGCTGTCAAAACAACATTATAAATGTTAATAGCAAATTCAGCAGATAAAGTTAAATCATCAACAAGAGTAACTTCACGCACTATATCAGTATCACCATCCGACCAACGAACAAAATGATAACCTTCATTTGGTACAGCTGTCAATGTTACTTTAGTTCCATAATCATATTCTCCTGCACCTTTAACTTGTCCATTTTCAGCTAATAACGTAACCGAATGTCGATTGATAGCACATTTAGCCGTAAGCGAGATATCAGAAACGACCTTAAAACTACGCGAAACGTCAATAACACCATCTGACCAACGAACAAAATGATAACCTTCATTTGGTGTAACCGAAATATTTGCAATTTCGCCATGATTATATTTACCTGCACCTAAAACTACTCCATTTTCTGCCGACAAATTTACATCATAAACATTTATCGCAAATTCAGCAAACAAATTCAAGTCTGACTTAACTATAAGTTCACGCTCTTCTAACTTACTATTATCACTCCATTTCACAAAATGATAACCTTCATTTGCAATAGCTGAAATTGTAATTGTATCTCCATGTTTATACTTACCTGCACCTGTCACCACCCCATACTCTGTTGTCAACGTCACATCATACTCATTAATTTCCATTTCTGCTGTTATTGTTGTATCGCAAACAATTTTCACATTACGAGCTTCTTCCTCTACACCATCCGACCAACGCACAAAATGATAACCATAATCAGGATATGCCCTTATATATACATTTCTACCATGATTATACTCTCCAGCTCCAACAACTGTACCATTTTCAACCAACAAACTTAATGTATAAACATTGATTGCAATTTCAGCTTTCAACGACAAATCTGATGTAATAATAAATCTACGCTCCGTAGAAACAACACCATCACTCCAGTTTATGAAATGATAACCTTCGTTAGGAGTAACCGAAATTAACACCGTATCACCATGTTCATATTTACCAGCACCTGTTACCACTCCATTCGATGCCGACAAAGATACAGTATAAACATTTATTGCTGTTTCAGCAGTCAAATTTAAATCTGATTTAACAACAATCTTTCGCTCTGCATTTTTATCTCCATCACTCCATTTTACAAAATGATACCCCTCATTTGGTACTGACGATATATCAATAGTATCACCATGTTCATATTTACCAGCTCCTTTTACAATTCCATTTTCGGTATTCAAAACTACCTCATAAACATTTATCGCAAATTCTGCCGTCAATGATACATTAGACATCACGGCTATGCTACGCTCTGCTTCGGTTTCTCCATCTGACCAACCTATAAAATGATAGCCTTCATCAGGAATCGCCACCAAATCAGCAATAGAACCATAATCATATTCACCTGTTCCCTCTACTTTTCCATTCTTCGCAGTAACAGATACCATATATTGATTTATTGCAAATTCGGCAGTCAATGTTGTATCCGACAAAACCACTATGCTTCGTTTAGCTTTTGTAACTCCATCAGACCATTTTACAAAATGATAACCAACAGCAGCCACAGCGTTGATATTAGCTGTCGAACCATGATTATACTCACCTGATCCTTGGGTTACACCATTCTCCGATTTCAATTCAACCTTATATACATTTATCGCAAATTCGGCTGTAAGATTCACATTATCAAGTATCGTAAATTTTCGTTTTGCCAAAGTATCACCATCGCTCCACTTCACAAAATGATACCCATAATCTGGTATAGCCTCTATTTCAACCTCTTTACCATGCTGATATTCTCCCGCACCCTTCACTGTTCCATTTTTGCCACTCAACGTCACGGTATGAATATTGGTCAAAAATATAGCAGTCAAATTGGTATTACTATTAAGCGTAACAACACGTGTTGTATCCGTGCTACCATCCGACCATTTCGAAAAGACGTAGCCATATTTAGCTTCGGCTGAAATCGTAACTTTAGAACCTCGATTAAAATAACCACCACCAAACACAACCCCCATAGTTGTATCATTACTATTCACTGTTAATTTGTTTACCAAAACTGTCATAGATGCAGTAGGTTCGGATATACGATTTACACCTTTAGCATCACTAAGAATTATATTGTCAACAGTAATAACACCCTTAAAATCGGTACCCACATAACCCAAAGTAACAACATTTCCACTCTTGTTCTTAATCAATTTATTGGACATAGAGAAAACCAAAATACGATATGTGCTATTATTGACTTTTGTAACCGAACAGTTATGCCCATTCAAACGTGCTGTAGTCAACAATTTATCTATATCCGTAGTCATATTTGCTTGCCAATGCACATCAAACTGCATTGCTACAATATCCGAATAATTGTTCATTGCAATATTCAGATGATACCCTTGAACCGAATCCTCTCCTTGCTTAACAAACGCAGGTTCTCCTGTCAATTTCAAACTATTTGGTTCGAACATATAAGAATTGACCCTCACTTTTTTCACCTGATTATCAGGGTCATTAGTATATATATTCATTATAGTTGAATACTCATCTTCTATGGTTGCGCGATGCTCAATTTTTACACTATCTTTCCCTCCTGCAAGTATAGTTATAGGCAAATTACCTACAACTTTAAAGCCTTCTGACATAAATGTAATATCTTCTATTATCAAAGGCGATTGTCCTGAATTTTGAATTACATAAGTACCAGAGGCATAGCTTGTAACCGAAGCACTTGGTAGAGTAAACGTTGTTTCACAATTCAATTTAGGACTCTTAATTCTCACCCAACCCTGTGATGTAGCAGATACCATATTTTCTTCATCGACATTACTCAAAACCACATCCAACGGACTCAAATAATTGTAACCACTATTGCCAACTAACTTCAATTTGAGATTACCTATTTCGCCATCATTACCCACCATTGGTGTCTTAGAGAGCGAATACAACATCATCGACAATGTATCTTTCTCTTGTGAATTCAACACAATATAATTATTCGTACGTGGAGCAAGTTCAAAATCATCAAACTGCAATTTATTAGGCATTTTGAAACGGAACTGCACACCTACAATTGGTTCCATATTCTTCACAGTCAGAGGCAAAGAAACAATGCTATCTGCTACCCCTTCAACCTTACCAACATGCAACTCATTGATAGAATAAGGATCGGCTACCACATCGATAGCATGCTCTTTATTTATCGCATCCGACACAACAGTCAGTTGACGAGTTATAGATCCATGTTCAAGTGGTGAATATTTGAGTGTTATGCTTTTTGTTTCGCCCACACCAATAGCAAATTGCGTTTCACTAACCACAAATCTACTATCTGGTATTATAATTGATTTTACATTCAATTTAGATGTCCCTACATTTTTCAAGGTTATAGTGCGACTATAATTTGAACGAATAGGTACATGCCCAAAATTTACTTCATGCGTAACAAATTCTAATTTAGGCGATAATATAGTGATAATTCCTGCTTCTACTTTGGCTGTAACACTCTTACCTGATTTATTGCTTAATACAACCTCAGGTATCAAAGTATAGATAGCTGGATCTTCATTTATTTTCAATTTAAAAGAAAACAACAGTCCTTCACTTCCCTTGAATGTTTTAAGTGAAAGACTGTAGATATAAATACGCAACTCTTTATCAACCTCTGCTGCAGATATAATATGCCCATTCGAACGGGCAGTGTTCAACAACGCCGATTCATCAATATACGTCATATTTTCGTCAAGCGGAATCTTGACCTCAACAGCTGTAAGTGCATCACTATTCGCAAGCGACACATCAATTTGTAACTCATCTGTCGGACTTGTAGTAACCGACTGCAACGACACTATATTTGTTGCTTGCATGGCAACCCAAAAGGTTGCCATGCTAAGCAATAAAAATATTTTTTTCATATATTTTTTTTATTGTAAATAAACAATTTTACTTGTTTGCATCAATTTATCATCAACATAAAGCGATACGAAATATACGCCTGGCAACATACCTTGTGCTGGGGTCCAAGTATATGAATATGAGCCAAAACCATTAACTGCTGTATAAACATCGATTACTCGACCAGCAACATCAGTAAATACCATACGCACTGCATGTTCGCCTGTTTGACCTATCAAATAAGGCACAACCACTTGTTCGCGGAATGGATTTGGATATGGAGTCGAAAGTTGCATCTGTTCCACTGTTCCAAGATTAGTTGCTGTGCCATCTATAGGCAATACATTTCGTCCCGTTGGGTCACTAAGTATTATTTCGGTCAATTCAGCATCGCCAATTTCAATCAAAGCATGACGACCAGCAGGAATTGTTTTACCCACCATAGAGTAAGCCAAGAACAAATGCTCACCAGTAATACTGTCATATTCAAACACTTGTTCAAATCCTTCAAGTGCTTCAAGTACTTTAAATTCAGCATCGGCTGGAGCTGCAAAACGGAATTGAAGACCTCCTAAAGCAACATCTGATTCAACATACAAAATACCCTCTTCGATAAAATATTTAGCTGTATTATCAACCGACATAATACCTGCAGCTGAAGGATTGATGATAAGATTGATTGTTGCAACTACGTCGAGAATATTAACCACACCATCAGAATTGACATCGGCAGCATCGAAAATAAATGGTTGTGGATTTTTGTTTGTCAAGTGTGCTATTTGAGTTACAACATCGGCAATATCTACCGACATACTACCATTAGCATCGCCACAAGCTGCTGTCAATGGTGTTGCTGCAACGGCATTACTCAAACTATAAGTACTGAGCGAAGTTGTCATCTGTTTAATTACATAATAGTAAGTTGTGCCTGGAACTACATCATAATCAACAAATTTCGTTTTATCAGATTCAATCAAAGAAGAGTTGATAATAACAGAGTCGCTACTTACATTCAATGAATCGACAGTGAAACGATAGATATTATAACCAAGCAAATCTTCAAAATCCTCTTCATCGGTAGTCCAAGAGAGCGACACTTTACCCAAACCTGCTTCTGCCATAAGACCTGTATTCAACGAACCTGCAGAAGAGACCGGAACATTAAAACGAACTTTCTCTTCTGGAATCTCGAAATGCTCAAGGTCTTTTGCTCCAGAAACATAAATACGATTAACACCATCAATACCCATTTTACCATTGATGCTTACATACGCTGTATAAATAGTGCCTTCGGCATTCCAACTGCCATTTTCGTTTATCGCAACTTGAGTATAAGGCGGACGAACACCCATTGCTAAGTAAGGAGTAACTTTTTTATCCATTGGACGATTAAAATATACCTCAACTTTGTGACGACCAACACCCAATGGAGGCATCAATTCATATTCATCTTGTGCATCAAGTCCATTAACCAACACCTTCCACACAATACCATGACAATCGGCAATCGGAGTCTTAGCCACATAATCCAAATCTACATAACCAACTCCATACGGATCCACTGGATTATAATAATCGAAAATATTACGATGTAAAATATCTTCTCGAGCAGAACCTAAATATGATGGATATTCCGATTTATGGGATTGAATAGTAGATGAATAATAAGTGCCACTTGTATAAAGATCCAAATATACAACATAATTATTCAACAAATTTGAATTTTTTGCTTTATCTAAATTAATAATACCTTGTTTAGCCATATCTGAATGTTTATAAGAAAAAGTATTACCTATAAAATTTGTATTTTCAACATTAAAACCTGTGGTGTAATATCCAACATTATTATACACAACATTACATTTCACAAAACTACCCGCGTTTAATAAATAACCACTTGAATTATACCTTATAATACAATTCTCATATCTATCATAACGATAAGGATAAGTGTTTGTTGACCCTTCACCAAATTTTCCAGATAAAGTAAAATTCTCAAGTATTGCATAAGAAATGGTATCTCCTCCAAATTTGAAATATTGAATATTACCCAACCCTAAATCGGTTTTAGTAAATACAATCATACTATCAGGAGTACCATTTGCTACGAGATTACCTTCGCAGTTAAAACCAGTTTCATCTTTAAATTTAATCACCGTACCTGGTTTAATAGTAAGCGTAACACCTTTTGGAACCAAAAGTGAAGAAGTTACAATATAGTGTACATTAGGATAAAGCGTCATATCTTTCTCCAAAATACCACCAATTTCTACCCCATTTTCAGCAGTAACAACAATCTCTTGCTCAAAAGTAGATGACATATTATCGCATGTAGCCGACAAAACCAAACGAATACGACGACCATCAACACAATTGTCGCTAATTTTGAAACGAAGAGGGTTGACTGAACTATTTTTACCATAACTACTAAGTTCACGTCCAAAATCAGCACGAGCTGTGATAATATTCACAATATTAGGATCTTCTGGCTCTGCAAGGCTCAAATAAATTTTGATATTTTTAGCTTGTCCCCACGCATTTTTCAACACTGGATATATCTCTACTTGTTCGCCAGCATCAGGACGACCATCGCCATCTCCGCTAATCGAATCAACAATATTATATGTAACAAGTGTCAATTCTGGTTTACGATCTTTTTCTGTTATATCATACACTGTTTTGAAATTGACATTACCATTACCATTTGCACGACGCGCATAAATCAAGTCTCCAAAAAGCAATTCGTTAGACGAATATTCCTTACGTTCTAATAATGCCGAAATAGCACCTGCCACCAACGGACATGCCATAGACGTACCATTCAATGCTCTGTATTGTCCATTAGGGAAAGTTGAAATAATACCTAAACCAGGTGCACGAAGTTCGTAATTATAGAGTTGTTCTTCTCCAAATTCAGAAAAGAGAGGACCATCAGGGTCATAGTTACTAAACGAAGCCAAATTGCCATGTTCGTCGCCAGCCTCAACACCCAAAACAAATGTGAAAGCAGCTGGGAACATACGACCAGAACCATGCACATTACAAGGATTTACGTCAGAAATAGAAACGTGATCGTTACCTGCTGCTGCAACAAGCACCATTTTAGCGTATGCTTTAGCAAGGGCTTGCTCTTCGGCAATAGAATATTGATAACCACCAAAACTCATGCTCAATACATCAGCACCATTGGCTGTTGCATAGTCAATACCTTTAATAATAGTAGCTACGTCGCCACGTCCATCAGATTGCAACACTGCAATAGGCATAATAAGAGCTTCTGGATTAGCACCAGTAATACCAATTCCATTTCTACCAATAGCCGCAGCAATACCAGCACAGTGAGTACCATGACCATTGTTGTCACGCACATTCGCCGTTTGATTCACAAAGTCCCATCCATGAATATCATCTTTAAAACCATTGTCATCATCATCAACTTTGTCTTTACCTCTTTTTTCCGACTCATTAGTCCAAATATTAGCCTTAAGGTCGGGATGCTCTGTATCAACACCTGTATCAAGAATAGCTATAACCGAACGTTTTGAGTTAATCTGTTTTCTACTCCAAAGATAATCCAAACCAACTCCTGGCAATCCATGTTGTTGTGGATAAAGAGGTTCCTTACAATAAATTTCAGCCAAACCACTTGACTCCTCTGACAAAGAATAAACTATGTAGTTAGGCTCGGCATATTCTACTTCTGGCAAATCCTTAAGTGCAGCAATAGCTTCAACAACCGATGAAATTTTTTCACGATTAAATTTCATACGATAAAGTTTCGACATATCAGTATCGACTATCTCAGCTCCATTTGCCGATTTAACACGAATTTGAGATACTTTACGCCCTGTAAGAGGCATGAGTTGATCAACCTCTTCTACACCTAAAGCAGCCAATGCAACATCCACGGCAGATACATCGGTTGCCACTTTTCCATTTTTTGCACGAACATTTACGCGACTTGTCGATTTAAACTTAACCAACACTTCGCCTTCACGATAATCTCGTTGACGAGGATCTACTTTAATCACCTCATCTTCGTTGTTGCGATCTTGCGCAAACATAGGTATTGCCACCAACATAGCAACTAATACCATCAAGAAAAAAGTAATTTTTTTCATAGTCTTGTATATTTATGTTAATATTATATTGTATCGAAAGTACACTTTATGCAACAATGGCACTTTTGAACTTGCCTTTTATCTATTCGGGTTACGACAATAAAATGCAAGCAAAAATGCAACAAAAAATATTATAATTAAGTAACTTATTTTATAATCAACAAAGGTATGCAAAAAAAAGCAAATAAACAAATAAAAAAGAGAAAAAAATAGCAGGCTGAAAATACCAACCTGCATCCATATTTATAATCAATACTCTAACCCTTAACCTCTAACCCTTAACCTATTCCAAAGCTTGTTTTGCCTGATTAAATATCCTTTCAAGACGCATCATATTACGCGCCATAAACTGATAAAACTTTTGCCAATCATCACGACGATGAAAGTCTAAAACATTACCCCCCTCCGCCTCTTGAGCTCGTCCCCCTAAAACAGGGGGACAATATGATGCATCATCAACTTTTGAAGATGCTATATATATACGACAAACATCCTTACCTGTTTCTAACTTATAAAATGGCTCATACACAACCTCAATTCCCTCAAATGCCTCTTCAAACAACAGACGACAAGCCTTAAAATGCTCAAACAGCTCAATACGACGATCATAATCCGCATGGTTAATCTCTAACACTACAGCCACATCATGGCGCTGCACATCAAATTTCAATTCAGTTCCCTTAAGTCTTGTATTATAAAGCATAAACTTCTGTTTACGCTGCGCAAGTCGTGGAATAGTATTGCAATAATCGGCAAAACCATTCCAAAAATCTGTTTTTAATTGCTTTAATTCTTCTCTTTTATATGCCATATTATTTTATATCAAACACGATACAAAGTTACTACTTTTTTCTAATATACAAAAAACTTACCTCATTAAAAATCAATCATATAAATTAACACTTTTTATTTACAATTTTCAACACTAACAATCAACACTTTAACCTCCAAACTTCTATTATAATCCCAAATATACTTACAAATTAACACATGTTGTAAAACATAAAAAAAATATTATTATTTGCGATACAACAAAAAAGAAATTGCACTACATTTGTACCGCAAATAAAAAGTTTAGCCTTTATCTAAACTCTATACTCTAAACTCTAAACTCTAAACTCTGAAAAACTATGATTATCGGTATTCCAAAAGAGATTAAAAACAACGAAAATCGCGTGGGAGCTAACCCTGCAGGTGTTCAAGAATTGGTAAAACACGGCCATACTGTGTATGTTCAAACAACAGCTGGTCATGGTAGTGGCTACTCTGACGATGATTATCGTGCTGCAGGAGCAACCATACTTCCAACAATGGAAGATGTATATGCAACTGCCGAAATGATTTACAAAGTAAAAGAACCTATCGCTTACGAATACCCTCTTATTCGCAAAGGACAATTAGTGTTCACCTACTTCCACTTTGCATGCGAAAAAGAATTAACCGAAGCTATGATTCGTCAAGGCGCAACTTGTTTGGCATACGAAACCGTTGTCAAAGATGGTACTCTACCTCTACTCCAACCTATGTCAGAAGTAGCAGGCCGCATGGCTGCTCAAGAAGGTGCTCGCTTCCTTGAAAAACCTCAAGGTGGCAAAGGTATGTTGATGGGCGGAGTACCTGGTGTACGCGCTGCTCGCGTTCTCGTACTCGGTGGTGGTATTGTAGGATATAACGCTGCTCTTGTTGCCGCTGGCATGGGTGCTAACGTAATGATTGCCGACATCTCAATTCCTCGCCTTCGCCAATTGGAATATATGTTACCTAAAAACGTTCGCACTCTCTACTCTTCTCAATACAATATCGAACTCGAATTACCAACTGTTGACTTAATCATCGGTGCTGTACTCATTCCTGGCGCAAAAGCTCCTCACATCATCACTCGCGATATGCTGAAAATGATGCAACCTGGCACTGTGATGGTTGACGTGGCTATTGACCAAGGTGGTTGCTTCGAGACATCACACCCAACAACTCACTCCGACCCTACATACGTAGTTGATGGCATTGTTCACTATTGCGTTGCAAATATTCCAGGAGCAGTACCTATCACATCTACTCGCGCTCTCACAAATGCTACACTTCCATACGCAATTCGTATTGCAAATATGGGTTGGAAAGAAGCATGCCGCGCTGATGCTGGTCTTGCAAAAGGTCTTAACGTAGTTGATGGCAAAATCTGTTTCAAAGCCGTAAGCGAAGCATTCGATATGCCTTACACACCAGTAGAAGAATTCCTTAAATAATACTACATTAAATAATATGAATGGGCTGACTATTAAGTCAGCCTATTTTTTATGCTAAAAATTTATAAAACTATTGCCAAATAAATATTTTGTTGTAACTTTGTAACTCTTTAACAAATTTGTAACTCTTTAATAAATAGTATGGAAAATTATTTTAAACACGAATCATCATATATAGATGAGAATTGCACAATTGGTGTTGGCACTAAAATTTGGCATTTTTCACACATCATGTCGAATTGTGAGATTGGCGAAAACTGCAATATTGGTCAAAATGTTGTAGTCTCTCCAGGAGTAAAATTAGGTCGTAATGTAAAAATACAAAATAATGTGAGTGTTTATACTGGTGTTGTGTGCGAAGATGATGTTTTTCTTGGACCATCTATGGTGTTCACTAACGTAATCAATCCCCGCAGTGCCGTAGCTCGCAAAAATGAATATAAACCAACTATACTTCGTCGCGGTGCTTCGGTTGGAGCAAATGCTACAATTGTATGTGGCAACGAAATTGGTGAATATGCACTAATTGGTGCTGGATCTGTAATTACCAAACCTGTACCTGCATACGCTTTAGTGGTAGGTAATCCTGCACGCCAAATTGGTTGGGTTAGCGAATATGGACATAGATTGAATTTCGATGAAAAAGGATTAGCTACATGTCCCGAAACTGGACAAATTTATAAATTGACAAACGGAAAAGTTGAAAGAAGTAAATAGGTATGAATCATAAATTTACTATTGCTTTTGATGCGGATGACACACTTTGGGATAATGAAATTTATTTCAGAGAGAGCGAACGCGAATTTTGTAAATTGATAAATGAATTCTCTCCAAATTGGACCGAGCGAGAGATTATGCCCATACTATTTGAAACAGAGGTAGGCAACTTATCTATATATGGCTTTGGTGTTAAAAGTTTTGTACTCAGCGCAATAGAAACTGCAGGTAAATTATTAAAGGATGATGTACCCTACTCAATTATAAAAAAAATTACAGAAATAGGCAGGGAGCAACTAATGAAACCTACCACTCTGCTAACTGATGTTGAAACCACATTGGCTCAATTGAAAACAGAAGGCAAATATCGTCTTGTTCTCGCCACAAAAGGCGATTTACTCGACCAAGAGAGTAAAATCAAACGCTCGGGATTGGAAGCGTATTTCGACCAAACTATCGTGATGAGCGACAAACAAGAAGAGGATTATAAAGTGATGATGAAAAACTTGAATTGTAAACCAGAAAAACTAATTATGGTAGGCAATTCATTCAAATCAGACATTCTACCAGTCGTGAAATTAGGTGGATATGGAATATACATTCCTTATCACACTACTTGGGCGCACGAGGTAATTGACACAATCGAACATCCTCGTATTATAGAAATTGAAAGAATGGGAGAATTGAAAAAAGCACTAAAAGAATTAAAAATTGAGATATGAAAAAGTATTTTTTTATTGTGATAATAGCTGCGATGGTTGCAGCCTGCGGAAATAACAAAAAATCAGAGTCGAATACGGCTCGTGATACGTATAATTGGATGGGAAAATATTCGAATGACACAATTACATTCGTGTTTAAAGAAAAAGGTGTATGCGATGTAATTACAGCAAAGACTACACTCCACGGTTGCGACTATTCTTGGGATGTTGAAGGAAACAATATATGCGTAGTAGATGCTGACCAAAATATCTATCTACTCAAAGTTAACGATGGCTATATGACATCAAGCACAGGTTCAACCTTTAAAAAGATAAAATAATGAATATAAAAGAGATACGCATTGAGGATTTTAATTATAATTTGCCAGATGAACGCATAGCAAAATATCCGTTAGCCGAACGCGATCAGTCAAAATTATTACACTGGAAAAATGGTAAAATTGAACAATCGCACTTCTATGACATTCCAGACGTATTGGCTCACAATGATTTACTTGTTTATAACAACACAAAGGTTATTCAAGCTCGCTTGCATTTCCAAAAAGAGACTGGAGCCACAATAGAAATATTCTGCTTAGAACCCCATTATCCAGCAGATTATAATCTTGTATTCCAAGAAAATAAGTCGTGCGTATGGAAGTGTCTTGTTGGCAACTCAAAAAAATGGAAAGAAGGGGCATTAAAACAAACTATGTGCATCAATGACCTCCTTTTTGAATTACAAGCCATAAGGGTTGAATCATCTAACGAAGGTATGTCGCATCTAGTTCGTTTTGAATGGGATAACGAAGATATTCTATTCTCTGATATATTGGCTCATTTTGGCGAATTACCAATTCCGCCATATCTCAACCGTGCGACAGAGGAGCAAGACAAAGAAACATATCAAACTGTCTATTCAAAAATAGATGGGTCAGTAGCTGCCCCTACGGCTGGATTGCATTTCACTATGGACGTACTACGCCGCTTGGCTTTGAATGGCGTTCGCGAAGACGAAGTCACTCTACACGTTGGGGCTGGAACATTCCAACCTGTTAAATCAGAAGAGATTGGCGACCACCCTATGCACCGAGAAATTATATCAGTTGGAAAATCAACAATAGAAGACTTAATTGCTTCAGCTGGCCATATTGTGGCTGTAGGAACTACCTCGGTACGCACTTTAGAGAGTCTATACTATTTAGGATGTCGTATAGCTCAAAATCCCGAAAATCCCGACTTAATGGTCGAACAATGGGAGCCATATGAAAATGACTATACACTCACAACAAAAGAAGCACTACAAACCATAATCAATTACCTCGACAACAACCATTTATCTGCACTTGATGCCGCCACACGCATTATGATTGTACCTTCATTCAAATTCCGTGTAGTCAATAAAATAATAACTAATTTTCACCAACCAAAAAGCACGCTATTGTTACTGATTTCGGCATTTGTTGGTATCGACCGCTGGCGCAAAATCTACGATTTCGCAATGGAAAACGAATTTCGATTCTTATCGTATGGCGATAGCTCTTTATTAGAACTCACCAACTAAATACACACTCTCATTGTGTACTCCCATGCCCAACCCTCAAGCAAGGTGCAAGCAACCTGCAAGCAAGGAAACAGTCAAAAACCGACACACACTCACAGTGTGTATTCATAGACAATAAAACGGCATAATTTTTGATTTTTTAGATAATAATACTACTAAAAATCAAAAAAGCCATGAAAACAAAATCACTTATCATTACGCTGTTAGTTGCTACTCCAATTATGGCAACAACAAGCAACTACCAACCATCACAACATCGTTGGTCTGCTTCATTTGGCGGTATCGAATTTACCGACCCTGTATTTGAAGGTTATAAATTTGAAGGTGTATCATTCGGACTATCAAGCACTCATGCTGGATACTACAAAGGTACTCATCAAAAACTATCGTGGGAAATATACGACAATTGGGCTTACAACATCGCCTCAAACCAAACTTTAGGCAATACAAACATTGCATATTGGACTGGAAATGTGGGATTTGGAACATACAATCATTGGCGACCTGCTAAAAACTTTGTACTCAATTCTGGTCTTATTATTGAATGTTTCGGAGGAATAAAAAGCCTAACTACTACCGACAATGCATCGCTTGATTTTCAGACTCAACTATTGCTCTACTCCGATTTTCGTTACACCTGGTGGTGGGAGCAATGGGGTTTAGGCATCAGTTATAAATCATATCTCAACGTATTAGGTATGATGATTGAACCTAATCATCCACAAAATCTATATGCGTTACACAAAGGAATTAAGCCCGAGGATGTTTATTTCACCTCTTTTCATAACCGACAAGGCGTAAAAACCGACCTTGCTATACTATTCATTCTAAATAATATAACACTACAAACATCGTTTATATACGATAGTCATTGGTGGCAACTCAACAACGAACAAAAATCATATACACGCAAATTAACTTGCGAAATTGGTATAATATTTAACCTGACACCACCCAAAAAAGATGAAGCAAAAATGCTATATTTTTAACGTATGAAATTTAAAATATTCATTATAGGATTGGTTGCTTCTGTCGGATTATTTGCGACAGAAGCAACCAATCGCTCATATAATCGCTTTGCTATCAGCATCGGCAAAATGGCAATAACCGACCATTACCTTAGCAACCAAGAATATAAAGGACTAACATTAGGCTTAGATGCTAACCATACGGAATATTACAAAAACTCCAATAGTTGTGCATCATGGCTTGTGTACGACCATTGGCGCTATGGACAATTGATTAATTCATCACATAGTGCAATGATTCAATATTTTAGCGGTAATGCCGGATTTGCATCTCACTATAATTTGTATCCCGCAAAAGGATTACGCTTAATGGTCGGTGGTGCAATTGATATTTATGGCGCTATCAAAAATCAATCGCGCAATGTCAATAATCCATATTCTGGAGATATCCAAATAAATTTAATGGCATCAGTAGGAGCCCAATACAAACTAACTTGGAAAAAATGGGCTTTATCTCTTGATTATATGGCTACTACCCCTCTCGTTGGGGGCATGTTCGTACCTGAAATGGGACAATCATACTACGAAATATATCTCAACTTGCCATCGGCTCTAAACGATGTAGCTCATTTCACTTCATTCCACAATCGACAAGGCATAAAAGGCAATTTATCAATCAACTTCATATTACCCACCACAACCCTATTCATCAGTATGAACCACAACCATCAATGGTGGCAAGCCAACAATATGAATTTCTACATAAAAGAATTATCAGGACAAATAGGTATTGCTCTTAATCTTGGAATAATAAAAAATTAAAAATGAAAAAACTACTACCTCTTCTACTCGCAATATTCACACTTTTTGGTTGCGAAAACAACGAAACTATAAAAGATTACAATAACGACCCACATGACAATTTTAATGCTTTGTGGGAAATATTGGATGAACGCTACTGCTATTTCTCATACAAAAACATTGATTGGACTGATATATACAATGATTTTTATCCTCGCATTGATAGAGTAAAAGATGTTTTCCAACTGTTTGATTTAATGGCAGAAATGATTGACGTGCTACAAGATGGACATGTAAATCTATATGCACCATTCGATGTATCTTCATGCACTGGATGGTTTGACTCATATCCAGCAGACTATAATTCTGATTTTATATCAAAACACTTCGATTCCGACTTACGCTCGGCAGGTGGATTTACATATACAACTATCGAAAATGGCAAAATAGGCTACATCCGCTACAGCAGTTTCTCTAATGGTTTTACGACTGCCAATTTAGCCTATATTGATGCCTATTTTCATCAACTCAACAAGGTTGAGGGTATTATAATCGACGTACGCAACAATGGAGGTGGCTCATTGGGATATAGCGAACGCTTGGCCTCATGTTTCTTTAATGAAAAAACTACAACTGGCTATATGCGCCACAAAACAGGTAAATGTCACGACTGTTTTTCCGACCCAACTCCTATCGTGACCGATCCTAAAGATGCACCTATCGATTGGAGCGACAGAAAAGTAATAGTGCTCTCTAATCGTCGTTGCTACTCTGCCACTAACGACTTCATTGTAAGAATGAAACAAGCTCCTAATGCAGTGATTGTTGGCGGCATAACTGGCGGTGGTGGTGGCATGCCTCTATCTCAAGAATTGCCTAATGGCTGGATGATACGTTTCTCTGCTGTACCTATGTTCGATGCCGATATGCAACACACCGAATTCGGCGTTATGCCAGATATAGAGGTACATATCTCACCCGATGATACTGACGACACAATATTACTAACTGCTATACATGAATTAAAAAAATGAAATTCACAACACCAATAAATATAAAACCTAACAAAACGATCGACCACAATTCACGTATTGTAATGCTTGGTTCGTGCTTTGCCGAAAATATAGGCAAAAAACTTATCGAATGTGGATTTAACGTAGTAATAAATCCGATGGGAATATTATATAACCCCATTTCAATACACCATGCGTTAGAAAGAATTATAGAAGGACGTGAATTTACTGAAGATGAACTCTTCTATCATAACGGATTATGGGCTTCGTTTATGCACCATGGTTCATTCTCACATTCCGACAAAACCGAAGCCCTCAAAGTGATGAACGAACGATTGAAAGAAGGTCATGAACAACTGAAAAATGCCACGCATCTAATCATCACTTTCGGTTCAGCCGAAGTGTACGAACAAGAGGGAAAAGTAGTAAGCAATTGCCACAAACTCCCATCTCGCCACTTCACCCACCGCCTACTATCAATCAACGAAATAACTACTTCCTATTCTACCTTATTCCCTACTCCTTGTTCCCTACTCCCTATCTTTACAATTTCCCCAGTAAGATACTTAGGCGAAGGAGCTCACCACGGACAACTCAACAAAGCCACCCTACTCCTCGCCACAGACAAAATTTGCCAAGAAAAAGGAGCCGACTATTTTCCTTCATACGAAATAATGATGGACGAATTACGCGATTACCGCTATTATGCTTCAGACATGATTCATCCTTCAGAAGTAGCAGTGGATTATATATTCGAACGATTTGCCGAAACATACTTTACTGATGAAGCCATTCGCACAGCCGAAGAGGTAAAAAAAATAAAAAAATCTCTCTCTCATCGCCCCCTCCACCCCGACTCTGAAGAATATCTAAAATTTAAGAAAAAATTATCACTACAAATTGAAACAATAACAAAAAAATACCCTAACATAAAACTTTAAATAAAACATTATTTCATTATAAAACCTCATTCGGATACCGAATGAGGTTTTATAATACCTATTTATTAAATTATATTGCTATCCGATAAAAAATAAATTAATTGTTTAAAAGAGACCTCAACGAGGTCGAACAATACTTAACCGCATGTAATTTTGAGCAAAGCGAAAAAATCACTTGCGGCTAAAAATACCCTCTCCCAACACGACCCTAAATGGGTCGAACAATAAAAAATATAAACAATCAACTCCCCCTCTCATAAATTTATCTCTCCTTACTTTTACTTATTAGTATCCTCTGCAGTTTATTTATTTTTTATCGGACACCAATATTATTAAATTAGAGTTTTTTTTCGCTTCGCTCAAGAAAATTGTTACGCTCGGGAATTACTAATTTTGCGAACTGAAATTTTTGTAAACAAAATAAATAACAAAATAGGGCATCAACATTCAAACAAGTTTGATGTTGCTACCCTATTTATTATTTATTTGCTAAAAGCAAATTATTCAGTTCGCGGCATTATATTCCGCTCGCTTATTACAATTTTTCAATAATTTCACCACCTTTCAACATAGCTGCTTCGTTAGCAGGGAGAAGTTTGTGGTGACGTTCTGGCAATGATTTTTTCAAGCCGAGCATAACTTTGTCAAGTTCTACTACTGGATCTACTTTCAAGAGACCACCGAGTACAAACATATTGAATGTTTTAGCTTGACCAAGAGCTGCAGCTGTGTCAGTTGCAGGAATACGATATACGTTGATATCTTTACGTTCTGGTTCGCGAGTCATACCATTTGGGTCGAAAATCAAGATACCGCCTGGTTTAACGCGTGATTCGAATTTATCCATTGAAGGTTGGTTGAGAACCACTACAATGTCGTATTTTTGCAACAATGGAGATGCAATTGGATCATCAGAAAGGATGACAGTAACGTTGGCAGTACCACCACGTTGTTCTGGACCATAAGCAGGCATCCAAGTTA
>JAZLDO010000028.1:0-9557 GCA_045614825.1 Candidatus Aphodosoma sp. | reverse complement strand
TTTGATAAATAAAATTTATATTCTTTAAACCTAAAACCGATGAGACAATGGTATATAACAGTCATATTAAAATCATGAAAAAATTATTATTTTCTCTTGTTGCTCTTGTAGCAATGTCTCTTACTTTTGTTGCTTGCGAAGGTGGTAATACCCCTAGTGGTGAAGATAAACCAGGTAATAAACCAGGCAACCAACCAAAAACAAATTGTGCAAAATACCAAGCTTACTATACTGATTTGGGTAATGGTACTGCTTTGTATGTATTAGAATTTGTAACAAAAGATCTTGACGAAAAAACAAGCAATGAAGGCGAAGATGTTATCATCATGTTCTGCGCACAATCACAAGAAGATGGTGCTCCTGTTGCAACTACATACGACTTTGTTGATTTTATGAATTGGTATGAAACAGAAGAAGAAGGCTTAGTAGGAGGTGCTGCTCTAAGCCAAGAACAACTTGTAGGAACATATGGATATATCATAGAAGAAAGACAAATTGCTGATATTGTATTCTGTACTGATGGCGAAGTGAAAATTGAAGGTAACAATGCAAAAGGAACTTTGACTGCTAAAATAGAATTTACAAGTGGTGTTCAAGGTAACGATGATAAAGTTTACGAAAGAGAATATATTTTCAGTGGCGCATTTGATTTTGAAGAAAACAAAGCTTCAGTTCCTGCAAGAGCTGCTGCAAGATTAAGCCAATTCAACAAATAAGAATATCAAATTCCACTTATAAAACGGCCTCATTTTTGAGGTCGTTTTTTTTATTTATACAAGCAAAAAATGATTTTTACGATTTTTTCATATATAACAAAAGCATAAAACGTATATTTTTTCTCTATTTTAGGCATTAAAAGATGAGTAAAATAGGCAATATAAGAAAATTTGACAAATAACAAACAAAAAAATACACCTACAAATCAAGCACTTAAAAAAAATATTACATTTTTTTGAAAAATAATTGCAAAAATATTTGGAGAATACAGATAAAAGTCGTAACTTTGCATCGCTTTTCCAAAGGAGAGATGGCAGAGTGGTCGATTGCAGCGGTCTTGAAAACCGCCGTACTGAGAGGTACCGGGGGTTCGAATCCCTCTCTCTCCGCAAGGTAAAAAATAAATCAAGGATACAACCTTGATTATTTTTTTATTTAGTGCACTTATTTAAAACAAAAAAAAACAATGAAAAAAGGAATTCATCCAGAAAGCTATCGTCCCGTAGCATTTAAAGACATGTCAAACGAAGAAGTATTTATCTCACGTTCAACTGTCGCTACGAAAGAAACTATCGAAATCGATGGGGTAACTTATCCTTTGGTGAAACTTGAAATCTCAAGCTCTTCTCACCCATTCTACACTGGCAAAACTAAATTGGTTGACACTGCTGGTCGCGTAGATAAGTTCTTGAACCGTTACCAAAACAGAGCTAGCCGTAACAAAAAATAATTGTTGGCTCGGACAAAATAGCACAAGCCCTAAAACTTATGAAGTTTTGGGGCTTTTTGTGTTGTAATACACACTGTGAGTGTGTGTCGGTTTGTGTCTGTTTTCTACGGCACAGGTTGCTTGCACCTTGCTTGAGGGTAGGGCAAATGAATACACACTGTGAGTGTGTATTGAACTTTATCGTTATTATAAAATTTATAGATATTTCACTATAATATTTGGAGTTTTTTTTGTAAATTTGCAAGAAATCAATACGCAAGACACAACACACAACACACTATTATTATACCACTAAAAATCAACCCATTACAATTATGTATATAAAACATATCTTCATCATTTTTTTCACTATTCTACTATCTTTGGTCAGTTCGGCTCAAGAAGTGGTAGATTATTCTGATTTTTTTAAGCACCGAGACTACCCAAAATCCTTGCTTTACATGAAATTGGGTTATGAACACTCTCAAATTAATGGCTCAATATTCAATACTGAAATGGCTGGGATATACACCCCTGCACGTTGGGTAGATATTTATGGTGGATTTCATGTTTCAACTCGCAATCTTTACCAAGTTGCTGCTCGTGGCGATTTCAAATGGTGGGTTGGTGAATCTCGTAATCTTGCACTACGCAATCAATATTCTTACAGCGCATACGCTAACGAGAACCTACAAAACTTCAATATGTCGCTCCTTCTTGTATATGACCAAGAATACTTATATGCATCATTGGGTGGATACGCTCAATTCTTTACTAATTTTTTCATCAAAGAAGGTGCTGAACGCGCTTATATTTGGGAGCCTGGATTGGCATACGATTTTCGCACTCGTATTTTCAAAAAATCGCATGTTTGGAATTTAGGCCTACAAGTAACAAACATACGACATTTCTTAGTCGAACGCCCATACTCCCCTAATTTCATATTCAATGGCAACTATCGAATTGGCGGAGAAGACGAAGATCATCTAAACATCATTATGGAAGCTGGATTTCAACCTGCCGGCATATTGCACATTGTAGCAAATTATTATTCATTCTTCTTTAACTTAGGTGTAACATGCAGAATTTAAAATATTTCATTTCAATCATTATCGCCATCTCATTTGTTGCTTGCGATAAGTATGACTTCCAAGGTTTTTTCGTTTCGCCAAGTAAAGAACGCGTAAACAAACGCTTCGAACAATCTATTGAATACAACGATAAACACCTTAACGATACCCTCATCTCTACTCAAAGCGAAGATTATCGTTTCTATGTTGCATCTGATGTTCACGTAAAAACTACAGCCGAACATCTTGCTCTATTTATCGACATTGCATCTAACGACAAACAATCGCTCTACACAGCTATCCTTGGCGACATTACCGACCAAACTGGAGGGCTACAAATTGCCTACGACACTATAGCGAATCACAAAACAACATCTATCATTCGCACCGTAGCTGGCAATCACGACATATATTTCGACCAATGGGCTGAATACTTCAATCTTTTTGGCAGTAGCACATATTTTTTCATTGTAAAAACACCTACTGCAA
The DNA here is from genome assembly GCA_045614825.1 of Candidatus Aphodosoma sp. Lineage (GTDB taxonomy): Bacteria > Bacteroidota > Bacteroidia > Bacteroidales > Paludibacteraceae > Aphodosoma. Next base: position 6,572 of record JAZLDO010000028.1, on the reverse strand, counting down.
GCGACCTTTTCATCGCATTAGACAGCAGTAGTGGCACTTTAGGCAAAAAACAAATGGATTGGCTACATCAAATTTTAGAAGAAAAACGCTCTCAACATCGCAACTGTGTGATTATGACCCACACTCACTTCTTCGACCGCGACATGAGTCAATTCCCTACTGGCAACTACTCTATCGAAGAAACTGCAATGCTGACTGATTTATTCACTCAGCACAATGTGAATTTGGTCATCTGTGGCCATGACCACCAAAACGAAAACTACAAATTCAACAACGTAACATATCTCGTACTCGACGACATACAAGATTTAGACCTCGAACCTACATATTTTGTTGTTGACATAAAAGGAGATAACATAACTTTTGAACGCACACTATTAAAATGAAACACCCATTAGTCGCATTTGAATATTGTCCTCGATGTGGATCTCACAACTTCAACATACATGGCGAACGTAGCCGACATTGCTCCGATTGCAATTTCACATACTACGCCAATGCATCTGCATCTACCGCAGCTATAATCACGAATTCAAAAGGTGAAATTCTACTAACTACACGAGCATTCGAACCAGCAAAAGGCAAACTCGACCTCCCTGGTGGATTTGTTGATATGAACGAAACTGCCGAAGAGGCGCTAATAAGAGAGTTAAAAGAGGAACTAAATATCGACATCAACAATCCTATTACATACCTTTTCTCTTTGCCCAACGAATACAATTTTTCAGGCATTACGGTTCATACACTAGACCTATTTTTCAAAATAGAAGTTGACGACAACATTCAAATAAAAACAGATGACGATGTAGCATCTGCACAATTTTATAACATAAACGACGTTAATATTGAAGACATCGGACTCAATTCAATAAAAAAAGCAATACAAAAAATTAAAGATACAACTAAATAACTCAATATAAAATATGAAAAATATAAAAACATCTATTTATCATCTCCTTACCACATTATTGTGCATTATAAATTGTGCATTATGCATTAACATAAATGCTCAAGAATCGCGCGCTAATGCCAATCCTGACTACGATTTCCAACAAGGTCGCATACTCTTCGACCAAAAACAATATGCCATAAGTTCGCAATATTTCACCAATTACCTCAACCAACAAAACGGCAAAGAGGTATGCGAACTTTGCCAAGAAGCCGAATATTACATTGCAATCAATGCATACAAATTACGCGATAAAAATGCTACCGACATTCTCGAGGCATACATCGAAAAATACCCTTACACTCCTATGCGTAGCTACATCAACTTTTTGATTGGTCATTCATACTACGACCGAGCAAAATTTGACGATGCAATGAAATACTACAACCAAGTAAACGACCTACACCTTTCTGAAGAAGATGCTGAAGAATATCTATTCACAAAAGGTTATACTCTCTTAACTCAAAAAAACTACAAAGAGGCTAGTCGCTGTTTTTACTCACTCACTGGTTTCAACAAAAAATACAAATTCGAAGCCGAATATTACTATGCTTATTGCGAATTTAGCCAACAAAACTATACCGATGCTCTCGAAACTTTCATCAACATCGAAGAAAATAGCAAATTCTACGAAGCATCACAATTCCACTCACTGCAAATCTACGACCGACTCCAATATCGCACTCAAGCAGTTGAACTAGGTAAAAAACTCGTAAAACAATTCCCTAAAAGCAAATATAACAGCGAAGCTTATCGCATACTCGGTGAAAATTCATATTTCCAACAAAATTGGAATGATGCAGTAGAATTTCTAAAACTCTACGCAAAAAATCAAAAACAAGTACAACGAGCCGACATGTATATGCTTGGTATATCTAACTACATGATAGCCAACTACCCAGACGCTATTACATATCTCGGAAAAGTTACTACCGAACAAGACTCTCTCGCCCAAAACGCATACATCTTTATCGGACATGCCAATCTCCAACAGCATCAAGCCGATAAAGCTCGTATGGCTTTCCAAAATGCTTCACTCATCAATGCCGACTCTAAACTCAAAGAAGAAGCATCATACAACTATGCCCTTGCCACATACGAAAGTAAAGCTCCTTTTGGCGAAACTATCAAAGCTTTCGACAAATTCATCAACGAATATCCTAATTCAAACCACCTCAATTCTATCTATGAATTGATGGTCAACGTATTCCTTACCGACAAAAACTATCTTGGCGCAGTCGAAGCTATCGACAACATCAAAAATCCAAACCGCAAAATGCTCCAAGCCAAAGAACAAGCCCTATTCAATCTCGGTATCGAATCATTCAAAAAACGCCGTTACGACAATGCTATTGAATATTTCACAAAATCAATCAACCTCTACAATGCACAATCATTCTCAGGACAAGCTTATCTCTGGTTAGGCGAAACATATTACGCAAAAGAAAATATGCCTGCTGCACGCGAAAATATCATTAAATTCATCGGTACAAAACAAGGCAAAACTGCCGAACAACTCCAAAAAGCCTACTACCTACTCGGCTACACCTATTTCACTGCTAAAGACTACAACAACGCAACTATCTATTTCGACACATTCACATCAATCAATGGCGCTGACAAATCTCCTGTGTATGACGACGTACTAAACCGACTTGGCGATAGCTACTTCAACAAACGAGACTTCACTCAAGCTCGCAAAACATACAACAAAGTATCGCCTTCATCAAAAGTAGCCGACTACGCACAATACCAAAGCGCATTCATCCTCGGACTACAAAAACAATACGCAGCTAAAATCGAACTACTCAACACTCTGATAACCAAATACCCTCATAGCGACTACAACGACGATGCTATGTACGAAATTGGACGTACATACGTCCTTCAAGACAAACACTCAGAGGCTATCGATGCATATAAAAAACTACAAAAAGCACACTCACAAAGCCGCCTCACACGCAAAGCCTCTCTCGAAATCGGTATGCAATATGCCAATATGAATCAAAACGACGAAGCTATCAAAGCATATAAATACGTAGTAGAAAATTACCCATCAAGCGAAGAAACACGCATAGCCCTCGAAGGCCTACAATCTCTCTACATCGATGCCAACCGCGTAGAAGAATACCTTGCTTATCGCGAATCAATCGTCGGCACTACAATCTCTACAGTTGCCAAAAGCCACGAAGACTCAATATCTTTCATCGCAGCCGAACGAGTATATGCTCGTGGCAACTACGAAGAAGCAATACCTACACTCACTAACTACATCGTCAAATACTGTGATAGCCACACATTTAATTGCATCACAGCACGATACTACCTTGCCGAATCGCTCTACAAAACTGGCGATCTCGACAAAGCCCTCACCCACTACGAAAATCTTGCCAACCTCGATGGCAACGAATATGTAGAACCATCGCTATTACGCGCATCTTCAATCTCTTACGACAAACAAGACTACGAATCTGCAAAACGCTATTTCGATCAACTCCACATCGTTGCAAGCAACAAAAACAACAAAGAAATTGCTCGACTTGGCATTCTCCGTTGCAGCTATTTCACTAATAAATTCGAACCAACAATCTCTATTGCAACCGAAATTCTCGAAGACATCGCATCTAACGACGACAACAAATACGAGGCACACTACTGCCGTGCCAAAGCATACATAGCAACAGGCAAAGAAACCACTGCAGTCAACGACCTCCTCGCTATCTCCGACGACATTTCAATCGAAATGGGAGCTGAAGCAAAATACCTCTATGCCGAACACCTATACAACCAAGGCGAATACCAAAAATCAGAAGACATAATTATGCAATTCATCTCCGAAGGCACAACCCACCAATATTGGTTAGCTCGTTGCTTCGTACTCCTTGCCGACATCTATATCGCACAAGGCGACGACTTCATGGGCAAACAATACCTCCTCAGCCTACAAGAAAACTACTCTGCCGACGACGACATTGCATCCCTAATCACTGTCCGACTCGATGCTATATCAGCCCGCGAAGCCGAAGAAATCCTCCAATAATACACACTCACAGTGTGTATTCATTCGCCAAACCCTCAAGCAAGGTGCAAGCAAACTGCAAGCAAGGAAACAGTCAAAAACCGACACACACTCACAGTGTGTATTCACAATAAAAAATCAAAACAAAACAACATGAAAAAAACAATAATCATAGCCCTAATATCGCTACTAACAATCTCCAACATCGTTGCTCAAGACAACGACACAACCATCATCGATCGCAACATCAACATCGAAAAAGAATACATCCCCGAAATAGAAGAAGCTGAAGCCCAAAAGTTCAACATCAAAACTCAAGAACCTAACGTTCCAGACGCTCAATTCAACTACTCAACCCACGCCTCTGACGTTCAACCACAATCCAACTTCTACCCTCTCGACCCTCAAGAACAAGCAAAACCTAAACGCAAAAGCCAAAAACAAGGCTATGCCGAATTCGGTTTGGGCTACCCTATCAATTGGTGTGCCGAACTATTCTACCCTCTCTACAACAAGAAAAACACCAATTTCGACCTTCACCTCAATCACGACGGTCTATACACTAAAGAAATCAAACTCATCGAAACCGATTTTGATCTAATCCTTCGCCAAGCCATCGGACGTGAACACCAACTCAATTTTGGCGTCAACTACAACAACAATTTCTACAACTACTATGGCGAAGCCCCAATACAAACTGACTCAATCCAAACCCTCCACCGCATCAACATTTTAGCCGGCATGCAATCAACACGCCGCATCAACGGCTGGGGCTATCGTGCTAACCTCCACTACAACGGCATGTTCTTCCACAATATGCCAACCACCGAACATCGCATCATCCTTGATGGCGAAATCAGCAAAATCCTCGGCAAAAAACCTTTAAATATTGGAGTGTTTGCGGATGTAAATATACTAAAACAACACCTCCCCTTAGCAAGGGAAGGTGCCCAAGGAGCAGAGGGGGATATAGATTCTCAATTCTCAACTCTCAATTCTCAACTCAACACTACTGCCGTCATCGGACTCCTTCCTTCATACGACATCGTACTCGACAACCTCCACTTCCACCTCGGAGCAAAAGCCTATTTCTCTGTAAACAAAGGCCGTATCTTCAACGCAATGCCCGACGTAACAATCAACTACAACGGAGGCAAAATATTCTCAATCTATGCAGGCATAACAGGCGACTATCAAATACACACCCTCTCTTCAACACTCAACCTTTGCCGCTATTTCGATTACACTACTGCCGGCTTAGCCCTCAACACCTACACACCAGCCGACTTCTTCGCCGGATTCCGCCTCAAACCATTCCTCGAAGGTCTTATGGTCGATGCCCATATCAATTACCGTTTCGTTTACGACGACTACTTCATCCACAACGTAATCGACTCAGTATCCAATAATTACAAAAACATATTCACTGCCAACTTCTCTAACACACAAATCCTCTCAACCGGAGCACGCATCAACTACAACCATCAAAACAAATACGTAGCACATGCCGGCATCAAATACAACCACTATACCGTAGCCGACAGCACAATGACAATGCTCAACCGCCCAACATGGGAAATCGAAGTAGGCACCGAAATGACACCAATCCAAGGACTCGCCATCAATGCCGACTTCTACACAGGCTTAGGCTACAAAGCAATACTTCCAGCCCAATCAGAACCAATCAAACTACCTAACCACTTCGACCTTAACATCGGCGCAGCATATACCTTCCACGAACAATGCACAGTATTTGCCCGCTTCAACAACATCATCAACAGCAAATACCACTACTACTACGGCTACGAAAACATAGGCTTCAACTGCCTCTTCGGCGTCAAAATCACATTCTAAAAAAACTCTTTCAACTTAATAATAAAAAAGTTACAAAAATCTTTGGTCAATCCAAATAAAATTTGTAACTTTGCACCCGAATTCGCACAGAGGTCACTAAGCTGTTCTACCGACAGGTTGTCGGCACCCTCACCTCCCCGTCTAACTAATTAAAACACATTAAATTAAATGTACGCAATCGTAGAAATCCTTGGTCAACAATTCAAGGTAGAAGCAGGACGTAGAGTATACGTTCATCGTATGGAAACTGCAGAACGCGGTTCACAAATCGAACTTGACAAAGTATTGTTAATCGACAACGAAGGCAACATCACTGTTGGTGCTCCAGTTATCGAAGGTGCAAAAGTAGTAGCAGAAGTACTTTCACACGTACGTGGCGAGAAAGTTCTCGTATTCCACAAAAAACGTCGTAAAGGCTACCGCAAACTCAACGGTCACCGTCAAAACTTCACAGAGTTAATGATTAAAGAAATTAAAGCGTAAAACCTATTAAAATCAGAAGAAAATGGCACACAAGAAAGGAGTCGGTAGTTCAAAGAACGGTCGTGAATCAGAAAGCAAACGACTTGGCGTAAAAGTTTTTGGTGGACAATTTGCTAAAGCTGGCAATATCATCGTTCGCCAACGTGGTACAGTGCACAATCCTGGTGAAAACGTAGGTATCGGTAAAGACCATACTTTGTTCGCCCTCATTGATGGCACAGTTGTTTTCCGTAAAAAACGTAACAACAAATCATACGTTTCTGTAGA
>JAZLDO010000027.1:0-5858 GCA_045614825.1 Candidatus Aphodosoma sp. | reverse complement strand
GTAAGCTATACTTTTGTGCGCTTTTTTTAAAATAAGGGGGAGAATTATGGAGTATAATAAAACAGCCTCGGGAACATCAAAATTCCTGAGGCTGTTTTTATGTAGTTGATTATGTTCGTCGAATCATTATAGTATTTCGTTGATGCGGCGCATTGCTTCGGCTGTGTTTTCGTAGGTGTTGAAGGTGGTGAGGCGGAAGTAGCCTTCGCCATATTGTCCGAATCCTACGCCTGGGGTGCCGACTACGTAGACATTGTTGAGGAGATAGTCGAAGAACTCCCAAGAAGACATGCCGTTAGGGCATTTGAGCCAGATGTATGGTGAGTTGTGACCACCTGTGTAGAATATGCCTTTGGCTTCGAGCACGTCGGTGATGAGTTTGACATTGCGTTTGTAGTATTGAATGTTTTTGTCTGCTTCGGCAAGACCTTCTGGTGAAAGGGCAGCTTCGAGGCCGCGTTGTGTCATGTATGGTGCGCCATTGTATTTAGTAGTTTGGCGTTGTTGCCATAGGCGAAGGAGAGATACACCATCGCGGATAAGGTCTTTTGGTACAACTGTATAACCACTGCGAACGCATGTGAAACCAGCAGTCTTAGAGAGCGAGTTGAATTCGATGGCGCAAGTGCGTGCCTCAGGGATGCTGAATATAGAGTGAGGGCAGTCGGCATCGGTGATGAAACGCTCGTAGGCATTGTCGTAGAGAATCACAGCATTGTGGCGGTTTGCATAATCGATCCAAGCTTGCATTTGAGAGCGAGATAGAGCTGCGCCGGTAGGGTTGTTAGGCGAGCAGAGGTAGATGAGGTCTGATGGGAAGTCAGGTGGTGCAGGTAGGAAGTTATTAGCTTCGTTGCACTCGAGATAGATTATTTTTTGTCCGTCCATGAGCGATGTTGCCTTGTAAAGTGGATATACAGGGTCGGGGAGAAGGACAGTGCATGTGCCTTTTTCGAATATATCGGTAATGTTGGCAATATCTTCGCCGATGCCATCGCCGATAGTGATTTCGTCGAGGTCGAGGTCGATGTTGTAGTTTTTATAGTATCGTTGCACGGCTTCGCGAGCGAATTTGTAGCCAAGTTCGGGACCATAGCCACGGAAAGTTTCGGCATGTTTGAGTTCCTCCATTGCGTTGATTACTGCATCGGCAATCATAGGTGCGAGAGGACGAGTGACGTCGCCAATGCCGAGTTTGATGATAGGTTTGTCGGGATTGGCTTTGATGAATTCGGAGGTGCGACGTGCTATTTCGGTGAAGAGGTAGTTCTCTTCGAGTTTTGCATAGTTTTTGTTGATCATATTTTTAGATATTTAGTTTTATATATGAAGATATGTGATTGATTCGGTTTTGCTTTGTTTTTTGTGTGGATACACACTGAGAGTGTGTGTCTGTTTTCTTCGGTGCAGGTTGCTTGAAGGTTGCTTGAGGGTAGGGTGAAATTTAGGTGTTGAATACACAATGAGAGTGTGTGTTTAGAAGTTGATTTTTCCGCGAAAAACTTCGGTAGCAGTGCCTTGCATCATCACATGGTTGTTGTCGGAATAGGTGATTATGAGGTTGCCTCCACGTAGAGATACGGTGATGGGCTCTCCTTTTGGTACTCTGCCAAGATGAGTGAATGCCACGACAACGGCGCAAGCACCAGTGCCACAAGCGAGGGTTTCGCCAGAGCCACGTTCCCACACGCGCATACGGAGGTGGGTAGGGGAGAGTTGCTCTACGATTTCGGTATTCACGCGGTCGGGGAATAGTGGATGGTTTTCCCAAAGTGGACCCAATTCGTGAAGTGGGTAGTTGTCGATATCATCGATGGGGAGGATTAGGTGTGGGTTGCCCATGCTGACGGCAGTGGCATGGAGTGAGGAATGAGGAGTTAGGAGTGAGGATTTGTCATACACCTCCTCTGGACTTTGTCCTCGTCCACCTAACTTATGGGGATAATCTAAAGAGATTGGTTGGTTGATGAATGGGGCATCCGTAAGGATTGGTATGTCGGTGGGGTTGAGTGATGGGGTACCCATATCGACGGTTATGCTTTCGACGAGGTTGTCGGGGGTGATTTGTAGTGTGAGGTGTTTTGTGCCGCTTAAAGTTTCAACTGAGAGTTGAGAGTTGTTTGTACTCGCTTTGCTCGTTAGGACGCAGCACGCTGCATCCCTACACATGTATGTTTCGTAGTAGTATTTGCCTACGCAGCGGATTGCGTTGCCACACATGCGACCCTCGCTGCCGTCGGCATTGAACATGCGCATACGGCAATCTGCTATCTCTGATGGTAATATAAGAACAACGCCATCACCTCCGATGCCGGTGTGGCGGTCGGAGGCATGGCGTGCAAATTGTTCTATGTCGTTTGGCATTGGGTTGGCGATACAATCAAGATAGATGTAGTCGTTGCCGATGCCGTGCATTTTTATGAATTCAACCATTTATTCTTCGTCTTCTGGTTCAGCCATGTTGTGGAATACGTTTTGTACGTCTTCGTCTTCTTCGATGCGTTCGATGAGTTTGTTAACGGCTGCCATTTGCTCTTCGTTGAGAGTTTTTGTGTCGTTAGGGATGCGAACGAATTCAGAAGATGTGATTTCGTATCCGTTGTCTTCGAGGTATTTTTGGATGGCAGAGTTTTGAGCGAATTCGCCATAGATTACGATATCTTCGTCGTCTTCAACGATTTCGTCAACGCCGTAGTCGATGAGTTCGAGTTCGAGCGATTCGAGGTCGAGTCCGTCTTGTTTAGCGATGTGGAATACACATTTGTGGTCGAAAAGGAATTCGAGAGAACCAGAAGTTCCGAGAGAGCCACCGAGTTTGTTGAAATAGCTACGTACGTTGGCAACGGTACGAGTAGTGTTGTCGGTAGCAGTTTCGACGAAGATAGCGATTCCGTGAGGGCCGTAGCCTTCGTAGTTCATCTCTTTGTAGTCGGTATAGTCTTTAGATAAAGCTTTTTTGATTGCGCGTTCAACGTTGTCCTTAGGCATGTTTTCTTTTTTAGCAGTAGCCATAAGAGCACGGAGACGTGGGTTAGTGTCAGGGTCGCCACCGCCAGCTTTGGCAGCGATAGTGATTTCTTTACCGAGTTTAGTAAACACGCGGGCCATGTTGCCCCAACGTTTCATTTTTCTTGCTTTGCGATATTCAAACGCTCTTCCCATAGTGTAATTATTAATGATTAGTTATTAGTTATTAACGTGTTTTTGTGAAATGATATATTTTACATCTAACGTGCAAAGTTAGTGATATTTTTTGACATAGTAAAGAATTTGTAAAAAAAAATGTTTTTTATTGTGAGAGTGGGATTTTATTTGTAACTTTGCATTATCTATATATTGTTTTTAAAATAAATGTTAAACTATAAAAACACTTAATTATCATGAAAAGAATTTACTTATCTATTATTGCTTTGATGCTTGTGTTAGTGGCTTATTCACAAGCAGTTGAAAAAGTGGAGGGGTACTATTATTTGGTATCTCCAAATGCACAGTATTATGCAGGTGCGCAAGAGGGGTCGTCGGCTTATCGTTATAGTCTTGCTACAAAAGAGGAAAATCGCATAGATCCAGAAGGTGATTTTGGTTTTAAAACAAATGCAATTGCCAATGATGGTACAGTTGCTGGTTCTTATGCTTTCAAAGCCGCATTATGGTTGGATGGTAATACTTACGAATATTTGCCACAACCAGAAGGTTTGACAGAATTGGAAGAGGCAACTAATGATGCGGTGGCAATTAGCGCTGATGCTAAACAAGTGGTTGTGGCATTTAATGCAGATGGCCCTAAAACGTATTATGTTTATACAAAGAAAGAAAATGGATTGTATGATATGGTGAAATTGCCTATGCCAGAGAAAGATCCTCTTTACGGGATGTATGCACAATGGTATGGCATTAGAGATATGTCGTTGGATGGAAATACATTGGTTGGTTTCTTCCTTACAGATGACGGTATGCGTCAGTTGCCTTTGATTTGGCGTAAGGTGAATGGTGAATGGACGTATGAATTCTTTGGTTTGGATGTTTGTTTGAAAGAGGGTATGACAATTCCTCCATATCCATACGATGAGATGCTTATAGACGAAGAAGATGGAAGTGAGTATTTGCCATACGATGTGTGGGAAGAGTGGCTTACAGCTCAATATGAGGCTGAAACAGGTTATTATTATCAAGCGAAGGGTATCGCGTTGAGTGGCAATGGTAAATATGTTGCGCTTAATATGGGTATCCAATTGCCTGGCGAAGATTTCGGCATTGTTTATGCAGCAGTTTACGATTTGGAAAAAGATACAGTAGTGGTGTTCCAAGATATTCAAAATGCTACATCATTGTCGGTAAATGATAATGGAGAAGTTATCGTAGCAACACCAACTGCAGATAGTTTCCGTTGGTCGTTTGTTGTACCTGTAAACAATCCAGCAGCACAGCAAACACTTACAGAGTGGGTTGATAAGAGAACAGATGGAGCTATTGATTTGGCAGAACATATGACATATCCGTTTGACGAAGTTGGTAAAGAGTATGTAGTGGCAGAGGGTACTGCTTATTGGGCAAAAGAGGGTAATGGTTTGGTTACATATATGCTTGATGTTTTTGGAACAGCAGCATTTGAAAGTTTCTTTGTTACATTTGCAGTGCCATCGGCAGAACGTCCTGTTTATGATGCATCACAAATTCAAGTATATCCAAATCCTACATCAGGTATTTTGACTTTATCTAAATCAATGACAGATGTTGTCGTTTATGATGTTATTGGACGTAAGGTTTATACACAATCGGCTGTTGATGCTGTAGTAGATTTGTCGGCATTGAATGCAGGTCAATATTTCTTGGTGGGTACAGTAGAAGGTGAACGTTACACTACAAAAATAATGATAAAAAAATAATAATCTTTTATGAGAAAAACAATTTCTTTTGTACTTGCATTGTTCTTGGTTGCAGGTACTTATGCTCAAACTTTGACTCAATACGAAGAATTGATTCAAGTGAAAACTAACAATGGAAAATCGAAAGAGTTGAATGTGCGAGTGAGTGCTACTGCTCCAGTTCAATATATTTTGCCAGAAGATTATGCTAAAGGAAAAATAGTTGAGCAAGAGGTAGAAACTTTCTATTCGGGCAAAAAAACTCTTCGTATGCAACAAGCTGAAGATGGTGGATATATTTTGGTTGACCCAGAGCGTTGTACTTATACATTGGAAGGTTTGGTGAAATCGGATTTTACGAGTCGTGATATTGTTTCAGATGAAACATTGGCTGCGCATACAGCGTCGTTTATTAAAAATGCTAATCCTGTAACTGATGCGGATGGCGATTGGGATTTCTTTGAATTGAAACAAGTAGGTGTATATGGTTTTGAGGCTAATGATACAGTCGATTTAGACACTTGTCATTTCAACTATATATTCTGGTTGGAACAAGATGGCAAATGGTTGTATAGCAATCAAACTTATGGTCAAGGCGCATTGATTGATACAGTGCCACCAATCGAAATGATTGTTAACTATCGTTTAGAGCGTGGTGCAGAATATACAATGAAAGTTTTGCACCGAACATTTGGTGGTAAAGAGACTCTTTTGTATGAGTTTGATTTCGTTGCAGATAAATCGGGCCGTATAGCATTCCCTGATAGCAATTTGATTGATGGTTATTATGAAATTACACGTATACCAAACCATGCTCTCGATATTCATTATGTGATGGATATGACACATGTTTACTATAAAGAGGTGCATGGACGTAATAGTTTCGATGGTAAAGGTGCTCCAGTTTATACATTTGTAGATTTTAATGACCCAGTTTATTATAAAGAATGGACAAATAATGCAGCAGCAAGTGGTGCAGAACCATATTTTGTG
>JAZLDO010000026.1:0-13169 GCA_045614825.1 Candidatus Aphodosoma sp. | reverse complement strand
ATAATAATAACTACAACCACTACTATCCACATAGTTTTAAATCTTAAGCGCACCAAAAAGTCCGCTTGCCACGAAAAATACCGCTATTAATCCTCAAAATTAAAAAAATCAGACAGCTATTTTCATAACTATCTGATTTTTCAAGAGCGGAAGACGGGGCTCAAACCCGCGACCCTCAGCTTGGAAGGCTAATGCTCTATCAACTGAGCTACTTCCGCAAATTTTTTTTAGAATATTACGATATTTTTACTATGCAAAAAATCGTTTATCTAAAATTTGAACTTTCGTTCGTGGGCAGTGATGGATTCGAACCACCGAAGTCGAAAGACAGCTGAGTTACAGTCAGCCCCATTTGGCCACTCTGGTAACTGCCCATTACCACAACCCAAGTCATCCCTGAATTGCGAGTGCAAAGTTACAAAAATTATTTGATTTCACCAAATATTTTTACCATTTTTAACGCAGTAACTGCACCTTCTACTCCTTTATTGCCCAAACAACCACCTGCACGGTCAGTTGCTTGTTGCATAGTCAATGTGGTCAACACGCTGAAAATCACTGGACAATCAGCCCCTGCATTTACTTGTGTGATACCTTGTGTAACACCTTGACAAACATAATCAAAGTGAGGTGTATCGCCCTGAATTACGCATCCAATAACGATAATTGAGGCATATTTTCCTGTTTTTTGAAGCTTTGAAGCCGCAAAAGTGAGCTCAAAAGTTCCTGGAACGTGAAAAATTTCGACATTTTCTTCCGAAATTCCATTCGAAATAAATGTTTCTACAGCTCCATCACAAAGCGCATGAGTTACATTGTCATTCCAATCTGCAACCACGATTGCAAATTTTTTACCAGCCAACTCCTCTGCCGTAGGCAAAGTATTAGCATCATATTCTGAAAGATTGTGATATTTTGTAGCCATTTTTGAGAATTGAAAATTGAGAATTGATAATTCCTTATTTTATTACCAAAGGTTCAAAGAGCTTTGCTTTTTAATCATAAAAAGGGGACGACCTCAAAAAGCCATCCCTCTTTATTTATCATCTGTATATAGACTAACCAATTATGATTGTTGACTATTGAGTTTATTTATTTGCTTGACAACGTTCGATGCGTTTATCCATCTCCATTGCAAGTTGAGAATCAAAATAAACAGTTTTAATTGTTTGGTAGCATTTTTCAGCTTTTGCCCATTCTCCTAAAGACTCATATGCAATACCTGCTTTATTAAGAGCACGTGGAGCTGTAAGATCGTTTTCAATAGCACCTGCTTTTTCAAAATATTTAACTGCTGATTGTGCATCACCTTTAGCTACGTAACAATCACCAATCAAAGTAATAGCTGCAGGTTCCATGTTTACAGAAGTTGCATCAAATTTATTCAAATAAGAGATAGCCTCATCATAATTACCAAGTTTATATTCGCAAACACCTGCATAGAAAGTAGCAAGAGTTGATGTTTCTGTAACTCCATAATTATCGATAATCTCAATGAAACCTTCGTTCATACCATCGCCATTAAGAGCAAGAGCGAATGAATCACGTTCAAAATAACGAACAGCTGCAGCTAATTTATCTGCTGCTTCTTCGTTTTTAGGAGCTACATAACCATTGAAAAAACACACTACTGCAACTGCAATAATCACAATCGCACCCAAACCAATCAATAATTGTTTGCGGTTATTTTCAATAAATTGTTCTGTTTTAGAGAGTGCTTGTTCTACATTTTGCAACTCATCTGGTTCTTGTTGAATGTTTTTGTTTGACATAATTATTTGTATTTTTTGTTATTATTATACATTATCACAATTTAGCGTGCAAAGTTACAAAAAAAAGTTGACATAACAACATCTATTTTCACTTTTTATACTACAAAAACACTATCCTCGTTTTAAACATACAATAAATATGATAAAAATACACTATAACAACACCCAAACTTATACTTATAACACCATCTTATTCATTCTTAATGCAAATCCTATTGCAAATATCCATAAAAAATTGTACCTTTGCAAGTTAATAAACGCGCTAATCTAATCCACATCCAAAATGATAGAAATAGAACGTAAATATCTTGTCGTCAACAACAACTACAAATCTGGCACTCCAATTCGCATATCACAAGGATACATCTGCAGCGAAGAAGACCGCGTCGTACGTATTCGCATCAAAGGCGACAGAGCTTATCTCACAATAAAAAACGCCACTATCGGATTTGCCCGAAATGAATATGAATACGAAATTCCGGTTGCTGATGCCGAAGCTATGCTACATAACACATGCCAACAACCAATAATCGACAAAACTCGCTATATCGTAGAACACAAGGGACATACATGGGAAATCGACGAATTTCACGGCGATAATGATGGATTAGTGGTTGCTGAAATCGAACTTAAGAATAGAGATGAAGTATTTGAATACCCCGACTTTGTGGGCAAAGAGGTAACAGGCGATGCGCGCTATTATAATGCTTGTTTGTTCAAGAATCCATATAAAATGTGGAATGAGGAGTGAGGAATGAGGAATTAAATTTATTTTTATAATATGAGAAAATTTTTATTATTTGCGGCTGCAATTGTTTTGTTTGCGGCATGTACGCCAAAAAGCGACATTAGTGGCTCGATTACTGATGCCGAAGGTAAGACTATTTATTTAGAATACATAGGGTTGACAGCCACTACCCTATTAGACTCGGCTAAATTGGATGCTAAAGGTGTGTTTGATTTTGCAATAGAAACGCCTCAATATCCAGATTTTTATCGTATCCATCTTGGCAATCAATTCGTTGTACTCACAATGGATTCGGCTACAAAAAGTGTTAATATTGTGGCATCGGCTAAAGATTTGAACAGTGCGACTATCAATGGATCGGAGACATCGCTTGACATTCAACGCTTACGCAATTCGAATTTTGAGTTGCAACGCATAGCCATCGAAGGAGATACTGCCAAGGTAGCACAAATGCTCGATGCACACAAACGCTTAGCTCAAGAAATTGTGCTTGCCAATCCACGCTCGGCAGCGGCATATTATGCAATCAATCAAACGATTGCAGACAACTACTATATGTCGCCATATCAAAAAGAGGACCTTCCATTTTGGAATGCTGTTGCTACAGCTTGGGACTTACACTATCCTGAATATGAACGAGCTAAAGAATTAAAACAAAGCGTACTTTTAGCAATTAGCCAACAACGCAATAGCCAACTCTCTGCTCAACAATTAGTTGAAAATATCACAGAAGAGGGTTTCATCGAAATCACTTTGCCTAACCGCATCGGCGAAACTACCAAATTATCCGACTACATTGGTAATGTCGTTCTCATCGACTTTTCTGCATACGCTATGGAACAAGCCTCTGCACACACTATATTTTTAAGAGAGTTATACGCAACCTACCACGAATTGGGCTTAGAAATATTCCAAATATCATTTGATACAGACAAATTACTTTGGTTAGAACAAACTCGCAATATTCCTTGGGTATGTGTAAGAGACGAAGCTTCGGTACAATCTATACTACTATCTACATATAATATAAGCGAATTGCCCACTTTCTTCTTAATGGACAAAGAAGGTAACATCATCGGTCGCTACAACCACGAAAATATAGAAAAAGAGATAAATAGACTTACAAAATAGTTTTATGCTCAAACACTCTACACTTAATTCGCTTGTCTCAACTCATTTCGATGCTTGGGGAGTAGCCCGTATTGAGCCAATTGAGCAGGAAATTGCACACTTGAAAGAGTGGCTTGCCCATAATTATCATGCCGAAATGCAATATATGGCACGCAATATTGAGTTAAGAGCTAATCCTTGCGAATTATTGCCAAAGGCTCGGTCAATGATTATGGTGCTGATGAACTACTATCCTCACCAATGGCAACCAAAAGAGCAACCACAAATTGCCGCCTACGCCTACGGCAATGACTATCATCATATTGTCAAATCGAAACTAACAGAATTGGCAGAAGAAATAAACAAAGTTTCGCCACATAAATATGTAGTATTTTGCGACTCGGCACCTGTGTTAGAACGATATTGGGCAGCACGTGCAGGACTTGGATGGATTGGACGCAATGGAATGCTTGTGAATCCTAAGCTTGGCACTTTCTCATTCATTGGTACTCTCATTACTACCTTAGAATTAGAACCGAGCAAACCAATAGAAAACCATTGTGGTACATGCAAAAGATGTATTGAAGCTTGTCCAACAAAAGCAATACTTGAAAATAAAACCATTAACGCACGACGTTGTCTTTCATATCAAACAATAGAGAAGCGAGGGAAAATAGATGAAGAGTTAAGAGAACTAGCAAGCAATACCCTCTATGGATGCGATCGCTGCCAATTAGCATGTCCATGGAACAGATTTGCCCATCCCCACAATCATCCCGAACTTATGCCAATCGAAGGCATCTTCGAAATAGATTGGACTACAATATCACGCTCAGAATTCAACAAACACCTAAAGTTCAGCCCTATGCAACGTGCCGGACTAAAAAAAATCAAAGAACGATATAGTCAAATAACTCTTAACTCTTAATTAAAAATGTACCTAACCATCCTACTAACATATATCGCTATTTTGCTTGGTGTTGGATATCTAACATCACACAAAGGTACATCTAACAACGAAGAGTTTTTCAATGCCAATCACCGCTCGCCATGGTACGTAGTAGCCTTTGGTATGATTGGAGCATCGATTAGTGGCATCAGTGTAGTGTCAGTACCAGGCATGGTCACTAACTCAGGATGGACTTACCTACAAACTTGCCTTGGTTTCTTTTTCGGCTATATCGCTGTGGCATATATATTACTACCACTCTACTATCGCCTAAAACTTACATCCATATACGAATATCTCAACACCCGTTTCGGTTCATCATCATACCATACAGGGTCTATGTTTTTCGTTATAGCCAAAATGGTTAGTTCAGCTACAAAATTGTATATTGCAGTGCTTGTACTACAACATTTTATATTCGATGAATGGAATATTCCGTTTTGGCTTACAGTAATAATCTGCGTTGCCATAATTTGGCTTTATACCCATCGTGCAGGAATTAAAACCATTGTATGGACCGACACTCTACAAACTCTATTTTTTATAGTGGCTATTTGCGTGATGTGCTACGAAGCATGGAAACTCAATGCACAACTTCCCATCACAAAACTTCTTCTATTCAGCAATACCACTACCACTTTTATTTTTGACGACCTATTTTCAACACAATACTTTTGGAAACAATTCATTAGTGGTATATTTATCGTCATTGTAATGACAGGATTAGACCAAGACATGATGCAAAAAAATCTCACATGTCGCACACTACGCGAAAGTCAAAAGAACATGTTGAGTTATGGCATTGCTTTCTTACCTATCAATTTCATACTATTACTTTTAGGCTCATTAATAATAATTTACACACAACATTCAGGCATCATACTACCTACCGAACCTGACAAAATTATGCCTATGGTAGCTTCGACCATCATGTCGCCTATAGCGGGTATTTGCTTCGTATTAGGTATCATATCAGCCTCGTTTTCTAGCGCCGACTCAGCTCTCACTTCAATCACCACTACCCTATCAGTCGATATATTCAAATGGAAAGATAACACTTCACGTCGCCAATTACTCCACATAGCAGTATGTACCATATTTACTACTATTGTAATACTATTTGGCTACACCCAAAATCGTTCTATCATCGACACCATATATACCATCGTTGGCTATGCCTATGGCCCACTACTTGGACTATTTACCTTCGGACTATTCACACGCTATCAAGTGCGCGACCGTTTAGTACCTCTCATAGCCATAGCATCACCCATACTTTGCTACATAATAAATACCCTCACAACTAATTATCTCAACTACCAATGGGGATATGAATTATTACTCCTTAATGGAATTATCACATTCTGCGGACTATTTGTTATAAAAAATAGAGAATTAAGAACCGAAGCTCTTTAAGCCTTTGGCAAAAAAAATTGAAAATTAATAAAAACCCACTAATAACTAATAACTAATAACTAAACACTATATAAAATGCACATAAGCTCATCTGAGTTCGTAATATCGAACACCGACTACAAACGTTGTCCAGAGGGACGCCTACACGAGTTTGCTTTTATCGGACGAAGCAATGTTGGCAAATCGTCGCTCATCAACATGCTATTGCAACACCCTGATTTGGCGAAAACATCATCAAAACCAGGTAAGACGCTATTGATAAACCACTTTTTAGTCAACAAACAATGGTATATTGTCGATTTACCTGGTTACGGTTATGCTCGTGCTTCAAAAGAACAACGCCGCAAATTGCGTGGTATCATTGACGGCTACATACTCTTCCGTACTCAACTTACAAACCTATTCGTACTCATCGACTGCCGCCACGAACCACAACAAATCGATGTTGAATTTATGCGCTGGTTAGGCGAATCAGGCATACCATTCTCAATCGTTTTCACCAAAGCCGACAAATTGAGTCACTCACGCCTCATGTCAAACATCGAAAATTACAAAAACGAACTTCTCAAAGAGTGGGAAGCTCTACCTCCAATGTTCATAACATCATCCGAAAAAGCACAAGGCCGCGATGAGCTTCTCAACTACATCGAAGAAATTATGCAACAAGTCGATGAAGAAGAAAAATAAATAACCCAACAAAAACTACGATGTGTCATAACGCCCAAATTGCTGCGTTGTTTTGATTTTATCGAGTCCGTCAACACTCAGCATAGTCATAGAGAACTTGACTCTGCTTTCGTTTAAAGACGGACTTCAATATTAAGTCTCAATCATGTATTTCAGTACACTCCTTACGACTTAAATTTCAACGCCTTGCACTTTAAACATTCTTTAAATTCTTGCTTCGCTCATCAAAACAAATAAAACTTCTTTTGTTTTCGCTTATCGCAAGAATTCTGACGCATATAAAAGAGGCTGAGCCAAAATTTACATTTTGACACAGCCTCTTATTTTTATTAATAGTTGTTATGAAACAACTTTTTGAGTTCGCCACTAAGATTAATCATATATACTCCACGAGGAGTTGAGATTTGCATCTATCATCTCATATAAAACTCTAAAATTCGAGTACGAAGGAGATACTCGTATTTTGCTTGTGTCTCTTCAGCTTCGGCACGATAGAGGCGAGTTTGCGCTTCGTTATATTCGTAGGTACTTAGGCGACCTAATTCATATTTACTTTCAGCAAACTCAAGCGCCTTTGTACCTGCCTCACGACTTTTTTGAGCAGCTTCGTATTTATCTTTAGCTGCAAGGGCATTGTAGTAAGCAGATTGAATATCTTTGTAGAGGCGATCGGTGAGTTCTTGCTCTGTGAGTCGTGCTTCATCCAAAGCAATTTGCTGACGCTTGAGGGCATGACGCACTTGCATACGGTTATAAATTGGAATATTCAACGAAAGACCAATCACTTCGCTACCATTGTTAACAAATTGATTGCCAAATGCAGGATTATTACCATTGAATGTATGGTAATACCCTGTACCCCAAGAGGCATTAAGGTTAAGTTGTGGATAGAACTCGGCTTTAGTCTCTTTGATTGCAAATTCAGCACTCTCTACCCTATTGCGTTGTACTTCAAGTGAAGGTTGATTAGTTAAAGCATGCGCAAAAACTTCATCTGGAGTTGGAAGGAGAGTTGAGAATTGAGAGTTGAGAGTTGAGAATTGAGAATTTTCGGACATTTCAATCTCAAATTTCTCTATCTCTTTATAATTTATCAACTGACAAAGGTCCACTAAGGCTAAGCGATAACTATTTTCAGCTTCGGTCAGTGCTTGACGATTTTGGGCTACTTGTGCCTCTACCTCATAGAGTTCACTTTCACTTTTCCTCCCCTCAGCAACCAACACTTGCGTGCGTTCCAACAATTGTTCCGACAATACTAATTGCTGTTTTTGTACCAATTGCATTTCGCGAAAATACATCGCTTGAAGATAATATGTTATAACATTCAACTCTACATTATCTTTCGCACTTTCGACTTCAGCCAAAGCAGCTTGAAGTTCAGCACCAGTGCGCTTGATTTGATTAGAGATGCGCAAACCTGTGAATAGAGGCATTGATACTGAAGCATTGAAAGAGGTCGTAGATTGAGTACGATTTTCGCGTATATTATTAGCCCCTTCAACTAAACCAAACGAGAGATTCTCTCCAATGCCTGCATTGACAGATGGAGTCATAGCAAGACGCGCACTACGCTCGGCTATCTCGGCATTCTTAACTGCCATATTTGCACGTATCACGCTGTAACTCTGCTGTTGGGCATAGGCGATACAAGAATCAAGACTCCACCCTTGTCCAATGCACAATGCATAATGCACAAAGCACAATAAAATCATTAATATTTTTTTCATACTATTTTAATTTTAACAAAAGTACAAATTTAACTTTTGGGACAAATATATTATACTATCTACCAAAAATTTATAAGCGCTTAAAATATTTTTTAAGTACAAATCTTGAAATTAACAAGTAAAATTTAGTTATTATAACTAAATTTATGTACTTAAAAAAGAAAACCATCCTCACAAAACTATTAAATACAGAATAATAATTTGTATGCCTACTAATATAAAATCTGTACTTCTGTTGAAATAAAGAATATTATTTAAGGTTTCCACGAAGTTTTGCATCAGGCTCTATGCCATCAACTATTTCGATATTAAGACCATCTGACATGCCGATAGTAACAGGGATGCGGTTGAATTTTTGCTCTGCAGTGATTGTAGTATCAAGTTGATATACAAAGGCTGAGTCGCCAACCATCTCGACTACACCTTCAGGGATTGCGAGGACATTATTACGTTGCATAAGAATAATCTCGGCATTGGCACTATAGCCTGCACGAACCATGACTGAATCGGGAATCTGAGCCGCTGCCTTGATTTCGAACATCACAGCACCACTCTCCTCTACACCTTTTGGCGACACATATTCGAGCACTGCATCGAACTTCATGTCTTGTAAAGCACCGATAGTGAGCACGATAGGCAACCCTTCGCGAATACGACCCACTTCGCTCTCGTCAATGCTTCCTTTGAATATCATATCGCTCATATCGGCAATAGTGCAGATTGTTGTACCGTCATTAAAGTTGTTACTCTGTATCACCGAATTACCTATCTTCACAGGCACATCGAGTATCAAGCCCGAAATAGTGGCACGAATTTGTGTATTGCTATATCCTCCCGAACTTTTAGCAATACCATCACGGATAATTTCGAGATTATCTACTGCATTTTGATACTCCTCTTTGGCTTTGTTATAGGCAACACGTTCTTTTTCAAACTCTTCTGCCGAAAGCACCTTTTTCTCAAACAATTTATCGGCACGGTCGTAGTCTATCTTGGCTTGTTCGAAATCGATTTTAGCAATATTCACTCGACTTTCGGCTGAATTAAGTGTACCCATTTCAGGAATAACTTTGATAAGAGCTATTACATCGCCCTCATGTACCATTTCGCCTGCCTCTTTATATATCTCACTAATAATACCTGATATTTGTGGCTTGATTTCTACCTCGTTACGTGGTTCAATTTTACCTGTAGCAATAGTTTTCTTCGAAAGCGACTGCACAGTTGGAGTGATGATTTGATACTCTTTCACCTCTGGACGCGACTTTTGATAGAGATACACAAAAGTGCCAATCACCACAAGCCCCAAAAGGACGAACACAAAAATTCTAATTACTTTTTTCATATTTATAATATTTTTAGATTTTAACATAAGTACAAATTTAATTTTAGAGATAAATAAGTTCGTTTGTAATTGAATAATTTTAGAGGATTTTTATTGTTTTTTTTAAGTACAAACCTTATAATTAATAATTTATAACTTAAGGCATGTACTTAAAAAAATATTTATCCTCACAAAACTAAAAAAAAGACATATTAAATTATAAACCTACAAACATAAATTTTGTACTTATGTTAAAAATAATTATTCATCTTGAAGTGCTTCGACAGCTTTGATGCTGAGGGCTCTCTTAGAAGGCAGATAACCAGCAAACATGCCTGCAAGTATAATGACCAACAACGCAATTATAGAAAGCGAAAATGGCAACTGAATTGATGGCAAAAACGCATTAGGTTGCATTGCCATAACCATATCAACCACACTCAATACCAACACCGCAAACACCAAACCTGTCAATCCCGCAAGTGCCGTAAGTACTACACTTTCGCTCATTATCTGTTTCAATATAGTAAACGGAGTTGCCCCTAAAGCGCGACGAATACCAATCTCTTGTGTGCGCTCGCGCACCGTAACAAGCATAATGTTACTAACCCCAATCACACCCGACAACAGAGTGCCTAACCCCACAATCCACACCAAGAAATTCAACCCACCAAACAACATCGAGAACGAATCAAATATCTTCTTCAAATTCATCACCCACATTGCCGCCTCATCATCGGGGTTCACCAAATTGCGCTCTTTGACAAATGCCGCCACGCGCTTTTCTACGTCCCCAATCTCTACATCATCATGCGCCGTAATACACAAGCAATGAACGACATCGCCACTATTTTGAATTCGTTGAGCCGTAGTATATGGCACCAACAACATCTCATCTGTAACACCAAAAAAATTCACACCATCAGTTGTCTTTGTTACTACCCCAATCACGGTATAGTACGAACTACCTACTCTCAACAATGTACCCACTGCATTTTCACCTGGTTTATAGAGGTCATTCAACACCTTTTTACCTATCACACACACTTTTCGAGCATCACGAATGTCTATATCATTAATCCAACGCCCTTGCACAATTTTCAACGGATACATCTTAAAATAGTTGGCATCATGCCCCATCATACGATACTCTTCCGATTTTGTTCCCCTCGTTGCCTTACCAACATTATTCACAAACATCACAGGCGAAATGTATTTCAACTCCTCAAATTCACGCTCCATTGCCACTAAGTCGTCGGAATGTATGTTCCACGAACGACCACGCTTAAATCCTTTATATGGCATTGACGTATTACTTGGAGACATCATCGAAGTATTCTGTGCCACACCATCAAGTTGCCCCATAATGCCTCGACTGATGCCACTACCAAGTGCCACCATCACAACCAACATAAACACGCCCCAAAACACCCCAAAAGCCGTCAACAAACTCCGACTCTTATTGCGTGTTATCGTATGCCAAATCTCTTGATAATTATCTAAATCAAAAATATTCATAACCCTACTCCTTGCTCCTTATTCCTTGTTCCTTATTTAGCGTTCATCGCCTCAATCGGCTTAATTTTCACCGCATTTCTCGCTGGCATATATCCAGCCAACACGCCTGCCACAACAAGCACCATTGTTGCCGAAAACACAATGCCTAAATCAACTGTCGGATTCGACATAAATTTCGGTTGCATACTCGAACCTCCGCCTTCGGGGAAAAACACGCACAACAATTCCGACAACCCTATACCCATCATCATGCCTATATAGCCAAAAATCAATGTGATAATCAACGACTCAAGCACCACCAATCCCAATATGCTATTTGGTGTAGCACCCAATGCTTTACGAATACCAAACTCGCGCGTGCGCTCTTTCACCGTAATCAGCATAATATTACTAACTCCCACTATACCAGCCATCAGCGTACCAATACCTATCACCCAAATAAACATCGAAATGCCATTAAATATCATCTTCGATTGTTCATAACTCTCTATTCTATTCGCAATCCAAATTGCATTGCGGTCGGCAGGGTCATAACCATAATATTGCGCCAATTGCTCTCGCAATCTTTCGCCATACGCCTTAGCTTCATCGGCACTCTCTATTCCATTCAACTTATACGACACATCAGAGACATACCCCGACGGATTATATATCACATTAGCTGTCGCAAGCGGAATAAATATCGACGGACGCGAGTCTTCATATTCGGCTTCAGTCACACCAACCACTTGGAAAACAACACCATTAGTCAATCGCACCATCTTGCCTACTGCCAATTCTGCTGCACCAAACAGCTTGCGTGCCGTATTTTCGTCAACTACCACCACTTTGCGCCTTTCGTGCATATCCATCGCATTCACAAATCGTCCATGCTTCACCTCCAACACCCGCAAATCGCGATACAACTCATTCACGCCTGTTATGTTAGCATCGAATTGCAATGTGCCGTATGTGATTGAGCCTGACCACAAATTGAATATCGGCACCAAAGAGCTACACCCCTCCAAATGCTTCTGCATCCACTCACAATCTGCCATAGTAAATCGTATCTGACGCCCCTTTTGTCGCCCCCCGTATGGCATCGACGTACGCCCTGCGTAGAGCGACACTGTGTTCTGCGACATATAGTTGAAATTTGCAAACATCGCATTACTGAACCCATTGCCCACAGCCAACAGTGCCACCAACATGAATATACCCCATGCTATGGCAAACCCTGTCAGAAACGTACGCATACGATTCATCTTCAATGCCGCAAATATCTCCTCAAAAATATCAAACATATTCTATTCTCTATTATTTTAACAGAAGTACAGAACTAATTTACAGGTTTACAAATTATTATCTGTATTTCTAATTCTATCAGGATAACAACTTTTTCAAGTACATGCCTTGTAATTAGTAATTTTCATGCTTTAGGGCATGTACTTAAAAAACAAATTCAGACCTTATAAACCAAACAAAACAGCTTAAACACTTTGTCCAATAAATAAATTATGTACTTATGTAAAAAAAATCACACAATAACACCATCTCGAATTTGAATAATACGGTCTGTTTGCTCAGCAACTTCAGGAGCGTGAGTAACGATAATCATCGTAATACCCTCATTCTTCGACACATCTCGCAACAGATCAATCACCTCCTGCGATGTCTTCGAGTCCAACGCACCCGTAGGCTCATCGGCAAGTATTATTCTCGGCTTGGCAATCAGCGCACGAGCAATAGCAACACGCTGTTTCTGACCACCCGACAACTGATTAGGCAAATGGTCTGCCCAATCTTTCAACCCCACCTTGTCAAGATACTCCAACGCAATCGCATTCCGCTTCTTACGCGACACACCTTGATAATACAACGGCAATGCCACATTCTCCAACGCAGTCTTGAAATTCAAGAGATTAAAACTCTGAAA
>JAZLDO010000025.1:0-6460 GCA_045614825.1 Candidatus Aphodosoma sp. | reverse complement strand
CAGTTAAGAGGCGGTTATTTTCTGTTACATTGACTTGAACCTCACGGCCCACTTCCCGTTAAGAAGTATGGTGCTCTGTGTTGCCCGGACTTTCCTCTTCAGCCTCAAGGACTGCAGCGACAAGCCGTCCTACTATTATTATGTTAGATATTTAGTAACGAGTAGCGAGTAGCAAGAAATTTACTCGTTTCACTCGTCGAGGACGCAGCGCGCTGCGTCCCTACACTTTTATTGATTTTGGAGTTTCTTCAAAATTGAATATGCTTTGTAAATACCTAATTCTCCTGCTTTGGATAGGTCGTTGATTGCTTTATCTCGTTGATTTAACAACAGATATGTCAATGCACGATTGAAATAGGCTTCACTAAAGTCATCTTCTAATTCAATAGCTTTAGTATAATTGACTACCGCTGCTTGATAGTCTTTTTGATGCGCCAATAAGTTAGCACGATTATACCATACAAACGCAAAATCAGGAGCTAATTCTATCACTTTATCATAGTCGCGCATTATCATTTCGTATTCATAACGATAGGTGTCTTGCGTATTTGCGTTTTCTGCATTTTCATTATTTACACTAAATTCTAATTTCTTATAGCGTATATTTGCACGTGAAAAATATGCCAACGCATTTTGTCCATCTATGAATATCGCTTTTGAAAAGTCTTCAATAGCATTGCTAAAGTCTTGAACTAAAGCATAATCATACGCACGAGCCAGATAAAGGTTTGCTTCATTCATTCGTCCTGCAATGATCGATGATAATTCATCTATCGATGCAAAATGATAAGCAATCATACCTTCCGAAAGTTTGATTTCGTCGCTAACCAAATAAGCCGGTGCACGTAATATTCTTGCTGCATTCAATTTTTGCAATAACTCAGGATTATAACGCTCTATTGGCAAATCGTTATTTGGTTTTTGATAGTAAGTAAGCACTATATTTGGCTGATTGTTAAGTGCTACTGCCTGATTTTGCACGTATCCACGAATTCCCTCTTTTGCTCCATCTGAGTCGGCATTTGTAGCAAATAACTGGGCTATTCCCTTAATCACCGACTCATCATCCACATCTACTGCTACTTTTGCCGATGTGTCTATATTCTCCTCATCCTGCCCATTTTTATGCTTCTCTTTGATTTTATAGGCATTATCTCTATCGGTAAAAGCTTTTTTGGCATTACCTAATCTGTCATACATCTCTGCACGAGCATATAGCGCAGGTATAAAATT
Source organism: Candidatus Aphodosoma sp. (assembly GCA_045614825.1). Lineage (GTDB taxonomy): Bacteria > Bacteroidota > Bacteroidia > Bacteroidales > Paludibacteraceae > Aphodosoma. The sequence continues at coordinate 5,227 of JAZLDO010000025.1, read as the reverse complement.
AGGATGTCGTTCGATTATTGTAGTAAAATCATCTATTGCCTCACGATTGTTGCCAAGATGGGCATTGATTATTGCACGTTGATACAAAGCCTCTGACATCGTAGCATCGAGCGAAAGTATCTTGTCTAAATCGTCAATTGCACTATGATAATCCCCCACTTCGTTGCGCAACAAAGCTCTATTAAACAATGCTCCAACATTCACCGAATCCAACTCAATAGCCTTGTCGTAATCGGCTAATGCCTGACGATATTTATGCTTTTCGTAATTAAGAATCCCACGATTTATATAGGCGTTAGGATTACGAGTTTTTAGCTTAATCGACTGATTATAATCTTCTAACGCTTCATTACGTTTTTCCATTATAATGTTCAACAACGCACGAGCTCCCCACGCTTCTGGATTATATTTATCTATCTCAACCAAGTGATCGAATGTCTCTAAAGCTCCTAATGTATCTTTACTTATCAATTGCAATCGACCTTTTTCAAATTGCAATTCAGTTGCTTTAGGCGAACGACGCACCAAGAAATCAATATCCGCCAATGCTTCATCATATCGTTCTAATTCATCATACGCCTCAATTCTATTGATGATATAAATCGAATTATCGGGAGCATGCACAAGAGCTTGATTAAAATCTGCTATTGCTTCGTCCCATTTGCCTAAACGCTTTTTAGCAAATCCACGCGCATAATAAGCCATGTGTATGAACGGATTGCGTTCAATTACAATATCCAAATCAGCCTCAGCACCTACATAGTCTTCCAACTGAATCTTTGCTATAGAGCGAAAATAATATGGATCTATGAGATATGGTTTTGCTTTGATTACTTGATTAAAATACTGAATAGAAAGCACATAATCCTCAAAATATAGCGCATTTCGACCTATTGAAGTCAATCGGTCGGTATTGAGTTGAGCATTTAATGTTAGGCTCAATATGCATGATATTATGAAGATTACTATTTTGCGCATTATGTTTTTGTTTCTTAACAGAAGTACATATATATTTTTGGTCTTGCTATAAATAGTAATCCTACAAATAAAATTTATGTACTTATGTTATAAAAAAATCTAACTAAGTGTTTTCAATACGTCTTGTATTTTTTCGAGTGTGGTAGTTTTGGTTGGTACGAGAGGTAAGCGTAATACGTTATTTATCAATCCCATGCACGATAATACACTCTTAACTCCAGCTGGATTGCCATCGACGAATAGAAGTTCAATCATCTCCACAAAGCTATAGTGGATGCGACGAGCACCTTCGAGGTCGCCACGCAATGCAAGACGCACCATACGCGAAAACTCTTTAGGGAAGGCATTACCCACTACCGAGATAACACCTACGGCTCCAAGTGTTATCAAAGGGAATGTGATACCATCATCGCCCGAAATAACCATAAAGTTAGCCGGTTTATTTTTTATAATATCGTCGATTTGCTTGAAATTACCCGATGCCTCTTTGATTGCTACGATATTTTGGAAATCGTGAGCCAAACGAAGCGTAGTTTCGGCGGCGATATTAGCTCCTGTTCGTCCCGGTACATTATATATGATAATAGGCATATAAGTGCTTTCGGCTATTGTCTTATAGTGTTGATACAAACCCTCTTGCGATGGTTTGTTGTAATAAGGCGATACACTAAGAATGGCATCTATATTAGTGAAATCAGTTTTACGTATTTGCTCCACTACACCCATTGTATTATTACCGCCAATACCTAATACAATAGGTACACGACCTGCATTTACACGCACAACAGTATTGATTATATTCTGTTTTTCTTCGTCGCTTAATGTAGGAGTTTCGCCTGTTGTACCGAGCACGACCAAATAGTCAGTGCCATTACGCAACTGAAATTCCACCAATATTTCGAGTGCTTCATAATCGACACTCATATCTTCTTTGAACGGAGTGACAAGTGCCACACCCATTCCTACTAATTTATTTGAAAAGTTCATATACTTAAATTTGAAAGTTGAAAATTGTCGTTCAGTATTAACTTTCACATTTCAACTTTTTATTTAACTGCTTTCACTTTGTAGCCTGCTTTGCGTAATAGGTTTATCAATCCATCATTACCTGGCAAATGCAATGCTCCTACAGCAATAAAGCATGGCTCTTGTTTTATGTGTTTCTCTATTTTCGGTAGCCAATCATGATTACGCTCATCTACGAGCAAAAATTTCTCGGCTTCGGTCATATCTTCTGCCTCTACAAGCATGTTATATAGTGCATTTAGGTCGCCTGAGGTGTAAAGAGAATCGAGTCGTTCGTTTTCTTTTTTTATGTTTTTGCTATTGCGAATAGTCTCCACAAGAATTTCAGCTTGTCGTTCGATAGGAATTGAGCGCAACAACATCTTCAATTGGTCATCTATAGTTTCTAATCCATACACCGCTTTACCTAATTCTGAACCTGCCACTTGAAAATATGAATCCATTGCCATATCCCCTGCTTGCGATTTCAATACACGCTCACACACAGTCATTTCATATATCATTGCAATCACGTTTGGACGCATATACTGTACATTGGATAACGACAAACTAAGTTCTGCTTGCAATGCTGAATCTAATAGTGCTTCATTTTCTGGTGAAAGTAATTTGAAGATACTCTGATCCATCTTCGATGAGGCAAGTATTTGGCGTTGCATCTCTTCGGGATTATCATCAACAAATTCGCTTATTACGGCACTACAATCATTGAAGGTTCGAAAAAGACCCTCTATTTTGGTTGCTGTTTCAACAGGCACCATGTGGTGAGTGCCAAATAGATAGCTATGGTTGGTGAGTCCGTTGCCCGATATTTCATACAATAATTGTGCGTTTGAAACAAAACACAATAGTGTAGATATGATGATTAGTAGTATTTTTTTCATGTTTTTTCTCTGTAAATACACACTGTGAGTGTGTGTCGGTTTTTGATTGTTTTCTTGCTTGCAGTTTGCTTGCACCTTGCTTGAGGATTGGGCAAAGGAGTACACACTGTGAGTGGGTATTGCTTATTTATTTTATCATTTTCAGATAGCGAATAATTTGCTCACCTAATTTGCCTATAAAGTCGTAGTCCATGCGTGGCATACCGGTTTTGGCATCGAGTGGATGCGGTGGCATTTCTATTACAAAGTCATACAAACTATTATCACCACAACTCTTACCACAGCGGAAATCACTTTTAGCTTGCAATAATACATATTTCAATGGCAAACAATCTGTTTCTGTCATATCCATTACGACATCAAATTGTGCCTTCAACGGTTGCATAAATTCTTCTTTAGGGCGTTTTAACCAATTCACTTGACTGCGATCTAATACAACATAAGTATCAAGTGTGGCTGTTTCTGCTTTCTTTTTATCAACATAACAACACGCTACAACTTTTTTGCCTTCAGCTTGTAATTTCTTTATAAGATTGCGTGCTTCTTGATTTTTTTCTTGATGGTCGCTTTCGAACAATACCAATATAGTGCGAATATTATCCCATGAACGATAATGCGATACCCTCGCCACTTTTTTTACCGCTCTATTAAAAAAATATTGTCTTATTCGTTTTAGCATAGTATTTTTATTTTAACATAAGTACAAAATTCTCTTTCAATATTAAATACATAATTTTTTGTACTTAAAAAATAGATTATCCTTATTAAATTTCAAAATAGATATTGCAATTTATAAGCCTACAAACATAAAATATGTACTTATGTTTAAAAAACATCTTAATTCACCATTTCTAAAAACTCAGTTTCCGATATAATCTTCACTCCAAGTTTTTCTGCTTTTTCGAGTTTTGCGGGACCCATGTTTGCTCCTGCCAATAACAATGACGTTTTCGACGTTACTCCGCTACCATTCTTTCCTCCATGCGCCTCAATCATTGCTTTGTATTCGTCGCGCGAGTGATGTTCGAATGTACCACTTATTACGATAGTCAAGCCTTCTAATTTATTCGACAACTCTGCTCGAGCAACTCGTCCTTCCATTTTGACTCCAAAATTCTGCAAACGTTCAATCAGTTGCATATTTCTCATATCATCAAAATATTCTATCAAACTATCAGCTATCCTTTCGCCTATCTCATCCACGGCTATGAGTTCTTCTCGCTTAGCCACCGACAACGCCTGCATCGATCCAAATGCAGCAGCCAATTTCTTGGCTACCGTCTCGCCTACATATCGTATTCCGAGGGCAAACAGCACGCGCTCAAATGGCACTTCTATCGATTTCTGCACTGCATCAACTATATTTTGTGCCGATTTTTCACCTAAGCGCTCCATACGCGCCAATTTGCCTATAGTCAAAGTATATAAATCTGCCACGTCATGTATCAACCCACGATCATACAACATCGCAATAGTCTCACTACCCAATCCATCTATATTCATTGCCTTACGGCTTACAAAGTGTTCTATCTTACCTTTTTGTTGTGGAGGACAACCTGTTTCATTAGGACAATAATGCGCCGCTTCACCTTCTATACGTACCAATTCAGTGCTACATTCAGGACATTTTTCTATAAACACCACACGTTCTGCGTCTTCTTTTCGTTGCGAATCATCTACTTCTGTAATTTTTGGTATTATTTCGCCACCTTTTTCAACATACACCATATCACCGATATGCAAATCAAGTCCTGCTATAATATCGGCATTATGCAATGAAGCGCGTTTCACTACTGTACCCGACAATTGCACTGGCTCAAGATTTGCCACTGGCGTAATGGCTCCTGTACGACCTACTTGGTATGAAACAGAATTTAATCGAGTCAATGCTCTTTCTGCTTGGAATTTATATGCAATTGCCCAACGTGGCGATTTTGCCGTAAAACCAAGATTTTTCTGTAGATTTAGGTCGTTAACCTTCAACACAATACCATCCGTAGCCACAGGCAAATTCTTGCGTTCCACATCCCAATAGGCAATAAATTCCATCACCTCATCAATCGACTTGCACACTCTTGTCGTATCGCTCACAGGCATACCCAACTGCTTCGCCCACTGCAATGTTCCATAATGAGTGTTTAAATGAGGAATGAGGAGTGAGGAATGAGCAGTTACTCCATCCCCAACACTCTGTCCTCTGTTATCTGTTATCTGTAATCTGTTATCTGTAATCTGCGCATTATAAACCTGTGCAATTAGGTTTCGTTTGGCTACAGTGCGCGAATTTTGCAATTTCAACGTACCCGAAGCTGCATTTCTCGGATTGGCAAACAAAGCCTCTC
>JAZLDO010000024.1:0-4749 GCA_045614825.1 Candidatus Aphodosoma sp. | reverse complement strand
GTTGAAAATTTTTAGTTTTTTATTGTTTGGTCTCTATAAAGTTACTAAAAATCAACGATATGTGCAACTTTTTTGTTGTTTTTTTGTTCTATTTTTATTAGTAAAATTAAAAATTAATTCCGCCAACGGGTTATAAACATACTATAACCCTATCCACAATTACACAAAAAACTACCCAAATATAAATTTTTCAAATTTCAAATTTCAAATTTCAAATATTATTTGTATCTTTGCAGATTAATAGTAATTACGAAACAATTTTAACTTATGAAAATCTTCAATCTTGCTACTCGCTACTTGCTACTTGCTGCTATTTATTGTGCATTGAGCTTTCAATCAAATGCCCAAACATCTGTAACCCCATTCGACGCAACTAAAGACTACCTCAACGGCATCACATACTCACTACCAAAAACCGAGCTAAACATTGTTATCACAGCCCGTTGCACTATCGAAAAACCTGGTCCTTTCTACCAATATGCCGAACGTTATCTTGCCACTAAAGATATCATCACTATCAACAACGAAACTTGGCAAATAGACAACATCGAAATCAAATCGAATGCTATTACCGACCCTAATCGCACGTTCCAAGTGGCAATCGACAATCGTGGCATAGCCAACAATATCACATACTATCACGACAATATCATCGCTGGCATCAACACTCCGTCTGACAAATCAGACAAGTCAGACAAATCAGACAAATCAGACAAATCAGACAACACCCAATTCGACTACTCTGTCCTCAACGAAGATGCTCTCGTTGCCACTTCAATACCTAAAATGGCTGAAATGGTGGCACGCCAAATCTACCATATCCGCGAAAGTCGCACTGCCCTACTCTCAGCCGACCTCGACCAACTACCCGACGGTGAAGCACTTAAAACTATGCTAGCTCAACTCGAAAAAGAAGAAACCGAACTTATTGCATTCTTCATCGGCAAAAGCACTACCTACACAATTACAAAAGAGTACACCATCACTCCCGACGATGACATTAAAGACCATGTCATCGCTCGCATTAGTTCTGCCGAAGGCCTCATCGAAGCCAAGAATGTCATCGGCGAACCTATCTATCTCAATATAGAAGGCACCTACTACAATGCTCCTCTCGCCGACCCTAAACAAGAAAAAGCACCTAAAGGATTCTATTACAACGTACCAGGAAAAGCTCTAATTATAGTAGAATCACCTAATTTTACTACACAAACGACTCTTCCTATCGCTCAATTCGGCTACACCACATATCTCAATGCCTCGTTAACTAACAACAAAACAACAAAAATAACCTTCAACCCCGAACTCGGCACAATCCTTAAAATCGAAAAATAGACGTTTTTTTAAATTTAAACATAAGTACATACACTATATCATAAAATATTACAAATCAATCACAAGGCTTGTACTTAAAAAAACTCTATTATCCTCAAAATGAAAAAATCTAACCCAAAGATTATAAGCCTATAAACAGAATTATGTACTTCTGTTAAAACAAAAGAATGAAAGAAAAAAACGAAAATATAATAATAAAAAACGCCCGAGTCCACAACCTCAAAGGCATCAACCTCGAAATACCTCGAAACAAATTCATTGTCATCACAGGATTGTCGGGCTCAGGCAAATCATCCCTCGCCTTCGACACTATCTATGCCGAAGGCCAACGCCGTTATGTCGAATCACTATCGAGCTATGTACGCCAATTCCTTGGTCGTATGAACAAACCTGAGGTCGATATGATTAAGGGCATACCACCTGCCATCGCCATCGAACAAAAGGTTATCAACAACAACCCTCGCTCGACTGTTGGTACTACTACCGAAATATACGAATACCTCAAACTACTCTATGCCCGCATAGGACACACCTTCTCGCCTAAATCAGGCAAAGAGGTCAAACGCCACACCGTAGATGACGTAATCAACCACATAACATCCCTCCCCGAAGGCACCACTACCGTCATCCTCGTACCAATAACAGACACAAGACACGAGACACGAGATACAAGACGAAATACAACTAAATCTAACAAAACCGAAACTCAACTCTCAACTCTCAACTCTCAACTCTCAACGTTCAATTCACAAGGATTCTCTCGCCTAATGCTGAACGGCGAATTTATCCGTATATCCGATATACTATCAGACAACGCAGACAATTCTCAACTCTCAACTCTCAACTCTCAACTCTATCTCGTTGTCGATCGCATAACAGCCAACACCTCTAACGAGCTTCGCAACCGTCTCTACGACTCGGTCGAAACTGCATTCTTCGAAGGTAAGGACTATTGCACCATTGCCCACAAAGAGAACGACGAATGGCAATACACCGAATTTTCAAAGGCATTCGAAGCCGATGGCATCAAGTTCGAACTACCCTCTGAACGCATGTTCGCATTCAACAACCCGCTCGGAGCTTGCCCTACTTGCGAAGGTTTTGGCAAAATACTTGGTATCGACCCCGACCTTGTCATCCCCGACCAATCTCTTAGCATTTATCAAGATGCCGTTATGCCTTGGCGCGGTGCCGTGATGGGCCAAGGCAAACGCGACCTTATCCTAAATGCCGAAAAATTCAAATTCCCTATCCACAAACCATACTTCCAACTCTCTGATGCTCAAAAACAACTACTCTGGACTGGCAATCAATGGTTTATGGGGCTCAACGACCTATTCAAAGAGATTGAATCGCAACAATATAAAATCCAGTACCGCGTAATGCTCTCTCGCTATCGTGGCAAAACTCTCTGCCCCGACTGCCATGGCACTCGCCTACGCAAAGAGGCTAATTACGTTAAAATCAATGGTAAATCTATCAGCCAATTGGTTGATTTGCCTATCAACGAATTATACAAATTCATCACCTCGCTCCAACTTCCTGAGCACGAAGCCGAAATAGCTAAACGACTAATCCGCGAAATCACTACCCGACTCGAATTCCTCATGGATGTAGGTCTTGAATACCTTACTCTCAATCGTCAAAGTAACACACTCTCGGGTGGCGAAAGTCAACGCATCAACCTCGCTACTTCACTCGGTTCGGCTCTCGTAGGTTCTCTTTATATATTAGACGAACCGAGTATCGGTCTGCACCCTCGCGACACCGAACGCCTAATCAAAGTTCTCCGCCAACTACAACAACTTGGCAACACTGTCATCGTAGTCGAACACGATGAAGAAATCATGCGTGCAGCCGACTACATCATTGATATCGGCCCCGAAGCTGGCCGCCACGGTGGCGAAGTAGTACTCACAATGGACACTAAAGAATTAAAAAATAATTCCTCATTCCTCACTCCTCACTCCTCATTTACACTAAAATATCTCACCGGCGACCTCCAAATCGAAACTCCGTCATCTCGCCGTCGCTCGTCTAACTACATCGAAATCAAAGGGGCTACTCAAAATAACCTCAAAGGCATCGACGTAAAATTCCCTCTCGGCATCATGACTGCCGTAACGGGTGTTTCTGGCTCAGGCAAAAGTAGCCTCGTGCGCGATGTGCTCTACAATGCCCTCCGCCGTGCCCTTGACCAACAAATCGACGAAAAGGTCCACTACGGCTCTATCACCGGTAGCCTTCACCTTATTAAAGGTGTCGAAATCGTTGACCAAAACCCTATCGGCAAATCGAGTCGTTCAAACCCTGTTACATACCTCAAGGCCTACGACGACATACGCAAACTATTCGCCGACCAACAACTATCTAAGCAGATGGGCTTCACGCCTGCCCACTTCTCTTTCAACGTCGATGGCGGCCGTTGCCCTATCTGTCAAGGCGAAGGCACTGTAACCGTACCAATGCAATTCATGGCAGACCTTGTGCTTCCTTGCGAAGCCTGCCACGGCAAACGCTTCAAAAACGACATCCTCGACGTCAAATTCCATGGTGCAAATATCCACGATGTGCTCGAAATGACAGTCAACCAAGCCATCGAATTCTTCGAAGCTCACCCCGACTCTACTACTAAAAAAATTGTCAAACGCCTAAAACCCCTTCAAGATGTCGGTATTGGCTATGTTCGCCTCGGACAAAGTTCAAGCACACTATCAGGTGGTGAAAGCCAACGCGTCAAACTCGCCTACTATCTATCACAAGAAACGCAAGAACATACATTCTTCATTTTCGACGAACCTACTACGGGACTTCACACCCACGATATACGCAAACTTATGACCGCATTCAATGCTCTCATCAAGCGCGGACACACCGTTCTCATCATCGAACACAACCTCAATGTCATAAAATGTGCCGACCATATCATCGACATCGGACCCGAAGGAGGTGCCCGCGGAGGCAACGTAGTTGTGTGTGGAACACCCGAAAAAGTAGCAAAATGCGAAAAATCTCATACAGGTAAAGCCTTAAAATCACTTTTAAACATAAAATAAACGGCATAAAAACTGCTTTTCAACATATTTTTCGACAAAACACCACATCAAAATAATTCTGTTAATCAATACATTACAAATAAAATTAAAAAAATATTCAACTTTTTTACAGAAATATTTTGTCAAACCAAAAAAAAGCAGTAACTTTGCCGAGCAATTGAGGGTAATACCTCAGCACTTAATAAAGCATTCTTCCTTAGCTCAGTTGGTTAGAGCATCTGACTGTTAATCAGAGGGTCCTTGGTTCAAGTCCAAGAGGGAGAGCAATAGTTTAAAAGTACATTCTTCCTTAGCTCAGTCGGTTAGAGCATCTGACTGTTAATCAGAGGGTCCTTGGTTCAAGTCCAAGAGGGAGAGC
>JAZLDO010000023.1:0-10573 GCA_045614825.1 Candidatus Aphodosoma sp. | reverse complement strand
AATAGCTGTATTTCAAAAAGAAAAATTTGATATTTTTTGCTTTTTCAATAGGATACACCATGTTTTTTTAGCGTTTTTTAGCGTTTTTATACCTGAAAAACATGTTTTGCAACATGATTTTTTCGTGTTTTTCATTTTTTTCGTGTTTTTTCGATGATTATATGCAATAAAAAAAGAGATACAATTTTTTTTGCATCTCTCTATATGTAATGAATAAACGCCCTATCTACCCAATCTCCTATACAAATATAACACAAATAGGGGTTATCATATAATAATAGTGTTTAAAGATTCTTATTTACACTTCTTACTTGCTAAATTACTTGAATTTTTTTCTAAACATTCGTTCCAACTTATAACGCAACTTTAATATAATTCATTTTTTCTATAAATTTCTCTAACAAATAACTAAGAATTCTTATATACAACAAAAGTTAATTTAAATCTCTCGCAAAATCAATACCCATTGGAGATTGGAAAATACGAAGTCCAAAAGTTGGTAACATAGCAAAAACATGCTCAAAAATTTCAGATTGAAGTTGTTCGTAAGGAATCCATGCTGTACCATCAGAAAAGAAATAAAGTTCAAGCGGTAAACCTTGCGCTGTTGGTTGCAATTGACGCACCATAATGGTCATATTTTGATTAACACGTGGATGATTACGCAAATATTTCTCTAAATAGTTACGAAAAATATGTAAGTTAACGGGGAAGCCATCAACACGCTCTACCCCATCAAGCCAACCTTTCACTTCAAATTCTTTCATCTGCTCATCAGTGCAAAACTGAATTGACCGCATGTCAATATAAACTGCACGCTTCACACGACGGCCTCCACTTTCTTGCATTCCTCTCCAATTTTGGAAAGAATCGCTTACAAGAGCATATGGAGGAATTGTTGTAATTGTTTTATCCCAATTCTGCACTTTAACTGTAGTAAGACTTACCTCTATAACATCACCATCAGCTCCATATTTAGGCATAGCAATCCAATCTCCAGGACGAAGCATGTCATTAACAGAAAGTTGCACTCCTGCCACTAACCCAACAATCATATCCTTGAAAACCAACATCAAGACAGCTGCTGAAGCTCCAAGTGCAGTAAGAATATAACCTGGATTTTTATCAATAAGAATACTCACTACAATAATTAGAGCTATACAAATAACCAACACTTTTAACATCTGATAAATACTTTGCAATGAGTGATTTTTTAAACGCTCGTGATGCAAAGATAAATCATATAATGACGAAAGGAATGTACAAATCAATTTAGCAACAACAGCTACAAGATAGATATAATTAACACGTAATACAAAATCAAGCACCACACTAAACGGCATAAATATTATAGGCAACAAAATAGCTAATAATATAGGAGGCAGTAAACGCGACATATCTTTGAGCATTGAATCATTCAACACTATATCATCCCACTTAAAATTTGTTTTTTTTGTTACTTTTCGTATAGCAGGCATCACTAATTTACGACAAAGCAAATCAACCAAATAAACCATTAATGCTACACATGTAACGGTAATAACCCAATAGAGCCATTCGTGCGTCAAAACAGGTAGACCAAAATCGGACAACCAATGTAAAATAGATGTATTCATAGTATATGCTTTTAAAATTTGCCAAATAATACACACTGTGAGTGTGTGTCGGTTTTTGACCGTTTTCTACGGCACAGGTTGCTTGCACCTTGCTTGAGGGTAGAGGATGAGAATACACAATGAGAGTGTGTATATTTTTCTAAAGTCAAATTATTTTTCGTTTGCAAAGATACAAAAAAATCCTCTTATTCGACATGCGTATAAGAGGATTTTTTTATAATAACTAATTGTTAGTTCATTTCATCAGTAACATCTTCAAGATCTGTAACAGTACGACTTGCTTCTGACATACGTTCGTATTCATCGCGTGAAGCAACAAACAAATGATCGTATTCGCGAAGACCTGTACCTGCAGGGATCTTATGACCGACGATAACGTTTTCTTTCATACCTTCGAGGCGGTCAACTTTGCCGTTGATAGCAGCTTCGTTCAATACTTTTGGAGTTTCTTGGAACGATGCAGCCGACATGAACGATTGAGTTTGAAGAGCTGCACGTGTGATACCTTGAAGCATTTGAAGTGAAGTTGCAGGCATAGCATCACGTGTTTCTACTATACGCATATCGCGACGTTTGAGAGCAGAATTTTCGTCACGAAGTTTACGTGCTGTTACGATTTGACCTGCCATAAAGTTTGTAGAATCACCAGCATCGGTAACAACTTTTTTGCCCCAAATACGGTCGTTTTCTTCCATAAACTCTATTTTGTCAACTACTTGACCTTCGAGGAAACGAGTATCACCAGCATCAGCGATTTGTACTTTACGCATCATTTGGCGTACGATAACTTCGAAGTGTTTGTCATTGATTTTCACACCTTGGAGGCGATAAACGTCTTGTACTTCGTTCACGATATACTCTTGAACTGCAGTAGGACCTTTAATAGCCAAGATATCTGAAGGAGTAATAGCACCATCAGAGAGAGGAGTACCTGCGCGTACATAGTCACCATCTTGAACAAGAATTTGTTTTGACAATTGTACGAGGTATTTTTTCTCTTCGCCTGTACGTGATGTAAGGATGATTTCGCGGTTACCACGTTTGATTTTACCGAATGAGATTTCGCCATCGATTTCGGCTACAACAGCTGGGTTAGATGGGTTACGAGCCTCAAACAACTCAGTAACACGTGGAAGACCACCGGTGATGTCACCTGCTTTACCTACAGCACGTGGAATCTTAACAATCAAATCACCAGGTTTAACTTTTTGTTTAGCATCAACTACCAAGTGAGCACCCACTGGGAGGTTGTATGTTTTGAGAACATTACCTGCTTTATCAACAATTTGAGCTGCTGGAGCTTTAGTTTTGTCTTTAGATTCAGTAATGATTTTTTCCAAAAGACCTGTAGTTTCGTCAGATTCTACTTTATAAGTTGAACCTTCAACCATAGATTCGAATTGAACAGAACCAGCGACCTCAGAAACGATAACCGCGTTGAATGGGTCCCATTCACAAATCTTATCACCTTTCTTGATATCAGAACCAGCAGGGATAAAGAGTTTAGAACCGTAAGGAATATTTTGTGTTGTAAGTGCGATACCTGTGTTATGGTCGATAATACGAGCCTCAGCCAAACGTCCTACAACTACTTGATATTTGTTGCCTGCTGCATCCTCAGCGTCAACAGTACGAAGTTCGTCAATTTCGAGGCGACCATCGTATTTAGATGTAATACCGTTGTCAACTGCAATATTCGAAGCTACACCACCGACGTGGAATGTACGAAGTGTCAACTGTGTACCTGGCTCACCGATAGATTGTGCAGCGATAACACCAACAGCTTCACCTTTGTTGACCATACGGCCTGTAGCAAGGTTACGTCCGTAACATTTAGCACAAACACCATGACGAGATTCGCAAGTGAGCACTGAACGGATTTCTACGCGTTCGATTGGTGATTTTTCGATACGTTTAGCAGCTGATTCGATGATCTCTTCGCCAGCGGCAACAATAAGGTCGCCTGTGAGTGGATCGATAACATCGTGAACAGAAACACGACCAAGGATACGTTCGTAGAGCGAAGCGACAACCTCTTCGTTATTTTTGATTTCGGTAGCTACAAGGCCACGGAGAGTACCACAGTCTTCTTCATTGATGATAACGTCGTGAGAAACGTCAACAAGACGACGAGTGAGGTAACCAGCATCGGCAGTTTTCAACGCCGTATCGGCAAGACCTTTACGCGCACCGTGAGTAGAGATAAAGTACTCCAACACGCTAAGACCTTCTTTAAAGTTCGCCAAGATAGGGTTTTCGATAATTTGACCGCCTTCGGCACCTGCTTTTTGAGGTTTAGCCATCAAACCACGCATACCAGACAACTGACGAATCTGCTCACGAGAACCACGGGCACCAGAATCCAACATCATATATACTGAGTTGAAACCTTGGTTGTCGCCTGAGAGCTGTTTCATTACGACATTTGTCAACTCGCTGTTAACACGAGTCCAAGTGTCGATAATTTGATTATAACGTTCGTTATTAGTGATATAACCCATGTTATAATCGTTCATAATATTTTCTACCTCTTCGTAACCAGAGTTAACGAGAGCTTCTTTTTCTTCAGGGATGATAACGTCGGCCAAGTTGAATGACAAACCACCACGGAACGCCATTTGATAACCGAGATTTTTGATATCATCAAGGAATTTTGCTGTACGAGCCACACCGCAAGTTTCGATTACGCGACCGATAACATTACGGAGAGATTTTTTAGACAACAATTCGTTGAGATAACCACACTCTTTTGGTACGAATTTGTTAACGATAACACGACCAACTGTAGTATCTTCAACCAAACGTGTTACGAAGTTACCATCTTTATCTACATCTTGTGTACGCACTGAGATGATAGCGTGGATATCCACAGCACCTTCGTTGTAAGCGATTTCAACCTCTTCTGGAGAGTAGAATTTCAAGCCTTCACCTTTCACTCCCTTACGAGCTTTAGTGATATAGTAAAGACCAAGAACCATATCTTGAGAAGGGACTGTAATAGGCGAACCGTTAGCAGGGTTGAGGATGTTGTGAGAAGCGAGCATAAGCATTTGAGCTTCGAGAACAGCCTCATTACCAAGTGGGAGGTGAACCGCCATCTGGTCACCGTCGAAGTCGGCGTTGAACGCAGTACATGAAAGTGGGTGAAGTTGAATTGCTTTACCCTCAATCATCTTAGGTTGGAATGCTTGAATACCAAGACGGTGAAGGGTCGGAGCACGGTTAAGCAACACTGGGTGACCTTTCATTACGTGTTCGAGAATATCCCAAACAACTGGATCTTTACGGTCAATGAATTTTTTAGCCGATTTAACTGTTTTTACAATACCACGTTCGATGAGTTTACGAATGATAAATGGTTTGTAAAGTTCAGCTGCCATATCTTTAGGAAGACCACACTCGTGCATTTGCAATTCTGGACCAACGACGATAACCGAACGAGCAGAATAGTCAACACGTTTACCGAGGAGGTTTTGACGGAAACGACCTTGTTTACCTTTCAAACTATCAGTCAAAGATTTCAAAGGACGGTTAGAGTCAGTCTTCATTGCATTTGATTTGCGAGAGTTGTCGATCAATGAATCGACTGCCTCTTGCAACATACGTTTTTCGTTACGAAGAATAACTTCTGGTGCTTTGATTTCGATAAGACGTTTGAGACGGTTGTTACGGATGATAACACGGCGATACAAGTCATTCAAGTCAGATGTTGCGAAACGACCACCATCAAGTGGCACCAATGGACGCAATTCTGGTGGAATAACTGGCAACGTTTTAAGGATCATCCATTCAGGACGATTGCGGTGACGAGCAGCACGGAACGATTCAATAACATTCAAACGTTTCAAAGCTTCTGCTTTACGTTGTTGTGATGTATCAGTGTTAGCTTTATCACGCAATTCGTATGAAAGTTTGTCCAAATCAAGGTTACGAAGCATATCATAGATAGCTTCAGCACCCATCTTACAGATAAACTTATTAGGGTCTGTATCTTCGAGGAATTGGTTGTTACGATCCTTTTCATACAACATATCCATCAACTCCATGTAACGGTCTTCTTCGATAAGCTCACCTACAGCAACACCTTCAACACCTTCAAGAACACCAGTTTGGAGGATAATATATTTTTCGTAATAAATGATAGCATCTAATTTCTTAGATGGCATACCAAGGAGGTAACCAATTTTGTTAGGAGTAGAACGGAAGTACCAAATGTGAGCTACAGGCACAACGAGTTGGATGTGACCAGAACGTTCACGACGTACTTTCTTTTCAGTTACTTCTACACCACAACGGTCGCAGACAATACCTTTATAACGGATACGTTTGTATTTACCGCAATGGCATTCGTAGTCACGACATGGACCGAAAATGCGCTCGCAGAACAAACCATCACGTTCAGGTTTGTAAGTACGATAGTTGATAGTTTCAGGTTTCAAAACCTCACCGTATGACGCCTCAAGAATCTCTTCAGGAGAAGCCAAACCGATAGTGATTTTACTGAAATTAGTTTTTACTTTATTATCTCTTCTAAAAGCCATAGTCTTTTATTATGATAGTGGGAATAACTATAAATCTGTCACCCACGGGATGAAGATTTATAGTTTCCCGTTTTATTAAACTCTTTTTGGGTATTACTCTAAATTAACGCTAAGTCCAAGACCTTGCAACTCATGCAACAATACGTTGAGAGACTCAGGGATACCTGCTTGTGGCATAGGTTCGCCTTTAACGATAGCCTCATAAGCACGAGCACGACCCATAACGTCGTCAGACTTAACAGTCAAGATTTCTTGAAGGATGCTTGAAGCACCGAATGCTTCGAGTGCCCAAACCTCCATCTCTCCGAAACGTTGACCACCAAATTGAGCTTTACCACCCAATGGTTGTTGAGTAATGAGAGAGTAAGGACCAATAGAACGAGCGTGCATTTTGTCATCAACCATGTGACCGAGTTTCAAGAAGTAAGTCACACCAACTGTTGCTGGTTGGTCGAAACGTTCACCAGTACCACCATCGTAGAGGTAAGTTTTACCATAACGTGGAACACCAGCTTTATCACACCATTCGTTAAGATCATCGATATCAGCACCGTCAAAGATAGGAGTAGCAAATTTAACTCCGAGTTCTTTACCAGCCCAACCAAGAACAGCTTCGAAAATCTGACCAAGGTTCATACGAGAAGGCACACCAAGTGGGTTCAAACAGATATCTACTGGAGTACCATCAGCGAGGAATGGCATATCTTCTTGACGAACAACTTTAGAAACGATACCTTTGTTACCGTGACGACCCGCCATCTTGTCACCAACACGGATTTTACGTTTTTTAGCAACATAAATTTTTGCAAGTTGAAGAATTCCTGATGGAAGCTCATCGCCAATAGTGAGGTTGAACTTAGCACGTTTAAGTTGTGCATCAAGCTCTTTAACTTTACGCAAATAGTTAGTGATAATATCACGAATCAAATCATTACGATATGAATCTGTTGTCCATTTAGTCAATTGTACTGTATTGAAATCGATTTCATTCAATACTTTTTGTGTGAATTTATTACCACGTGGGATAATATCAACACCCATAAAGTCTTTCACTCCTTGAGAAGTTTTACCATTGATTGTTGAAACCAATTTCTCGATTAACAACGCTTTCAATGCTGCAACTTCTTGGTTGAAGTTTTCATCCATTCGATCGAGAACTTCTTTATCAGCAATACGATCTTTACGAGTTTTAATTGCTTTGCAATACAACTCTTTGCCGATAATTACACCACGAAGTGATGGAGATGCTTTAAGTGATGCATCTTTAACGTCGCCTGCTTTATCACCAAAGATAGCTCGAAGGAGTTTTTCTTCTGGAGTTGGGTCTGTCTCTCCTTTTGGAGTAATTTTACCAATAAGAATATCGCCAGGAACAACGTGAGCACCAATACGGATAATACCGTTTTCGTCGAGGTTGCGAGTTGCATCTTCACTTACGTTAGGAATATCAGAAGTAAGCTCCTCTGCACCACGTTTAGTTTCACGTACTTCAAGTGAATATTCGCTTACGTGAACCGAAGTAAAGATATCTTCACGAACAATACGTTCGTTAAGTACAATAGCATCCTCATAGTTGTAACCTTTCCAAGGAATATATGCCACTTTAAGGTTACGTCCAAGAGCCAATTCACCATTTTGAGTTGAATAACCCTCAGTGAGAATTTGACCTTTAGTTACTTTATCGCCTTTGCGTACGATAGGACGAAGGTCAATAGTTGTATCTTGGTTAGTACGCATAAATTTAGGCAATTTATACTCTTTAACCGAATCTACAAAACTTACGAATTCTTCATCATCAGTACGATCATAATTAATACGAATTACAGAAGCGTCAACAAATTCAACAACACCATCGCCTTCTGCCATAATTTGAGTACGAGAGTCACGAATCATTTGACCTTCGATACCTGTACCTACGATAGGAGCTTCAGAGCGAAGCAATGGAACTGCTTGACGCATCATGTTAGATCCCATCAATGCACGGTTCGCGTCATCGTGCTCCAAGAATGGAATCAAAGCAGCAGCAATAGATGCAATCTGTTGTGGAGCTACGTCCATCATATTTACCTCAGTTGGTGCTACGAGTGGGAAGTCAGCTTCAAGACGTGCTTTAACTTTGCTACGGATGAATGTACCATCTTCGTTCAAAGGAGCATTACCTTGAGCTACTACTAAGTCTTCTTCTTCCTCTGCAGTCAAGTAAACAACATCTTCATTGTTAAGGTTTACTTTACCTTCTTCTACCTTACGATAAGGAGTAGAGATAAAACCGAGGTCATTGATTTTTGCATAGATACACAAAGAAGAAATCAAACCAATGTTTGGACCCTCTGGTGTTTCAATCGGACAAAGACGACCGTAGTGAGTATAGTGAACGTCACGCACCTCGAAACCAGCACGATCACGAGAAAGACCACCAGGACCGAGAGCAGACAAACGACGTTTGTGGGTAATTTCTGCCAATGGGTTAGTTTGGTCCATGAATTGAGACAACGCATTAGTACCAAAATAAGTATTGATGACAGAAGAAATAGTTTTAGCATTGATAAGGTCAACTGGAGTAAATACCTCGTTATCGCGAACATTCATACGTTCACGGATTGTACGAGACATACGAGCCAAACCAACGCCGAATTGATTATATAATTGTTCTCCAACAGTACGCACGCGACGATTACTCAAGTGGTCAATATCGTCAACGGTTACTTTAGAGTTGATAAGTTGAATAAGATGTTTGATAATCTCAATGATGTCTTCGCGAGTAAGTACGCGAACATCCATGCTTGTAGTGAGATTGAGTTTTTTATTGATACGGTAGCGACCTACTTCGCCCAAATCGTAACGTTTTTCAGAGAAGAACAAGCCATTGATAACCTCACGAGCAGTTTGATCATCAGCAGGTTCAGCGTTACGCAATTGACGATAGATATGCAATACAGCTTCACGTTCTGTGTTAGAAGGGTCTTTTTGAAGAGTATTATAGATGATTTGATACTCTGTCATATTTTGATCTTCTTTGTGAAGAAGGATTGTTTGGCTACCAGAATCGATAATTGGTTGAATGTGAGCCTTAGTCAATTCAGTTTCACGTTCAATAATCACTTCAGTACGTTCAACAGTAACTACCTCACCTGTAGCTTCATCAACAAAGTCTTCTACACGTGGTTTTACAACACGAGCAGCGAGTTGACGACCAATAACACGATTAAGGTTAGTTTTGTTTACTTTTACCTCTTCAGCAAGACCGAATGTTTCAAGGATATCTTTATCTGACTCGAAACCAATTGCACGCAACAAAGTAGTTACAGGTAATTTTTTCTTACGGTCGATATATGCATACATGACATTATTGATGTCAGTTGCAAATTCAATCCATGAACCACGGAAAGGAATAATACGAGCTGAATAGAGTTTAGTACCATTGGTGTGTACGCTTTGACCAAAGAATACACCAGGAGAACGGTGCAATTGAGAAACGATAACACGTTCAGCACCATTTATGACGAAAGTACCCTTATCAGTCATGTATGGGATAGGGCCCAAATATACATCCTGAATAACGGTATCAAAATCTTCGTGATCTGGGTCTGTACAATAAAGTTTAAGTTTAGCCTTCAAAGGCACACTATAAGTAAGACCACGGCGAAGACATTCTTCAATAGTATAACGAGGTGGCTCGATGTAATAATCGAGAAATTCAAGAACGAAATTATTGCGGGTATCAGCAATTGGGAAGTTTTCAGCAAAAACTTTATACATACCCTCATTCTTCCTATGCTCAGTAGCAGTATCTAATTGGAAGAAATCCCTAAACGATTTGAGTTGAACTTCAAGAAAGTCAGGATAAGGAAACTGACTTTTCACAGAAGCAAAACTAACTCTCTGATTGTTAGTATTTAAAGACATGAGTATAAGAAATTTTGTTGAACTTAGTGAATTATACGTAAAAAGGTTTAGAGTCCCTTTTTATCGGGAATCTAAACCATATTTCCTGATTTAACAGGAGAAGTTTATTACTTAAGTTCAACTTCAGCGCCTGCTTCAGTAAGTTGTTTTTTAAGAGCTTCAGCTTCGTCTTTAGCAACACCTTCTTTAACTGTAGAAGGAGCACCATCAACCATATCTTTAGCTTCTTTCAAGCCAAGACCTGTAAGTTCTTTAACCAATTTAACTACTGCAAGTTTGTTTGCACCAGCTGATTTCAAGATTACATCGAAAGAAGTTTTTTCTTCAGCTGCTGCTTCAGCACCAGCAACAGGACCAGCAGCAACAGCTACAGCTGCAGCAGCAGGTTCGATACCATATTCGTTTTTCAAGATTTCGGCCAACTCGTTAACCTCTTTAACGGTCAAGTTTACCAATTGTTCTGCAAAAGCTTTCAAATCTGCCATTGTAATAAATATTTAAATGTTTTGA
>JAZLDO010000022.1:0-22066 GCA_045614825.1 Candidatus Aphodosoma sp. | reverse complement strand
ATTGATTGATGGTCAACAGACAACAGACAACGGACAACAGTCGATTGACGGTATTCAATCCTCAACCCTCAATTTTATCGCCAAAGGCTCAAAGACCTTCGGTTCTCAATTCTCAATTCTCAATTCTCAACTCTCAACTGTGAAATGGTGTGA
Organism: Candidatus Aphodosoma sp.; assembly: GCA_045614825.1. GTDB lineage: Bacteria > Bacteroidota > Bacteroidia > Bacteroidales > Paludibacteraceae > Aphodosoma. Next base: position 21,913 of record JAZLDO010000022.1, on the reverse strand, counting down.
GTGGGGGCGATATTTGTCGGAGAGGCCGAAGTTTACGTATGACCCGATGTTTCATGCAGGGGCGTATTATGTGCAAGAGGCATCGTCGATGTTTGTGTGGCAGGCATTAGAGCAATTGGTTGAGAGAGATGCCGTTGTGCTAGATATGTGTGCCGCTCCAGGAGGAAAATCGACGGCAATAGCGCAATATTTGTCGGAAGAGGGATTTTTGGTGTCGAACGAGTATGTGCCACAAAGAGCGCACGTGTTGGTGGAGAACATTACGAAATGGGGAGCGCCGAATTGTGTGGTGACAAATAATGCACCGCGACATTTTGAGAAATTGAAGAGCAGATTTGATGCGATATTGGTAGATGCGCCATGTTCGGGCGAGGGGATGTTTAGGAAAGATGAGCGAGCAAGAGAGGAGTGGAGTCCTGCGAATGTGGAGATGTGCGTGGAGCGTCAGAGAGAAATATTGGAGTCGGCATGGAAGGTGTTGAAACCAGGAGGAGTGTTGATTTACAGTACATGCACCTTTAATAGTCATGAGAATGAGGAGCAAGTGCAGTGGTTGATAGATGAGATGGATGCGGAATATTTGCCATTGAAAATAGGCGAGGATTGGATGATAACAGAGACAGAGAGAGGATATAGATTTTTGCCACATAAGACGAGAGGCGAGGGGCTATTTATGGCAGCGGTGAGGAAACAGGGTGGAATTGAGAATGGAGAATTGAGAATTGAGAATTCTTGTAGTAAAAAACGTAGTGACAAAAAGGCAAAGAGGGTGAATAAGGTAGGGGATTCTCAACTTTCAACTCTCAACTTATTGAGGGGAGAATATGGAGTAGTGGAGAGTGAGGGTAGGTATTATGCAGTGCAGAAGGAGAGGATGGGATTGGTGGAAGAGTGTCGTAAGACGTTGAATGTGTTGATGTTTGGAGTGCAGATGTATGAGCAGAAGGGAAAAGATTTGATACCACAGACGGCATTGGCATTGTCGCAAGCATATAAACGAGGGGCCTATCCAGAGGTAGAGCTGTTATACGAAGAGGCAATAGCGTTTTTAAGGAAAGAGGCAATAGTTTTGGCAGATGCACCACGAGGGTTTGTGCTTGTGACATACGGTGGGTTGCCACTTGGATGGGTGAAGAATATAGGTAATCGTTGTAATAATTTGTATCCAGAGTTTTGGAGAATAAGGAATTAGAGAATTGCGTGTGTTGCGTGGCATGATATTTGTGGGGGAGATATAATAGAATTATTTTATTAACCTTAAAAAATATAATTGTTATGAAAATTGCATTATTTGTGTTGTGTGACACAGACAGACTTGAGAATTTGGGTCGTATGTCGAATGCCTTTATGATGGCAAAAGAGGCGTTGGAGAATGATGATGATTTGAAATTTATCTTTTCGGGCGCAGGTACTAAATGGATTGCAGAATTGGAAAAAGAGGAGCATCCGTTGCATAAGATATATATGGAGGTGAAGCCTTATATTACAGGAGCATGTGAGTATTGCACTGCGGGATTTAAGCAAGGATTGCACGTGAAAGAGGCTGGTATTCCGTTGATTTCGGAGTATAAGAAACATCCGAGTGTGCATAAGTTGATTATGGAAGGGTATTCTGTTATTACGATTTGATGATAAGTGATTTTGATAAATGAAAAAAAAGAGAGTGTGCTATGCTAAACAACTCTCTTTTTTTTATTTATAAAGGTATAATTAATTGCATCCAGCATTAGGATTGAACCATTCTGGAATGTCAAAGCCTTTTGTTTTGTTGTAACCAATTGAGGTGTCGTTATAGACATTGTACATGTAATTACCCCAAATAGGTAGAGCCATTGAGGCACCTTGTCCATTTGCCATATCAGTGAAGTGTACGGTTCGATCTTCCCAACCGACCCAAACGCCTGTAACTAATTCAGGAGTAAAACCAATGAACCAACCATCGGCATTTTCGTTTGTAGTACCTGTTTTGCCACCTGCAGGCGCATCGAATTTATAGCGCCAACGAATGCGTCCACCTGTACCTTCATTGACAACTGCTTGTAGCATATCAAGCATTTTATATGTAGATTCTTCGTTTAATACCTCCTCGGTAGCCGGAGTGAATTGCGCTATTATATTACCGAGGTTGTCTTCGATGTGTGTAACATATATTGCTTCGGTGCGGATGCCATGGTTAGGGAATACAGTGTAGGCATCAACCATTTCGGCAACAGTAACCTCTGAAGCACCAAGACAGATTGAAATAACAGGGTCGAGGAATCCTTTAATACCAAATGAACGCATGAGATTGACTAATTGTTCTGGTGTTAAAAGACTCATTAAATATGCAGTAATCCAGTTATTTGAGTTTTGTAAGCCCCAACGGAGAGTTACGGTTTCGCCCAATTGTTTTTGAGAGTCATTGCGAGGTGAGAATTCGCGACCTAATTTGTCATAGAGCGTGATAGGTTGGTTTATAGTAGTGTCGCAAGGCCAATAACCTTCGCTCATAGCAAGAGAGTAGAGATATGGTTTGATTGTAGAACCTACTTGACGGCGACCTTGGTTGACCATATCATATTGGAAATAAGAGAAATCAGGTCCTCCAACGTAAGCTTTTACATGACCAGTAATTGGGTCCATTGACATCATACCGCAACGAGCGAATGCTTTGTGGTAACGTATTGAATCCATAGGAGTCATAACGGTGTCAATTTGTCCTCTATAAGAAAATACAATCATTTCGGTAGGAGTATTGAATGACTCTTTTATTTCAGCTTCTGTTTTTTTTGCTTTTTTGAGCATTCTATATCTATCGCATTGACGCATGGCTTGATTCATTGCACGATCTACATCTTCTTGCGTTGTATTATTGGCAAATGGAGGGTTTTTCTTATATTTCAAAGTTTTCATGAATTTTGCTTGCATTTCTGTAAAATGTTCTTGTACAGCTTGTTCTGCGTAGCGTTGCATGCGAGCATCGATGGTTGTGTATATTTTTAGACCATCGTGATATATATCATATTTTGAACCATCTGCTTTAGGGTTCTTTTCGATCCAACCATATAGTGGATTATTTTGCCACTCAAGAGAATCGAGATAGTATTGTCCGTAAGGTTTAAGTTGCCATGAGGCATAATTTTTGCGTTTTGGTTCTTTGGCTTGTAATGTTTTGCGAAGATATTCACGGAAATATGGAGCAATACCAAGTTTGTGGTCAACTCGGTGATAATTAAGTTCGATTGGTAATTGCTTTAAAGAGTCGCATTCTTCTTGTGTAATGTATTTAGCTTTGACCATTTGCCCTAATACAACATTGCGACGCTCTTGACATTTTGGGCGACGACGGGCTGATGCTGGATTGTAGAGAGATGGATTCTTACACATACCTACAAGTGTTGCCGCTTGTTCTATGTTTAGATTGGATGGTTCAACTCCAAAATATACACGAGCTGCAGTTTCGATACCTACAGCATTGTTGAGAAAGTCGAACTTGTTGAGATACATGGTGATAATCTCTTCTTTCGTATAGAGCTTTTCGAGGTTAGTGGCAATTACCCATTCGATAGGTTTTTGTAATGCACGTTCAAATATATTTTCTGCTGTAGGAGAATAGAGTTGTTTTGCCAATTGTTGAGTGATAGTTGAGCCACCTCCAGCACCTGATTGTTGAAGAATGACACGTTTGACGAGTACACGCATAAGGGCTTGTCCGTCAATGCCTGAATGGTCGTGGAAACGGGCATCTTCGGTGGCGATAAGTGCGTTGATTACGTTAGGAGAAATTTCATCGTAGGTGGTATTTATGCGGTTGTCTTTGGCAGTGAAGAAAGTACCGATACGTTCGCCATCAGACGAAATAATTTCGGATGCAAATTTGTTTTTAGGATTTTGTAGTTCTTCAAGTGGAGGAAGATAGCCAATTACTCCATTCGCAATTAATACGAAAATCATTATCACAGATAAAACACCTACTGAAATTATTCCCCAAAAAGAGAGGAAAAAATTTCGTTTTTGTGTTGCTGTTAAATCAGATGTAGTTTTATTATTTTTCTTCTTGGTAACCATATATAACTATCTTTATTTAAATAAATTATTCGTTTCTTTTTAATTTTGTTATAAGTGGTGTTAAAATTAATACAGCAATAATGCCAACTATAGATCCCACGAGGACATCTTCAAGAAAATGTTGTGATAGGTATATTCGTGAATATCCGACCAAAAAAGCAAGTAGCAGGCATAATATTTTTTGCCACCATTTTGGGCAAAATATTGCTAACGAAAAACAGAAAGCAAAGACTGCAGATGTATGTCCTGATGGCATACTTAGGGTTGTATGTAAATCAACTCCTTCAACTATAGGAAGATCAATGCCTAAATCATTAAAGATAACCGAAGGACGAGGAGCTCTAATTAAGCGTTTAAGTGGGGTTGTGATTAGAGTTGCTGTTAGTTGACTTGCTAAAATGACAGATGCAACTCTCCATTTCTTGAATAGTAGCAATATACCCGCTACTGCACATGGAACCCAACCTCCTACTGCGGTAAAATGTTTAAAAAATAGATCGAAATAGGCAGTGTGATAGGTATTAAGCATTAGGTGGGATTCTATTTTCCCAATGATTAGCAAAAATAACCATGCACTTACCCATATACATATATATGGTATAAAAAAATATTTTTCAGATTTAAGCATTTGATGGTTGATAGTCAATGATCGATAATTAATAGACAATTTTTTACTTCTTACTACTTGTTTCTTATATTATTGTAAGTATCAAGTAGTTTGTGAGCGGCAGCAAATGAAGTCATTTCATTGTTGTTGACCATGTTTTCATATTGAGATAATAGGTTTTCGATAGTTGGATTATTGTAGAAACTTGTGCGGAGATATTCGTCAATTGTTTCATACATCCAATATTTGCTTTGTTGATTGCGGCGGTAATCGAAATAACCATTTTTATTGGTAAATGCCACATAATCGGTAACCATTTTCCATACTTCAGGAATGTTGATATGTTCGAAAGCAGAGCAAGTAGTTACTTGTGGAGCCCAACCAGATGCAGGCATAGGGAATAGGTGTAGGGCATTTTGGAATTGGCGTTTAGCAAGCTGTGCTTTTTCGATATTGTTGCCATCACATTTGTTGATAGTGATACCATCAGCCATCTCCATAATACCGCGCTTGATACCTTGAAGTTCATCGCCAGTGCCAGCAAGTTGTATTAATAGGAAGAAATCGACCATTGAGTGCATTGCAGTTTCAGACTGACCAACTCCAACAGTTTCAACGAAAATAGTGTCAAATCCAGCAGCTTCGCAGAGGATGATACTTTCACGAGTTTTACGCGCTACGCCACCGAGTGAACCTGCTGATGGTGAAGGGCGAATGAAGGCATTTTCTGCAATTGATAATTCCTCCATACGAGTTTTATCTCCAAGAATAGAACCTTTTGAGCGTTCAGAACTTGGGTCAATAGCCAATACTGCAAGTTTATGGTTTTGTTCTTTACAAAGGTATGTGCCGAGAGCTTCGATAAAAGTACTTTTACCTGCTCCAGGAACACCTGTAATACCAAGACGAATAGATTTGCCTGCGTGAGGAAGACATTTTTCTATAACTTCTTGTGCTATAGTGTGATGTTCTGGTAATAAGCTTTCAACTAAAGTAACTGCTTGACTTAGAATTGAGCGATTACCAGCAAGGATACCCTCTACATAATCATTTACTGATAGTTGACGACGTTTTACTCTGCGTGTTAAATAAGGGTTAACCATAGGAGGTTGTTCTACGCCTTGATTGACTGCTAAACCTTTGTATTCTGAGCTATTTTCGATGTGTGACATAGTAATTAGGAATGAGGAATTATGAATGAGGAATGATAAGTGAAAAAAGGTCGGGCGTGTCGGACTTTTCCGACACGCCCGACCTTAAATGTCTTGTATTTAACTTTTTATTGTACTGTAGGAACAGATGTGTTTTCTTCTGCAACAGGAGCAACTTGTTTTGGCGTTACTTTACCTTTGATAAATAAAACTTGAGTAAAGTCTTCTGTGCCATTGCTTAATGTTACTGTAACTGATTTGTGGAATGCGCCTGGACGACCTGATGCGTTGTAAGTTACGGTGATTTGAGCCTCTGCATTAGGTGCGATAGGTTCTTTGCTCCATGCTGGAGTTGTACAACCGCAAGATGCACGAACATTTTTAATAGTTAATACTTCTTCTGTTACATTTTTGAATGTAAATACGTGGCTTACACGGCCATCCTCTTCTTTAATTGTTCCGAAATCGTGAGTTTTTTCTGCGATTTCAATAATTTGTTTTGGTTGTTGTTGTTCTTGTGCTGAAACTGTAAATGCCATAATTATGGCGATTGCAAAAAATAAAAGCTTTTTCATTTTCTTAAATATTTAATTTTATAATTTATTAAAAAAAATAATACTATTGTAAGTGATTGATTAAGTTATGTTTATAGTTTTATGTTAAATGTAACTTATAAATCAATCATTATATGCAAAGTTACAAAAAAAAATAATATGTTATACTATAAATCTGAATATTTTCGTTTTTTGTTAATATAGACTTGCCAAATTAGCCAAAAGTTTAATAAACCCTTAGGTTTTTTATGTTTAGTTAGTGTAATATTTTGTATTCTATCTTTTGTGAATTTACGGTATATGCTGATAAATTCTATTTGAGCTTCGATTACAGCCCATGCATTTTTAGGTTTACCTTGAATTAGCATTTGTAGTGCTGCTACCCAATCAAGTAGCAATCTAAAAATATATGTCCACCAATAGCGGTCTGTTGATAAATTTTTGTAGAGCAGTAGGGCATTGTTGCGGAAATTTAGTTTTGTTTTGAATGGTGATTCATAGCCAAGAGAACCTCCGCCGACATGATAAACAGTTGATTGTGGAATACATACAATAGATGCTCCTCTAGCTTTTAGTCTCCAACATAAGTCAATCTCCTCTTGGTGTGCAAAAAAACGGCCATCTAATCCGCCTGCATCCCAATATGCTTTGCTTCGTATGAATAGACAAGCACCGGTTGCCCAAAATATCTCCTTTATGGTGTCATATTGATTATTGTCTATCTCGATGTTACTCATTATTCTACCTCGACAAAGGGGGTAGCCATATATATCCAAAAATCCACCTGCAGCACCAGCATATTCAAATTTTTCGGGTTCGTGCTCTGAACGTATTTTAGGTTGACAAGCTGCACATTCGGTGTGTTGCTCCATATATTCTACAAGAGGGTTTAACCATCCTTTAGGAGTGCGAACATCCGAATTCAGCAGTACATAATATTTATTATCAATCTGTTTTAGGGCTTGATTATAGCCTTCGGCAAAACCATAATTCTCTTTGAATGCAATTGTGCGTAATTGAGGGTATGTTGTTCGCAACCATTCCACCGAACCATCTGTCGAACCATTATCAGCAACAACAATTTCAGCGCCATGACTATTTGTGAGCACCGTAGGTAAATATTTTTTCATCAACTTCAGTCCGTTATAATTTAGTATAACAACTGAAACTGTATTTAAATCACAATTCATAATCTATTTTTTTAGTCAATAATTGATGGAGGATAGAGTATATTTAATTTTCAGTTTTTTAATCTTTTTTGTGTTTCCATCTTTTATGTGACCAAAGCCAATATTCAGGTTTTTCTTTTATATCTTTCTCTAATCTTCTAAAGTATGCTATAATTAGTTCTTCTTCGCTCATCAATTTTGGCGTTTCAGTTATTACTTCAAAATGAGCAGTATAATAGCCTTGTTTTATAGGGGTTATTTTTAGGTATAATACGACTGTGTTAAATTTGCGGGCAATAGTAGTCCAACCTGATTGTACAGCTGTGTCTTGATTAAGAAAATCAATCCAATAGTGTATATTTTTTTTTGGAGTACTTTGGTCGGCTATGTATGCAATAATATTTGGTTTTTCTTTTTTATTTAATTCATATAAACCTCTTAGTGCTTGTTTCATATCGATGCAATGCACTCCGAAACGACTTCTGATTTTTAGGAAGAGATTGTTGAAAAACTTATTTTTAATTCGTTTATATAGGGTACCAACGATAAACTTATCGCTCCAAAGAGGTACGGATGCCATCCAATCCCAATTGCCATAGTGGCCGATCACAGCGGTCATGTTACGTCCTTCAGAAGCAAAATGTTCTAATAATTCTATATTGTCAAATACAAATCTGCGTTTAATTTCTTGTTCAGAAATAAACATAAAATATAGGCTTTCGATGTTTTGACGTACAAAATGTCGGTAAAAATTGTTAACAATCTCAGCACGTTCATTTTCGCTTTTTTCGGGAAATGAATGTGCGATATTTTCTTTGACAACTTTTAGTCTGTATTTGACAATATATCTTAGTATAATGTACAACATACGATTTGAAATTTGAAATGTGGAATTTGAAAATTGGCAAAACACCCACTTCCAAAGGTTTAGAAACCTTTGGTCAACATTTCATCAGCATGAATAGATGGTATTCGTTAATAATAAATAACGATTAACTAATAATTATTCTTCAGTATATATGCCGATAGTTTTGCCGTATTCGAATTCGCCGTCAAGAATAGCTTCGAGGGTATATTCATCCATTTCGACCATTTGTTCTTTGCGGATAGCTGCCCAAATAAAGTTGAACATATCTTCTTCTGCTATAGTTGCTTCTTCGACAGTATCTTCTTCAATTAAATCATTTTCAGCGTAGTACTCGCAAATTAGATCAAGTACATATTGAATATCATCATCAGTTACTTTTTCTTTTAATTCGGCTGGTAAGTGATTGAGGATAAATTTGATGCATTCAGTGTCATCAACTTCGATGAATTCTTTTTCTTCGCTCATAGTTTTTAATTTAGAGGCGAATTGCAATTATAAGATTATAACCGCTTTTTCGCAAGATTAATATTTTTTTTATCGAATACAAAGGTAATAATATTTTTTTAATTATAGGTGTTTTTTTGAAAAGTTTTATAATATGGTAATTTTAATGGTGCAAAAGCATACGAAAAAGTAACATATGAAACAATAGGCTACAACCGACACCGAATCCTTGCTCAAACCCAAACAGGTTACACTGACATCTCCAATACTTGGCAATCGCATATTGCCTAAATCAAAAGAGTGCATTCACCCTATGAATGCACTCGATTTTTTATTTTCTCGAGGCGAGAGATTTGATAAATAAAAAATAATCACTAACTTTGTGGTTCCTAAAAATATGCTTAAAAGTAAAAAGAGTTTTTTCGTGTAATTGTAAATTTTGTAAAAAATAACTTCAATAATATGGCGACATATACTATTACAATAAATGAACGAATCACAGCGAATAAAAGGTTGATTGATTTATTTATTAAAGAGTATGCCTAGTATAACTATATCGGCATTGAAACCAACTACTGGATGTGCTGCTACGTTGTCGGCTATAGAAGAGCTTGATAATGGTGGTGGAACTCGCTGTAAAAGTATGGATGAATTGAAATGTAAATTAATGAAATGAGGGAGATTATATTTTCAATAAAGAACATTTTGAGATGTCTGGCAGAGAGTGAGAAAATGGGATAGAAAGTATGGAATATATGAGATGAAAAAGACCCGTAATGGTCTATATAAAAGGGATTTAGTGTGTTTTTTTTGTGCATTTTTGGTGCAAGTTTTTGGATATAAAAAAAGCCTACAAGATTGAAAATCAATTTCTTGTAGGCATTTTTTTGCGGAAGCGGGGGGATTCGAACCCCCGGTACGGTTACCCGTACGTCAGTTTAGCAAACTGGTGGTTTCAGCCACTCACCCACACTTCCAGTCAGGACAGTTTTTACTGAACGGGCTTTCTTAAAAAAGCAGTGCAAAGGTACAATAAATATTTCATTCTACAAAACTTTTTGATTAAAATATTTTCATTATCTTTGTACTTTGTTAAATGAAATGGTCTTAAAATATTAAATGTTTGATTATGAGCAAACAAAAAAAATGGAAAAAATATGTAATTGCTTGTTTAGTGATTATTTTAGTTGGAGTTATAGCTCTTTTTGTGGTGTGGAATGAGGTTTTTGCTGCGGAATTGAATACTAAAGAGGGTAAAGAAATGCGAGTTTATGTTGATAGAAACGAAAATCTTACTGATTTCGTAGTGCATTTAGAGGTAGATAGTGTTGTGTCGAAACCGAAGATGTTTATGTTAGCTTGTCGAGTTTTAGGCCTTAAGCCTACGACTATTTTGCCTGCTGGATGTTATCCTGTGTTTCCGGAAATGACACATTTGCAACTTATTCAACGAGTACAGCGTGGCGAACAAGTGCCAGTTAAACTTACCATAAATTATATGCGTTTGCCGGAGCAATTTGCTTCTAAAATATCTCAACAATTGATGATAGATTCTGTCGAAATAATGAATTTTGTTGCAGATGGAGAGAAAATGGCAGAGTTAGGCTATAAACCTGAGCATTTGTTTGCTCTTGTTATTCGCAATACGTATGAGGTGTGGTGGACTGTCTCTGTTGAAAAATTGATGCAACGATTGAAAAAAGAGAATGATGCTTTTTGGAATGCAAATGGGCGTCGAGAAAAAGCTGAACTTCTTGGATTGACAATTCCTGAGGTTATTACCCTTGCAAGTATAGTTGAGGAGGAAACAAATTATCAGCCAGAAAAATCGCGTGTGGCAGGGCTTTATCTCAATCGTCTTCGCAAAGGTATTCGTTTGCAGAGTGATCCTACTGTGAAATATGCGTTAAAGGATTTTAAGCTAAATCGTATTTTGTTTGAGCATCTTAAGGTGGATGATCCATATAATACTTATAAATATGCAGGGTTACCTCCAGGACCAATTCGTTTGCCAAGTGTGGCGACTATTGATGCTGTACTTAATGCCGAAAAGCATAGTTATATTTATATGTGTGCGCATCCTGATTTTAATGGGACGCATAATTTTGCGGTAACTCTTGCAGAACATAATCGTAACGCAGCAAAATATCATGTAGCTCTTCGTAAATGGTTGGCTGAAAAGAAAAAGAAATAATAAAAAGAGGTGAATCTACATTGGAGTCACCTCTTTTATTTTAAAAATCAAAGAAATATATATATCTATCTTCGATTACATGCCAATCTAATATATTCCAAAGTGCATTTAAATAGTCGCCTCTGAGGTTTCGATAGTCTATATAATAAGCATGTTCCCACACGTCAAAAGTTAATAGTGGGGTATAGTTTTTGGTAATTGGATTGCCTGCATTTGGTTCGTTTATGATACTTAATTCGCCATTTCTGTCGCATACGAGCCACACCCATCCAGAGCCAAATAGCGATATACCATTAGATATGAATTCTTCTTTGAATTTTTCGATTGAGCCCCATTTGCGCACTATTTCTTCTGCCAAACGTCCTTTGATGGCAGACTGATGTCCAAATTGTTCGAAAAAGAATGTGTGGTTCCATACTTGAGCTGCATTGTTGAATATTGCACCCTTTGCATGGCGCACAATGTCAATCAATTCGGCATCTTCAAACTCAGTGCCTTTTATTAACTTGTTTAGGTTATTCACATACGCCAAGTGATGCTTGTGGTGGTGGTAGAGAAGCGTCTCTTCGCTCAACGATGGTTTCAACGCCTCATACCCATATGGCAATGGAGGCAATGTAAATTGTAACATAATAAATAAGATTAAGGTTTTCATAATTAAAAGTTTATTATCACACCTAAAAATGCAACTCTTATGCCAAACATACTATTGAAAAAACTTTATCAATCTCTTGTTTAATTCAAAAATAATACCTACCTTTGCATCCACATATTCTCGAGCATTGTTCTCGGGTAGTTATAGCATTTTTGCTCATTTCTTCTAGTAGTTAAATTTGGCGATTTACGAAAGTGGAGGAATAAGTTCAAGAATGCCCATTGCGTATAATGCGTGGGCTTAACTTATTCGTACTTTCAAGGTCACGCCAAATACCTACTACTAGCGAGAAAGTTAAGTTCTCGCTTTTTTTTGTATCTAAATAATTAAACTATTTTATCAAAGTTGCGCCCGACACGTATTAGGGACCTTATCATGAAAAAACTTAAATATTTTCTTTTCTGCTGTTTGTCAGTAGTTTTATTTTCAAGTTGTGGTGTTTATTCTGGATATAATGCAACATGGTATCCAAGTTATGTCCCAACTCGCACAGAGGTACGTTTGTTGGAGGATAACTTCAAAGTAGTAGGTATTGCAAAAGGCGAATGGTCAGCAACTTATGTATTAGGTATTGGCGGTTTCTCTCAAAAATCTTTGATGAATAATGCTATATCAGATATGTACGAAAAAGCAAATCTCACTGGTAGTCAAACCATTATCAATGTTAGAAGTGCTGTTTCTAGAAAACATATCATTTGGGGTATATATTGTCAACGCACTGCGGTGGTAACCGGTACGATTATCGAATTTACTGAATAAGTGAATAAGTAATTTTATTAAAATAAAAAAACTCTCAGAATTATTGTTCTGAGAGTTTTTTTTTATTATATCAACCAATTTTATCGGGATTTTTAGCTATGAAGTCTTTCCAATTAGAATATTTTTTTGTTGTCTCAGGGCGACCCGATTGTAAGAAGTGACAATAGGCAGCTGCTAATCCATCTGTTGCATCTAAGTGTTTAGGTATCATCTCTTTGGGTATATGCAGCATACGCTCAAGCATACTTGCCACCTGTTCCTTGCTTGCTCCGCCATTGCCCGTGATAGCCATTTTGATTTTCAGTGGGGCATATTCGGTGATGGGTATGTCGCGAAGTAGGGCAGCGGTGATGGCAACTCCTTGTGCTCTGCCTAATTTCAGCATAGATTGTACATTTTTGCCAAAAAATGGAGCTTCGATAGCCATTTCGTCGGGCAGATATTTCTCTATGAGTGCTGTTACGGCGTTGAACACTTCTTTCAGGGTGAGGTAGTGGTCTTTTAGTTTGTGCAAATCAACCGATCCGAGTGTAATAAGTTCAGCCTTTTTGCCCACCACGCGTATTACACCATATCCCATAACAGTAGTGCCAGGGTCGATACCTAAGATAATGCGTTCGGGCGTATTTAATTTATAATTCATAATTATGGTTACATTCCTTCTTCTTTGACAAACTAGTTTGTTTTTTCTGCTTGGCTGAGTGTCCGAGAAGAGCGATGTTTGTTGATTAGATGTGAATTTCGGTCTGATGACCGAGCGGACGCACGAACCGTGCGTTCCTACATTGAGACACAACTTTCGCTTATTGCAAAAATTTTTACTAAAGATTTTTGCTATGCTCGGCAATTTAAGCAAGCTTAATTGCTCTCGTTTATCGCAAAAATTTTCAATTTTCAATTTATATGGTTTCCATCACGGTGCTGAAAGATAGGGCTTGTTCGCCAAACATAGTGCGAAGGTCGTGTGTGTACTCTCGTTCCATTTCTTTTTTCCAATTGAGCACAAATTCGTGAGTTGGTGCGCATAATTGTACTGCATAGTTGTGATAACCATCGGTCGATTCGCTATGGATTTTTAGTAGTAGTGGATTGGCGAATCCGTCATCTAGCATATTGGGTATATATTCAGTTTTGATATATTTAAGGCAGCGGTCGGTTACTGCTTCGTGGATAGAGAATGTGGTGTTGAATATTATCATGATTTGGTATGTTTTATTGATGGCAAAGTTACTAAAAAAAAGTGGATTTGCAATAAAAAAGTGATTAGTTTAGACTAATCACTTTTTGTTTTAATAAGTAGTCTTGTATTACAAGACTACTTTTATTGTTTCTGTTGTTGTTTTTATGAAGTAAACTCCTTTTGGAAGGGCAATTGATTCTTCATTTCCTTTATAAACTAACTTACCTGTTGAATCTAATATAAAGTAATCATCAGTTGTACCATTTATATGTAATATACCATCTTTGCTATAAACAGTTATTGATTCTTCCATATTTGATTCAATATCAACTGGAGTTTCTGTTTGTATAGGTGTGAAAATCGCTATATATTCAGTGTCTTCAGTAACAATTATATTGCGAGGATTTTCAGTTTCTCCATCACCCCATGCAACAAATTCGTATCCTTCGTTAGGAGTAGCAGTGAGTGTAACTTCAGAGCCGTAAGTATAATAGCCAGCGCCATCGATAGTACCATTTTCGGCATTAGTAGTTACTTCGAATGTCATAATCTCGAATTCAGCAGAGATGTTGATGTCAGAAGTAACAGTTAAGCTACGAGGGTTTTCTGTAGAACCATCACTCCATTGAACGAATTGATATCCTTCGTTAGGAGTAGCAGTGAGTGTAACTTCAGAGCCGTAAGTATAATAGCCAGCGCCATCGATAGTACCATTTTCGGCATTAGCAGTTACTTCGAATGTCATAATCTCGAATTCAGCAAAGATGTTGATGTCAGAAGTAACAGTTAAGCTACGAGGGTTTTCTGTAGAACCATCACTCCATTGAACGAATTGATATCCTTCGTTAGGAGTAGCAGTAAGAGTAGCCTCGGTAAGAGCTTTATATCTACCTTGACCTTTTACAGAACCCATATTTTTGTCATTGACAGAAGTTTTTACTTGGAAGTAAGTATTGAGCGAAGCAAAGATAGCTTTGTATGTAGCATCTTTGTTGACGAATATCGTACGAGGATTTTCTGTAGAACCATCGCTCCATTCAACAAAGTAGTATCCTTCATTAGGGACAGCTTCAAAAGTAGCCTCTGTATTAGCTTCATGAATATGTTCTCCAATTACGCTACCATAATGTTTGTTATTGACTTCGGTGTGGATGTGGTAGAATACTTTTTCAGGAGCTTTATCTTTGAATTTAGCCTCAAGGTTTATGTCTTCTGTTACTATTATATAACGTGGATTTTCGGTTGAACCATCACTCCAAGAGTCAAATTCAAATTTATTTTTAGGCACAGCAGCAATAGCCACTTGAGTGTTTACTTTGTAATGACCACTACCAGTTACCGAACCTTGATGAGGTTTGCATGATAGAGAAATAGTGTACATTGCATCACCATCTACAGCAAAGTTAGCTACTAATTCAGTACTATCGGTTATAGTATAGTTGCGAGGGTTGATTGTATTACCATCGCTCCAACTTACAAATTTGTAGCCTGCTTTAGGCATAGCACCAATAATAGTTGTGCTGAGATATTCAAATTTACCATTACCAAATACAGTACCCATATTATCATCGTTAGCAGAGAGAGTAATGTTAAAGAACTCTTTTGTAAACGAAGCTTTATAATTTTTGTCTCCTTCTACTTTGATAGTGCGAGGATTATCTGTGTTATTGTCGTCCCATTGAGTGAATTTGTATCCATGGTTGGCAATAGCAGTTATAATAACCTCTTGTTGATAATTATAAGTACCAGTACCATCTATTGCTCCCATTGATTTGTCATCAGTTTCAGCCGATATAGTAAATCGTTTTGGTGCAAATAGGGCGGTGAGTGTAGTGTCAGAAGTGATAGTTATCTGACGAGGATTATCTATGTTGGCATCGTTCCATTCGATGAAGTCATAACCATAGTTGGCATTAACAGTCAAAGTTGCTACCTCGCCATGGTTGTATTGACCAATACCTTCGGCAACACCATATTCTGCATTTACGACAACATTGTAGGTGTTGATTTCGAATATAGCATCGAGAGTGAGGTTGTCATTTACTACAATAGTACGAGGGTTTTCTGTATTGTTGTCGCTCCAACTTTCAAAATGATAACCTTCTTTAGGAGTTGCAAATATAGTTATAGTTGAACCATAAGTAAAATCGCCATAACCATTAACTTGACCATTTTCGCTGTTGTTAATGTTTACAGAGTAGATGTTTGCAGCAAATTCGGCAGTAAGTTCAACATCAGAATATACAGTTATGTTACGAGGATTTTGAGTCTCTCCGTCGTTCCATTTTACGAAGTGGTGACCTGTGGCAGGTTGAGCATTGAGTGTGATTTCAGTTAGAGCTTTGTATGTGCCACTACCTTTCACGCTACCCATTGATTCATCGTTAGATACACCTTTGATGCGATAGTAAGTGTCGATAGCTTCGAATTCGGCAGTAATTTCGGTGTTTCCTGTGACAATTATATTTCTTGGATTGTCGGTGTTGCCATCGCTCCAGCCAACGAACTTAGCACCAGATGAAGGAACGGCAGCGAGTGATACTTGAGTGTTTACTTTGTAGTTGCCACTACCGATAGTAGAGCCAAGTTTGCTATTGTTAGGTGTAACCATCACAGTGTAGTAAGCATCGCCATCAACGGCAAATTCGGCAGTGAGAGTTACTTTGTCTAATACGGTTAGAGCGCGAGGGTTGAACGTGCTACCATCGCTCCAGCGAACGAATTTGTAGCCACCATTAGCAATAGCACCTAGGGTAGTCATTGATTGATATTCAAACATACCACCACCAAATACAGTACCCATTTCAGTGTCATTTACAGAGAGACTAACCAAGAATGTAGTTTTTTGGAATTCAGCAGTGAATGAACTATCTTTTGTTACCTCTATGTTGCGTGGATTTTCTTTGTTTCCGTCGTTCCAGCATACAAATTCGTAACCATGATTAGCTTTGGCAGTGAGAGTAGCAGTAGTCAAGTAGTCATATTCGCCAATGCCTTCGATAGTACCTTTATTAGCATCGGTGCTTTCGGCAGTGATGTTGTATTTGTTTGGAACGAATTGAGCAATGTAGTTTGCATCTTCGGTTACAACAATAGTACGAGGATTATCGGTGTTATCATCGTTCCATTTTGCGAAATGATAGCCATAATTTTCAGTAGCAGAGATGCTTAGTTCTGTGTATTTGTCGTAAATACCAGAACCAGTTGTTACACCGCGCAAAGTGTCGTTTGATGTAACAGTTATAGCAAATCTGTTTATGTCAAATATAGCAGTGTAAGTAGCATCGGCAGTAACTGTGATTGTACGAGGATTTGTAGTTGCACCATCGCTCCAACGAACGAAATGGTAATCTTCTGTAGCAGTTGCCGATATAGTTACCTCTTCTTCATATTCGTAATTGCCAGAGCCAGTAGTTGTACCTTGTTCAGCATCTGCCACTACATTGATAGCATATGTAGGGTTAGGGTTCACTTCGAACATGGCAATGAAAGTAGTGTCGCTTGTTACGGTGAAACTACGAGGGTTGTCGGTATTACCGTCGTTCCATTGTTTGAAGTTATAGCCTTTATTAGCAAAAGCATAGAGAGTTGCGATAGTACCAGCTACGTGAGAGCGACCACCAGTTACGCGACCCATAGATTCGTCGTTAGAAGAGGCTTTCACAGTGTAGTATTTATTGTTGTGGAGTTGTAGATTTCCGTATGCACCCCATACAGGAGCGAGGATATAATCTACAGTAGCTTCTTCAGGCACAATCAATAGACAGTCGTCTGGATCGACAGAGGTAAATTGTTTGTATTGTCCGCCACTTGTGGCAACAACAGCAGGAGTGATTCCGTAGCAAACAATAGTGTCGAGACCATTACAGCCATTGAAAGTGTTGTATGACATGTTGGCTACGTTGTTGCCGAGAGTAATTTTCTCTAAATTACTACAGTTTTGGAATGCGTTTTCAGCAATAGTAGCTACGCCATTACCGATAACTACAGATTTGAGGTTAGTACAGCTGTAGAAAGCATTAGAGTTGATTGTGCGGATAGAGTTGTCGAGCACGACATTTTCGAAATTACAACCAGCGAATACATACGACTTGAGAGTAGCGATTTCGCCAAGAATTTCGAGGTTATCTACTTTTAGACCATTGATGTAGAGGTTGTGAGCGTAGTAGAGTGGGTTTGATGTTGCATTTCTATATTCATATCCACTTGACGATGAATAGATGTTGAATGTAATGTTACACCAATCTGACATTTCTCCATTGAAGTGAACTTCTTTTATGGTAGAACAACTATAGAATGCACAGCTATTTATAGTTTTAAGTGTTTTTGGCAAAATTACTTTATTGAGAGAACTGCAATTTTCGAATGCTTCTGTACCAATAGTAGTTGTACCTTCGTTTAATTTTACCTCTTTGAGACTACCACAACTATAGAAAGATTCAGTACCAAGATTACCTGTGAGTTTAGCGATTTCTATTGCATCACAATCGTAGAAAGCATACGAACCTATAGAACCTATTACGTTAACTTCGGTTATTGCATCGCAATCGTAGAAAGCATACGAACCAATTGAACCTATTACGTCAACTTCGGTTAATGCATCACAATTTTTGAATGCATAATCTCCGATATTGCAACCATCTCCGAAGTCAACTTCTTGAAGAGCATAGCAATTTTCAAAAGCATTTGCGCCTATTGATGTTGTGCTGTTAGGTATAACAATATTTGTCAAACCACCACAGCCTTTGAATGCTGAACTACCTATTGAGGTTAATGAATTAGGAAGGGTAATTTCGAGTAACGTATTTTTGCCTTCGAATGCGAGTGATGGAATAGTAGTGTTGTCGATACCGCTGAGGTCGATAGAGTAGAGTTTCGACATATTTACGCGCATAACTGCATAGTCGGTGTCGTTAAGTTCGCCAGTGAGTGTTAATTTAGTTACATTCACAGGCATATATCCCAATTTCACAATCTCAGCAGCCAAACCACCTGGAGTTGGTACATGGATATTTAGAGCTAATTCACCATCGATGTATGTATAATTGTTACCCCAAGCCTCTTTGTATAGGTCAATTGTACCTTTTGGTACGAATACTACTTTAACATTAGAATTACTAAATATATTAGAAACTTTAGGAGGAGAAGTTAAATTACTTGTAACATAAGTTATATGTTTATTACCACTAATTATATAGCTTCCAATAGAAGTAACGCTATTAGGGATTGAGATAGAGGTTAGAGATTTGCAATTATAGAAAGCACATTCACCGATAGAAGTAACCGAGTTAGGAATTGTGATAGATGTAAGGGCTTCGCAATTATAGAAAGCACTAGAGCCGATAGAAGTAACCGTATTAGGTATAGTAATAGAAGTGATATTTGTATTATAAAAACAATAATTATTAATTTTTGTAGTGCCTTCTGGAATTATAATTTTTTTTAATTCGTTGCCATTTAAATATATTGTTCCAAGTTTATTGTAAAAAGGAGAAATGCCATATTGAAGCCAATTTGAAAAATCATCTATATATATAGATGTTAGTTCTTTTGAGTCTGAAAAGTTACTTGGTTGGAAATTATATCCTAAATTATTTGTATTTTTGAATGTTATTGATTTCAATCCACTCATATCGTTGAAGAAATCATAGTTGATATTCGATGCATTTTCATCAAATACAATGTGTTGTATACGATTAGATTGATCTGCCCATATATAGTTATTATTGTAATATTCATCACTGAAACCTTTAAAATCATTTAGATTTGATGCATTGTATATTAAAGTGTCGATATAGCAATATAAAAAGGCATCTATTCCTACTGTTTTTGCATTTTTTCCGATTTTTAGTGTGTGAATTTTTAAATCAGTACATAGTGCTTGAGGTATAGTTTCGACGTTATCACCAATTGAAAAAAATGATATATATTCATCATAATAATAGTTTCCAAAAATATTATCATATCCATCTCCATATTCGTCGCACACGAAGTCATCTCCTGAAGAATGACTACTTCTACATTCTCGTTGATTTATATTGCAATTTATTGCATCAAAGTATATTGTGTCTAATTTTGGAGAATAACCGAATGCCTCAATTTCTATTTTTGTTACGTTTTTTCCTATTGTTAATTTTTTTATAATACAATTATTAAAAGCATTATTCTTAATTGTTGGTGTGTTTATATAGAGAGAATCAAAAGAACAACCAGAGAAAGCATATCTTCCAATAGAAGTAACGCTATTAGGGATTGTGATAGAGGTGAGAGATTTGCAATTGTAGAAAGTCTGGTATTCAATTTTAGTTAAGTTTTCAGGTAGGGTTATAGATGTAAGGGCTTCGCAGTTTTGGAAAGCACTAAAGCCGATAGAAGTAACCGAGTTAGGAATAGTTATAGAAGTGAGGGATTTGCAATCGTAGAATGCATCGTATTCAATTTTAGTTAAGTTTTCAGGTAGAGTTATAGAGGTAAGGGCTTCGCAGTTTTGGAAAGCACTAGAGCCGATAGAAGTAACCGAGTTAGGAATAGTTATAGAAGTGAGGGATTTGCAATTATAAAATACATTGTTTTCAATTTTAGTTAAGTTTTCAGGTAGAGTTACTGAAGTTAGGGCTTCGCAGTTATAGAACGCATAATAGCCGATTGTGGTAACCGAGTTAGGTATAGTTATAGAAGAGAGAGATTTGCAATTATAAAATACATTGTTTTCAATTTTAGTTAAGTTTTCAGGTAGAGTTACTGAAGTTAGGGCTTCGCAGTTATAGAACGCATAATAGCCGATTGTGGTAACTGTAGTAGGTATGTTATTGGCAGTAGTTTTGGCAGGAGGGCATGAGATAAGGGTAGTTTTGTCGATGTTGTAGAGAATACCATCAACACTGCAATATTTTTCGTGACCTTCTTCTACTTCGATGTTTTCAAGATTTTTTTTGTTGTAAAAATAACTTGCACTAACAGTCATATCTTTTGTAATTAAGATTGTAGTAGCTTTATTTGCATTCGGATAATGAATGAGTTGTGTTTTGTCTTTGTTATATAATATGCCATTGACATTGCAATAGTTAGGGTTATTTTCGTCAACAAAGATCGATTCTAGATTGTCGCAACCAGAAAAAATATCATTGCTTATGCTTGTAACACTTGCGGGAATTGTGATTGTTGTTAGTGATTTACAATTATAGAATGCTTGAGATCCAATTGTAGTTATGCTGTTAGGTATAGAGATAGAAGTTAAGTTGGATTGTCCATAAAAAGCACTACCACAGATTTGAGTGGTACCATCAACTATGTCAATATGTGTGTTTTCAGGCATTGTGCCAATATATTTGTATAATATTTTGCCTAAATAAAAGCAACCACTTTCTTGGTTTTGAAGATTATTTTGCCAAGCTGTGCCGTAGAATGCATCTGTTCCGATTGAAATAATAGTACTTGGTAGAGATATTGAGGTAATATCTTCGTAATTATAGAAAGCATAATTACCTATAGTACTGACACCTTCAGGGATGATGAGTTCGGTTAATTGTTGTCCATTAAAAAAGATATTGTTTGCTATTTGTATTGGATTACGAGTATCATCGGTATCTTGGATGTCAACGCTACACCAACTTGCAATATCTTCGATGTAAAGGTTGGTAATTGTTGAATTATAAAAGGCATCATAGCCGATAGTTGTGATTGATGCTGGGATATAGAAAGAACCAATAGATCTGTTGTTATTAAAAGAGTGGTCTTTTATGATAGTAACTATATACGAAACGCCGTTGTAAGTGATGGTGTTTGGTATGTTTACATTGTCGTAAGAGGTTGCACCTGTTACGGTAGCTGTTTGTGTGCTACTGTTTAATTCGTAGTTTATATTGCCAATTGTGACTGCAAACGTGGCTATTGTGGATAGAATAGTCACAAAAAGGGATAGTAATAATTTTTTCATAGTTGTATAGTTTAATTTATTAATATTCAGGTTTGAGATGATGAGAGATTAATGAATTATATTGATATTTGCGCATTGTATAATTCGGTACAAAGGTAGGTGTTTTTTTTATGAAAAACAAGTCTTTTGATGGGAATTTTGTAGGGATAAATAAAAATAGCCGTTTAACATGAGAGTTAAACGGCTATTTTATTAGATTTATAAAGCGAGAGTGCTAATTAGTTAGCAGCAACTGGCTCTACAGAAACGTATGATTTGTTGTTACGTTTTTTACGGAAAACAACTGTGCCATCAATGAGGGCGAACAAAGTATGGTCTTTACCGATACCTACGTTTTCACCAGGATTGT
>JAZLDO010000021.1:0-18865 GCA_045614825.1 Candidatus Aphodosoma sp. | reverse complement strand
CCTTTGATTGTATCACCTGTTATTTCTGCATAACGAGTGTAATCGCGATATTGGAATGTGCGATCTTCTTTACCGTTTTTCCAACGAATGATTTTACCATCCATTTGGCTTGCAATAACATAACCAACCATAAGTGTGTCGCCTTCAACAATAGCTACTGATGTAACATCACCTGTACCATTTGAATATCCGCGTGGCATTGGTAGTGTGTGCCACAAACCATCACTTTCTAACCAATATGCAGGTTGTCCAAGATACGAACCTCCCACGAGAGTACCATCGTTTGTTACACAAAGTGCATTGCTCAATTCTTCTTCATCAACAAGGAAAATACGTTCGCCTGTTTCAAGATTCCATTTTGAGGCATTGGTAATTGTACCCATATCCATAGCAGAGCCTACTGCCCATTTGCCATTTTCAGAAATTGCATTTGGTTGAGCCATGTCTTCAGCAAAAAGATTCATAAGTACGCCAGTAGGTTTATCTTGTTCTGTAGCTAACACAAAACAAATCTTCATTAATGTTAAAAATAAAAGTAAAAATTTTTTCATAGTTGTAAATATTTTAGTTTGTTAATATAATGTTAGTTTGGTGTTTTTTTATTACATACCCACTCCCGCAATGCGGACTCCCCCAAAAACAGGGAGAAAATATGGGAATATATAAAAAGCGAGAACTTTACTTTCTCGCTACTGATAGGTATTTGGCGTGACCTTGGTTATACGAATAAGTGAAGTTCACGCTATCATACGTGAACATTTTTCAACTTATCCTTTCATAACCTTAAAATCGCCAAATTTTATCAGTAGAAAGAATTAAGCAAAAATGCTTTGAGTGTAACCCGAGAACGCTACTCGGTGTCGTTTCTAACCGCAAAGGTAGTGATTTGTTTTGAGATGTGCAAGGAGTGGGGGAATTTTTTTTATAGGGGGTTGTTGTTTTGCGTTTTCGGTAATTTGGGTTGTAGGGACGCAGCGTGCTACGTCCTATGGCTCGTTAGAGACAAATGGTTATGTTTTTTTTCAACCTGATGGTTGAAAGGATGCAGCACGCTGCGTCCCTACAATGCGATGCAACTATGGTGATTTGTTTTGGGAGTATAAGGTGGGGGAGGGGATTTGGTTATAGTATGTTGTAGTTAGGGCGGGGTTGTGTAGGATAAAAAATAGGCGGGCAATCGAGATTTGATTGACCGCCTATTTTTGTATGTATTATTTAAACGAACTACCGCCAAGGAATTCTCGTAATAGTGAAGTAGCTGGAATTCCGTTATCGTGGATTGGAATGAAGTATTTCAAGAATTTGAGTAAACGGTGGGCTTCAGTGTATTCTTCGCAGTATTGTGGTACATCGGCGAGTATTGGTTCGGCATGTTTACGCAATACCGCAAGTTCAAACAACAATGCCGAGTTAAACATCACATCAGCATTTTCTTGATAAGGGAAAATCCATTTCTCCTCGCCACGACGCACCGAAGGCCAACGTTGTATAGTTTCGCGAGCTGAGTAATTGCGGAAATTATAGTCGCGCACAATGCGACGAAGCAGACGAGTGTCGGCTGTAGGTATCCAATTATGCGAGTCGAGCGAGATAGTAGTAAGTGCCGAAACATAGATTTTGAACATAGCCGATTGTGGTATCGATGGACACATATCCGGATTCAAAGCATGGATCCCCTCCATTATCAACACACTACCAGGCGTCAACTTCACCTTCTCGCCTCGCCAACGACGTTCGCCTATAGTGAAGTCATAGTATGGTATCTCAACCTCTTCGCCATTCAATATTCTCACTAATTGGTCGTTAAGCAATTCAAGGTCTAAAGCATTAAGTGCTTCGAAATCCCATTGTCCATTCTCATCAAGCGGAGTATCTACGCGATTAACAAAATAGTTGTCCAAACTAAGTACAATAGGTTTTATACCTGCCACCATTAATTGAATACTGAGGCGTTTTGAGAATGTTGTTTTACCCGACGAAGATGGACCGGAAATCATCACAAAACGGCTCTCTGGTTGGCGTTGAGCAATCATATCGGCTATTTGTGCAATCTTCTTTTCGTGTAATGCTTCCGACACTTTTATAAGGTCATAAACCGAATGGTCGCGACATATCTTATTAAAATCACCCACATTGGTGAGTTCCATCAACTTATTCCATCGTACAAATTCATTGAAAATATCGAACATCTTAGGTTCATCAACAAATTCTGCTACTTGCGTTGGATTTTTTCTATCAACAACTCGTAAAAGAATACCATTTTTATAGCTTTGCAAGTCAAAAACAGGTACATAGCCAGTTGATGGCACTAATACACCATTGTAATGGTCGATATAATCACCCATGCGAAAATAACGCACGTATGGTACCCCAAGTGTCTCAAAAAGTATGGCTTTATCCATCAATCCGCGTTCACGAAACATCTCTATCACAGTCATCGTTTGTTTCTCTTCGCTCACAATAGGCATATCGGCAGCAATGATTTCTTGCATCTTACTGCGTAATTCGGCAATAAGAATTTCAGACACTTTCGATTCACGATTGTCAATACAACAATAGTAGCCCTGACAGATTGGGTGCTCAATCCGCAATCGTGATTCTGGACATATCTCCGACAACGCTTTAGCCATAATCATGCTGATAGAACGCAGATATACACGATTGCCCGATGGGCATGTAACATCGATGAATTCGATGTTTTTGGGCTTATAAATTCTAAAATTTAGCGATTCTACTTTATAATTTACACGAGCTGCCAATACTTGATTGGGCAAGTTGATTTGCAAATCGTTATAGATATCAAGTAGTGAAATACCCATAGGGTACTCTTTATACGTCTGAGTGTTTTTGCAGTAGATTGTAACCATAATATTAAAGTTGAAAGTTGAAAGTTGAGAGTTGGGAGTTGGGAGTTGAAAGTTGAGAAATTAGAGTCGTCGGGCAAGAAATAGGGGCATTAGTAGATTATAAACTATTATCTGTGCCTGTTGACATTAATAATCTCTTGATTTTCAATAAAAACATCTTTATTGTAAAAAAAACATTATTTCGATGTCAAAGTTACATAAAAATTTTATAAATAATAGACAAATTTTTATTAAATTTGCAGTCGGAAAACTTTTAACATTTTATTTATGAATTTTGGTTTTGTTGACTTATTGACCCTCATTGGTTCTATCGGGCTTTTCTTGTACGGTATGAAGTTGATGAGTGAGGGTTTACAGAAAGCTGCGGGCGACCGTTTGCGTAACATTTTGGCTTGGATGACAAACAATCGTTTTGTCGGGGCTTTGACAGGTATTCTTGTAACTGCGCTCATTCAGAGTTCGTCTGCAACTACTGTGATGATTGTTAGTTTCGTTAATGCTGGGTTGTTATCATTAGGACAATCTATGGCTGTTATCATGGGTGCCAATGTCGGTACTACTGCCACAGCTTGGATTCTCTACCTCGGTGGTTTCAAAGTGAATCTTGCAGCCGCATCTATTCCTATCATTGCGTTCACGTTGCCAATGATGTTCTCTAAGAAAAACTCATGGAAAAGTTGGGGCGAAGTTCTATTAGGTTTTGCTTTCTTGTTCATGGGCTTAGACTTATTGAACCATTCTGTGCCAGACCTTCGTTCTAACCCAGAACTCTTTGCTGCTATACAAAACTATGCCGATATGGGCTTCCGTTCGGTATTGTTATTTGCCTTTGTTGGTATGGCAGTAACAATCATAGTACAATCTTCAAGTGTTACATTCGCCATTGTGCTCGTTATTTGTAGCAAAGGTTGGATTTCATTCGAAATGGCAGCTGCATTGGTCTTGGGTAGCAACATTGGTACATGTATCACTCCGCTTATTGCCGCTATTTCGGGTAACATTTGGGCTAAACGCTCTGCTATGGGCCACTTGATGTTCAACGTCTTAGGTTCAGTTTGGGTATTGGCGCTCTACTTTCCATTTATGAAACTCGTTGTTTGGTTATCTACACTCGGCCAAGGCGACCCAACCGCTCTCCTCTCTTTTGTTGATAGCACCGACCCAATGATTATCAACGCATTGAACGATGGCACTCTCGACCTCACAAATCCCGAAAATCAAGCTCTCGCTTCTACATTTGTAGCCAATCAAGCTTATGTTTCGTTCGGTTTATCAATCTTCCATACACTATTCAACTCTATCAACATCTGTATCATGATTTGGTTCACTGGTTTGTATGTGAAAATTGTTACAAAACTCATCCCAAGCAAACCTGAAGAAGAAGATAACGAATCGCATCTTACATTTATTACAACAGGTATGCTCTCTACATCAGAGCTTTCAATCCTCCAAGCTCGCAAAGAAATCCAACTTTATGGCGAACGTGCGCAACGTATGTTTGGCCTTGTGCGTGATTTGTATCATGAGGAAGATGATAAAGAGTTTACAAGTAAATTCTCACGTATCCAAAAATATGAAAACATCTCCGACCGTATGGAGGTTGAAATTGCAAATTATTTGACAAAAGTTTCGGCTGGTCGTCTTTCTGACGAAAGTAAACACCAAGTTCAAATGAAATTGCGTGTTATCTCCGAAATCGAAAGTGTTGCTGACTCTTGTTACAACCTTGCTCGTACTTTGCAACGTCGCAAACAACAACCTGAAAATTTCACTGAAGAGATAAATGGCAATGTAGAATTGATGTTCAATCTTATCGAAAGTGGATTGCAAAATATGTGTAATGTTTTAGGAGAAGAACACGTTGAACAAGCATACGTTAATACAGCTCAAAATATTGAAAACGAAATCAATAACTATCGCAATCAATTGAAAAATCAGAATGTCATTGCTGTCAATGAAGGTTATTATGATTATCCAACGGCAGTAACATATATGGATACAATCGTTGAGTGCGAAAAAATGGGGGACTATATTGTCAATGTAGTTGAAGCTGTAGCCGACTCAAAACTTCATCCTGTTAATGATTAAACATAAAGACTGAATACACACTCTCATTGTGTATTCGGTCTTTAAAATATCAAAATTTAAATATAGGATAGAGCAAACTGCAAGCAACCTTCTCCGAACCTTAAAAATACACATTCTCATTGTGTATCCACTTCTAAAAGAATATAAAATTTGAGAATTTTATTTGAAATACAATCAGAGAAAGTAAATTCCAAATTGCAAATTTCAAATTTTTATGACACTTACTGAACAACAATTCGATCAATCAGCGGCTGAATGCCGTTCGATATACGAAAAAAAACTCAAAGACTATGGAGCCGCTTGGCGTATCATGCGCCCAGCAAGTCTCACCGATCAAATCTTCATTAAAGCCAATCGCATTCGCTCTTTGGAAATCAAAGGTACATCAATGGTTGGCGAAGGCATTCGTCCTGAACTTATCGGCATCATTAATTATTGTATCATTGCCCTCATTCAATTAGAATTAGGTTATGCTGAAACAGACGACCTCCCTGTTGAACGCGCACTCGAACTATATGACAAATATATGCTCGAAGCTAAAAACCTCATGATTGCCAAAAATCACGACTACGATGAAGCTTGGCGTCAAATGCGCACACAATCATATACCGATCTAATTCTCATGAAGATACATCGTACAAAGCAAATCGAAGACAACAATGGCAAAACCCTCATCTCCGAAGGCGTCGATGCCAACTATTTCGACATGCTTAACTATGCTATCTTTTACATGATTCAGCAATAAAATTTAATTTGTGATGAAAAATTATGCATTATGCATTGTGAATTGTGCATTGAGATTTTTCGTTGGGGGTACTTTTGTTTTTTCAGGCTTTGTTAAAGCAATCGACCCTCTTGGCACTACATATAAAATTCAAGATTATCTTGAAGTAATGCACCTAAGCTGGTTCTCCCAATTAGCCTTAGTAGCATCTTTTGCACTGATAACAGCCGAGTTTCTCGCTGGTATGCTATTGATTACCAACATCAATTTCAAACTTGGGCTTTGGTTGTCATCTCTTCTAATGATTGCAATGACACCACTCACACTTTGGATTGCCCTCACAAATCCCGTAACCGATTGTGGTTGCTTTGGCGATGCTATTATCCTATCCAATTGGGCGACTTTTTGGAAAAACATAGTGCTTGATATACTGATCATTGGCTTGTGGTTATTGCAAAAACGTCTCTATCGCCCATTACTTACGCCATTCCCTTCTTGGATATTAACTATTACCTTCTCTCTCATAACAATCGGTGTTGGCATACATTCGCTTAACAACCTGCCTTTCATCGACTTCCGTCCTTACAAAATAGGTAATAACATCCTCGAAGGCATGGAACTTCCCGAAGGTGCTCAACGCGACCAATATCACACTACATTTATCTACAGTCGCGATGGTGTAGAGCAAGAATTTGAGTTACAAGAAGCCCCTTACAACGACTCAACTTGGACTTTCGTTGAACAACGCACTGAGTTGATTGTCAAAGGAGAAGAGCCGCCAATCCACGACTTCTCCATCATCACTCCCGAAGGCGACGACCTCACCTACGACATTCTCTATCGCGAAGGACGTACATACCTCGTAGTGATGTACGATTTGCATAAAGCAAAAACAGAATATCTTGACAATGTACGTCAAGTCTATGACAAAGCACAAGCTGAAAGTGCCGAATTTCTCGTGCTTACAGCCTCGTCTGATATGATTGACGAGTTTAAGCAAGAGCACAATCTACCTTATCAATTTGCGCTCACCGACCCAATCCAACTCAAAACCATGGTGCGTGCAAATCCAGGAGTAGTCATTCTCGAAGGCGCAAAAGTGATCGATAAATTCAATCCAAACTGGCATTTTTGTAAAAACAACAACAATTAAATATCTAATAATATGAGAAAAAACATTGTAGCAGGTAACTGGAAAATGAACAAAAACCTGCAAGAAGGAGTAGCATTAGCTGCTGAATTGAAAGAAAAAGTCTCTAACCCTAATTGCGATGTAATCATCGGTACTCCATTCATTCACCTTGCAACTGTGGCTGAATTACTTAAAGATTCACCTATCGCTGTTGCTTCCGAAAACTGTGCCGACCACGCATCTGGTGCTTACACAGGCGAAGTTTCTGCCGAAATGGTTGCTTCTACTGGCGCAACTTACTGCATCATCGGTCACTCTGAACGTCGTAC
This sequence comes from Candidatus Aphodosoma sp., assembly GCA_045614825.1. Classification (GTDB taxonomy): domain Bacteria; phylum Bacteroidota; class Bacteroidia; order Bacteroidales; family Paludibacteraceae; genus Aphodosoma. Next base: position 11,725 of record JAZLDO010000021.1, on the reverse strand, counting down.
TTACTATAGCGAAACATACGAAATCCTTCGCGAAAAAGTACAATTAGCTTTGGCAAATAACCTCCGTCCAATCTTCTGTATTGGCGAAGTGAAAGAAGAACGCGAAGCAAATCGCCAAAACGAAGTAGTTAAAGCACAACTCGAAGGCTCAGTATTTAACCTTTCTGCTGAAGACTTTGGCAAACTTGTCATCGCTTACGAACCAGTTTGGGCTATCGGCACAGGTCTTACTGCCACTCCAGAGCAAGCTCAAGAAATTCACGCCTATATCCGCTCTCTTATCGCTGAAAAATATGGCAATGAAGTGGCTGACAACACATCTATCCTCTATGGTGGTAGCTGCAATGCTAAAAACGCAGCAGGTCTCTTCGCTAACCCTGACATCGACGGTGGCCTCATCGGTGGCGCATCTCTCAAAGCCGACGACTTCTGTGCTATCATCAACGCATTCTAAATTTAAATATACATATTCACAAAAAATCTTCATTCCGCCCTTGCAGAATGAAGATTTTTTATGTTGGCGAACTCAAATCATAGATTTGTTGGTATTTATATTTCTCCATATTTAAGAAAAATAGAGGTTTTATTTTACAAGACAACAACAAAAATCAGCAAAATAGATGTTTTTATGTCATTAAATTTTGTAAATTGCCAAAAAATCACTAATTTTGTATATTATTATAAATTTTTAATTATGAAACGATTAATTTATACTTTTGCGTTATTATTTGTTGCTTTTTCTGCGATGGGGGCTAATCTTAGCGCAAACAAATACATTTATTTTGCCAATACTGACGGATGGACTACATCTACAATTCAGTTTATGATTGGTCATGACTCTTGGTCGCAAGGTTATGAAATGACAAAGATTTCTAATACAAATCTTTATTATTGGAAGACTGATTCTTGGGGTGGATATACAGAATGGGCTGTTTTTGGTGCCGATGGTGTTTGGGGCGGTGAGGGTAGTTCTGTATCTCATAGAAAAAGTTGGGCTCCTAACTCAACTGCAGTAGGAACAACAGCTATAACTGCTAATTATAATTTAGTAACAACCGCAGGTGCTATTGGGGCAACAGGTACTTTACATACATTCTTAAACAAAACCCACACAATCGAATCTTATGTAGATAATGAAGAGTCGTCTGCAGGTGGTACTATTAAAGCAACTTCATATAAATTGAATTCTGCTACTACTACAACAACTACTGCTACAAGTGGAACTACATCTATTGAGGCTGTATATACTGCAACCATAACACTTACAGCTTCTGCAAATGCTGGTTATGAATTTATTGGTTGGCATGATAATAGTGATAAGTTATTGTCATCTGAAGCATCATATTCTTATGTTGCAGGAAATAGTGCAACTACTATTAAAGCAAAATTTAGAAAATTGGCTGTTTCAGCGCCACAAATTCTTACTTTTACGGCATCTGCCACTGAGATTGATGTGAATACGCCTATTAATTTTACTACTACAGTAGAAAATGCAGATTCAAAAGATGTAGTTTATAAATGTAATGAAACTGTAATATCTAATCCATGGACACCTACAGAAGGTGGAGAATATACTATCACAGCAAACCTCGAAGGTGCAACATCAAAATCGATTAATGTAATAGTTTATGCTGCTACAATCTATTTTGATAATAATATTTCCGGATGGAGCAACGTGTATGCTTATTGTTGGAATTCTGATGATGATAAAAATGCAGCATGGCCTGGTATGAATTTGTCTAATCCAGATGGAAATATATATACCTACAAGTCAACAAAAATTTATAAAAAAGTAATATTCACAAATAATAGAGAACAAACAGCAGACCTTGATTTTGAAAATGGTAAAACTTATTCTATGCCAAAACCGGTACCTTTTGTTGCGGGAACAAAAGAACTTTGTGGTAGTGAATGGAATTCTTCTGATGAAAACAATGCAATGGAAGAAATTGATGGTGTTTTTTCAAAAACATATACCGATTTACCTGCAGGTGAATATGAGTTTAAAGTTGTTTATGAAGGAGAGTGGTATGGTATTGATAAAATTACAGCCAATAGTACAAAAGGCACAGAAGCTAAGGGAGATGATGGTAAAAATATTGGTTTTCAATTGATTGATAAAACTAATGTTACTATATCTTTTGATATATCAACAAAAAATATAACAATCATAGCAGATGGTATAGAAAAATTTGGTTATACATATTTTAATGTCGGCGATACTATCTATTTTTCAACAGATAATAAAGTTACAAATCATTTTGCCGCTTATTTCTTTGGACCTAATGACAAATTTACTTGGGTTAATTTAGAACAAAAATATGAGAATATTTATGCACTAAAAGTACCTGAAGGAGAATGGAGCGGAGTTACTTTTTGTGATGTAAAATCAGAAAACAATGAATGGGGAAAGAATGATTCTAATATTAATACTAAAATTGAAAATTTAAGATATGAAGGTAAAAATTGGTATGTATGGACAACAGGTAATAATCACTGGCGCAATTTTGAGAATATAATTTTTGCTGAACAAAAATTATATTTCAAACCAGATACAAATTGGGAATCAGATGGTGCTCGTTTTGCTGCTTATTATTGGGATATTTTAGGAGAAAACAAATGGGCTGATTGCGTGTATAATGAAGAAAATGATGTATATGAAGTAATATCTCCTGCTGTTGGCGAAGGAAAATCTCAAACAGTTTGGACCAATCTTAAATTCTTACGTATGAATCCAGATTTTGAAGATAACAAATGGAACAATGGAGATGAAGATGAAACAGGAAAACCAAAACGAGTTTGGAATGATACAAAAGATTTAACTTTCGATGGCATAAATGATTTATTTATTATAAAACTAACAAAAGAGGAAGGTGATAATTTAGATTGGAATTCGGCAGATGTAAACAACTGGGTTAGTTATAGTACTTGTTTTCAAAATGTTATTTTCTTTCAACCTAACGAAGCAGAAAAAAATAACCGTTTTTCTATTTGGTTGTGGAATGGTTTTAACAAAGGTTGTTGGGCTAAATTTCAACCATTAGAAAATTATAACAATTTTTATTATGTTGTTATCCCTGATGGTTTCTGGACTGGAGCAAATATTTGTAGTATGAAGCCAGAAACAACAGAAGATAATTGGGAAAATAAACTATTACAGACAAGTAATTTGACTTATCACAAAGATAAATTGTTATATAAAGTGCCAAAAGAATGGATTGATGATAAAATAACAGATGATTATTGGTGTGAATTAACTCATGAAAATGGATTTGATTTTAATCCAGAAAATGTAATGGAAATTAAAGATGGTGTGAAAAATGGTGCTTATTATCAAGCAAAAAAATATACAATGACAATTGCTAGTAATGAAGTAAATAAATGGCACTGGATTTCTTTGCCATACGATGTCAATGTGGCTGATATTAAGTCGAATATAACAACAGAAAAACCATACGGCACAGATTTTATAATGAAGCGTTACGATACAGCAACTCGTGCAGCATGGGAAAGCGAACAAGCTCCTGTGAATGACCAAACTTGGGTTCAATTAACCAATGATGATGTATTAAAAGCTGGCCGTGGTTATATATTAGGTGTAAACAACTCACTTACAGAAGGCGTTACTCTAACATTCCCAGCTAATAGCTATTTCCATATTGTTGCAGATCAATCAAATGGAAAAAATGATAATATAGAGTCTTTAAATCCAGAATTAAATATTAATAGCAATTGGCATTTGATAGGTACAGGTCTTTATGGCGCAACACAAAGTAGTAGCGAGATAAATTTTGTAGCATATCCTGATGCATCGGGTAGTGATTACAATTACTATTATTTAAATAATCCTATAGATAATAATTATTTCGAATCAACACAAGTTTCTACTTCAATTCTTGGTATGTACAGAGCTTTCTTTGTACAATATAGTGGCGAATACACATTCTCAACAGCTGTTGTTTCGCGAAATATGGCTCCACGCCACACTCTTACTGATAATACGATAGAACAATATTATATCAACATAGTAAGTGAAAAAGATACAAGTCGCACTGCTATTTTATTAGCAGAAGATGGTTCGGAAGACTATGTTATTGGTGAAGATTTCTTGCATTTTGGTGTTACTAAAAAAACAACACAACTCTATACAAAACAAAATGGTCGATTACTTTCATTCAATCATCTAAAAAAAGAAAATTGTGTAGTCGAATTGGGAGGTTATGTTGTAAATGCTGGAGAATATACTATTTCTTTAATAGACAATGGAGCATCTTCGATTGTATTGATTGATAATTACACTGGCGAATCTGTAGATTTATCAATAGAAAATTATACATTTACAACCGAAAAAGGTTCATTAGATGGACGTTTTAGTGTAGCTATATCATACATAGAAAAAGATGTTACAACGCAAATCAACGATGAAATAATAGGAAATATAACTATTTCCAACAATAAAGGGACTATTCTTATTGATGGTTTAAACATTGGTGATAATATTTGGATTTATGATACAGTAGGACGTTGTGTTAATCACTTTGTTGCTAATAACAACCAAAAGGAATTGAATATTGAAACTGGTGTTTATATATTAAAAACATCGGTAAAATCAGTTAAATTTATTGTTTTGTAATATAGGAGACTTTTTGTTATGAAGTATATAAAATTTATTTTTGTGTTTTTTTGTTTTTTAGCTATTTCATTTAATCTAAGCGCTAAAGAAGAGATGTACGGCAATATAAAAATGCGATCATTGGGAGTAGGTCACAATCCTAATTTACCAAAACAAAATGTTGTGCTTATAAACAGTAATGGAGAAATACGTCATTATCAACGTAATATAGTTGGTTCTGTTGCTGATGTTGCTTGTGTAAATAGAGGTATATCGGTATATAATTATCCTACTCTTCAAATGAATACTTTTGAGAAATCTGATAATATATTCACAAATAATGAACCAGTAGCTACACACGCTATAGTTTATTACTCATTCGGAGCAGGTGATGATCCAAGTCATCCAGGTCCTATTAAAGATGCAATTCCATTCATAATATTACTTGCAGGAATTTATATTTACTTAAAAACTAAAAACTAAAATAAACAAAAAATAGAGATGCAATATAATATTGCATCTCTATTTTTTGTTTACTACCCCATTTTTATAGTTATATATTAGCTCTATTGAAGTCTTTTCTTATTTGCTCACGCAAGTCTTCAAGAGAAGAAAAACGTTGCTCATGGCGCAAAAAACTCAAAAATTTCAATTCTAATTCCTCTCCATACAAATCTTCACCTTCATATTTGATAATATGAACCTCTATAGTTCGCTTAGTACCATCTACAGTAGGACGACTACCTATATTCAATATACCTTTATAAACATCACCTCTAACTACCACTCGCACAATATAAACTCCATCGGATGGTATCAGTTTCAAAAAATCAACTTCTATATTTGCTGTTGGAAATCCTATTTGACGACCTATTTTCTGTCCTTCTACTACCCTACCTTTAATAAAATATTCATAACCTAACAGTTTATTAGCCAAAGGAATATCCCATAATTCTAATGCACGACGCACTTTAGAACTACTTACCATCAAATCGCTTTCAGAAAAACCATCACATCGTTTCACCTCAAGTCCTAATTTGCGACCATTTTCGACATACTCTTCAAAAGAAGTGCTCCTATCGCTCCCAAAACGATGATCATAACCCATCAACAAGAGTTTAACATCATATTTTTCGACAAGCAATTGCATAAATTCGCGCGATGAGAGTTTGGATAAATGCTCATCGAATTGCAACATAAGTACTTCATCTATACCTTTTTGCTTTAGCAAAGTAACTTTTTCATCAGATAATGTCAACTGTTTCAATCCACAATTTGGATCGAAAAACAGCCGTGGATGATTGCCAAATGTGACAACCATCGACTGCAATCCCCTTTGTTTAGACTCAGATTTGAGTTGCTCTAACAAATAGTTATGCCCTAAATGAACACCATCGAAAAAACCTATTGTGGCTACTTTATTCATTGTTTTTTTGCATCAATACGTTTAGTTATTATCTCGTAAAGAATAAGTCCCACTGCAGCTGCTACACCGATGGCAGCAAAATAGTACCAAATGTAGTGTGCGTTAGCTGATGCTTCGAGCCATGCCTCGTGAGTTTCAAACAATTTTGGGTCAGGACAATATTTTTGCAACAATACACCTGACAAACCAAAGCCTATGATAGAAGAAAAGAAGGAATCTAATTGACTAAAACCGAGATACATACCCTCTTCTCCTTTAGGAGCTTGTAGTGAAAAATACTCGAGATAGCGCGGTGTGATGAAACACTCGCACAAGCCTTGCAACATGATACCTACGACCAACATGAGAGTGATAGGGTGCATACCAAAAATAGGCTCGCTGCCAAGGAGATTGCCAGTGGACATAACCAACGCAGCCACAGGCACAAGTATCATACCTACAACCATAGAGGTGAGGGCAGTGTAGCGCGACATCCATTTTGTTATCAAATTGACCATCAATACCACAACTAATGGATTAACATTGGCAATCCAACCTGGTTTGGCTGCTTCGCCTGCCATACGAATAACATATTTAGGCATAGTGGCATAGAGTTGTTGTTGACACATCCAGAAACCTGAAGCAATAAAGATAAAAATCAATACACGTTTGTTAGTGAGACCTTTCCACAAGCCTTGCCATACCTCACGCATTGTTTTATTCTCACCTTCGGTATTGACCGAATGGTACATGAAAATAATCAATACTAACGCTATAAGACACAAAGCTGTAGAGAAAAAGTTGACATAGATATAGGCACGCTCGCCAATCCAACCACGCAATGGGTCGATGACAGTTTTGCCACTGAAAGCACCGATGTTAACCAAAGTATAGAAAATAGAGTAGCCACGAGCACGTGTTTCGGTAGTTGTTTCACGTGCAACAGAAGCACGAATCAAACTGCGGATAAAACTACCACCAAATACCATAATCAACATAATTGGAATTACCAACCATTTAAGTGGACTTTCGTGAAGTCCATAATATTGATTTTCGGTGATGACATTTGCCACAAGAGCTTTGGCACCTTCGGGAGCATCGGCATAGTGAACCAAACCAAGACCTTCGAGCATAAAAGGTAAAACACCTAATAAAAGATAACCGATAGGCATCATAGTGAAGGCGATGATCATCGCCTTACGATAGCCAATCTTGTCGCCATAGGCACCTGTGAAAATTGGCAAGAGATACATCAATGCTGAAAAACCACCAGAAATAAAACCTGCTTGAATATCGCTAAATCCAAGGATATTCGATAGATAAAAAGTAATAGCTATAAACAGCGCATAATATGCCGTGCGTTCGAGCATCTCGGCAACGTTGGCTGTCCAGAAGGCAGCCGAAAATTTGAGTTTTTGAGTTTGTTGTTCCATATAATAGTTTTTTGTTTTTAACAAGAAATACACACTGTGAGTGTGTGTCTGTTTTCTTCGGTACAGGTTGCTTGCACCTATGGTGAGGGTAGGGCTAAAATTGGGGTTTGAATACACACTGTGAGTGGGTATTGTTTTTTTTAAATATTTTAGACGTTCTAGTAGTTATAGACTTTGTAGAAAATATTATTATCTAAATTGCGAAGTTGCGAAGTGCAAAATTAGAACTTTGAAAGTTTGCAACTTTGCAAGTTTGAAAATTTCTTATTTACAATAAAAATTATAGATTTATAGTGTAATAGAACTTATGGGTGGGATGGTTTCAAAAAAATATTCAATTCTCAAGGCTCTATTTTTGGGTGAAAATGAGTGTAAATAACTGATGCTTTGGACTTTCCAACAATTTCTACAAGTTCGGCTTCGGAAGCCAAAGAGATTCGTTTCACCGATTTAAAGTGCTTCAAGAGTAAATTTTTGGTCTTTTCGCCTACGCCAACGATTTTGTCGAGTTCAGACTGCGTTTGCGACTTGCTGCGCTTGTCGCGATGGAAGGTGATGGCAAAACGATGGACTTCGTCTTGCACCGAAGCCAAAAATTTGAATAACGCATCGGTAGGTTTGAGTCCGACTACGCGCGGTGGAAATCCAACCAACACCTCAGACGTATGATGTTTGTCGTTTTTTGCCAAACCAGCAATTGCAATATTCAATCCCAATTCATCTTCGATGACACGACGCACCACCTCCATCTGACCCTTGCCACCATCGGTAAGAATAAGGTCGGGTAGGGGAGTGGACTCTTCGATCATACGACTGTAGCGACGACGAACTACCTCTGCCATCGATGCATAGTCGTCGGGACCAACCACAGTTTTTATTATATATTTTCGATACTCTTTTTTCGATGGTTTCGCCATTTTATAGACAACACATGCAGCCACGGCATCGCTACCCGAAATATTGGAATTATCGAAACACTCTATATGTTGAGGTAATTTTTCGAGACACAATCGCTCTTGTATCTCTTTCAATAAACGGACTTGGCGTTGCTCTGGATTAAGTTTCTCGCTCTGCTTGTATTTATCGACACGATATTGCTTAACATTCTGAATACTAAGATCTAAAAGCTTTTTCTTATCACCTTTTTGAGGTATAATAAAATTAACCTTATCTAATTCAATATCAGGCATAAAAGGCACTATAATCTCGCGTGAAATACTCTTAAATCGCTCGCGCAACTCTACAATAGCCAATGCAAGAATCTCTTCTCGAGGTTCGTCGAGTGTTTTTTTATACTCAATAGTGAATCCTTGCACTACCGAACCACCTGCGATACGTAATATATTGATATAGGCGCTCTGCTCATCTTCGTCGTAACCGAAAACATCGATATCATTATCACTTGTGGTGGTGATAACTGTTTTTGATTGATATTTTACGATTAAATCGTATTTTTCTTTGATTCGTTGTGCCTCTTCAAACTTATATTCCGATGCTAATTGTTGCATTTGTTGCATCAAATAATCGGTGATAATATGCGAACGACCCTTAGCAATTTCGCGTATTTCATCGATAAATTTGCGATACTCCTCTTGCGACTGACGACCAACACATGGTGCTAAACAATTTTTGATATGATATTGAAGGCATACATCATAGCGATGCGATGCAATACCTTGTTCAGTCAACGGATGCTTACAAGTGCGAATAGGGTAGAGTTCGCGTATAAGTTCGAGCAAAAGATCGAGTGTCCAACTACTCGGATAAGGACCGAAATAATCGGCACCTCGCACTACGTTTCGAGTTTTGAAAACTCGAGGAAATGGCTCTTTTGTGATACACAACCATGGATAAGTTTTTCCGTCTTTCAACAGAATATTATATCGTGGTTGATATTTTTTTATAAGATTATTTTCTAAAAGTAAGGCATCGGCTTCGGTGTTTACACAAATGTATTTTATGTCGGCTATATTGCTAACTAATATATTTGTTTTGGCAGAATCATGCACCTTATTGAAATAGGAAGAAACCCTACGTTTTAGATTTTTTGCTTTACCTACATAGATAATTTTACCATCGGCATTGAAGTATTGATATACTCCAGGAGTAGAGGGCATAACAGAAATAATCTGTTTTAGATTTTCTTTCATTGTAGGTAAATTAATAAAAAATATAAATGAATTTTAGAAATGTATTAAAGATTCTACTTCTATTTCTGGACCAAATACTTTACGACCTTCGAGAAAATCGAGTTCTACAAGGAAGTTGACATAAATCTTTTTTACACCAAATTTTTTAACTAAATCACATGCAGCTTTCATAGTGCCACCTGTAGCAAGAAGGTCGTCGTGGATGAGAACTACGTCGTTTTCATCGAGAGAATCGGCATGAATTTGTATAACATCTTCGCCATATTCTTTACCATAAGATATTTCGATAACATCGGCTGGAAGTTTGCCTTTTTTGCGAATAGGTACAAAACCAACACCTAATTTATTACCAAGAACAGGCGCCATAATAAAACCACGCGATTCAATACCTACTACTTTAGTAATACCTTTATTTTTATAAAGATGATACATTTCGTCTTCGAAAAATCTCATACAATCAGGATTTTTGAAGGCTGTGGTCAAATCCTTAAATACTATTCCCGGAATAGGAAAATCCACTATGTCGCGGATATTTGATTTTACTTCTTCGATTGTCATAGTTATATTAATTAGTAAAGAGTAATTAGTAATTAGTAATTTTTTATATTATGTTCCACGTGGAACTTATTTTTTTTATCTACCTAACATTACAAGTAGTACATTTATATCATTTGGTGAAATACCTGGAATACGACTTGCTTGTCCTATAGTTTGTGGACGTATTTTATTTAGTTTTTGACGCGCTTCGGTAGAGAGTGATTGGATAGTAGAATAGTCGAATTTATCAGATATATTTATATAATCGAGACGTGGGAGTTTGTCGGCTACCATACGTTCGCGGTCTATATATCCTGAATATTTAATAAGAATTTCGGCTGCTTCGAGTATCTCTTCTCGACGCGACTCTTCTATATATTCTGTTTGACGACGAAGTTCTGGTATTACGTCTAAAAGATTGTTTATTGTTAACTGCGGACGTAATAAGAAATCGAAAAGACGCATAGTTTGGCGCGCTGGAGTAGAACCAACAGAAACAAGAAAATCATTAATCATATCTTGACGCACCGAATAGTTGCGAGTAAATTCAATGAAGTTAGATATAGTTTCACGCTTAGAAGTCATTAAATCGTATCTATCGCGTTTAGCTAATCCAAGTTTATATGCTTTTTCAGTAAGACGCATATCGGCATCATCTTGACGAAGGAGTATGCGATATTCGGCACGAGAGGTGAACATACGATATGGTTCGTCAACACCTTTAGTAACTAAGTCATCAATCAATACACCTATATAAGCTTCATCACGACGAAGAATAAATGGTTCGCCACCATGACAATTGATGTGTGCATTAACACCAGCTATGAGACCTTGACCAGCTGCTTCTTCATAACCTGTAGTACCATTAACTTGTCCAGCAAAGAAAAGATTCTTTACTAATTTAGTTTCGAGGGTATGATAGAGTTGAGTAGGATCAAAGAAATCATACTCGATAGCATAACCCGGACGATAAGCTTTCATATTCTCAAGACCTGGTACAGTGCGTAAAGCAGCAAACTGTACGTCCATAGGAAGAGATGATGAAAAACCATTGATATAATACTCTTGTGTATTATGCCCTTCAGGTTCAATAAAAAGTTGATGCTGATCTTTATCGGCAAAAGTAACAATTTTAGTTTCTATACTTGGACAATAACGTGGACCTATACTTTGTATTTGACCATTATAGAGAGGGGAATCTTTCAGACCACTACGAAGTATTTCGTGAGTAGCATCAGATGTATAAGTAATCCAACAAGGTTGTTGTGGAAGTGGGCGTGGTTTAAAGTCAAGAAAAGAGAATTTATGAAAATCATTTTCACCATCTTGACGTTGTAATTTACTGAAATCTATAGAGTTACCATTTATACGCACAGGTGTACCAGTCTTCATACGATCAGTTGCAAACCCTAAAGTTTTTAACTGTTCAGTAACACCAAATGATGATGGTTCGGATATACGCCCACCAACTATCTGAGTACGACCAATATGCATAAGACCATTAAGAAATGTACCAGCAGTAAGAATAACACTATTAGCTTGAAAATCAACACCTAAAGTTGTTTTTACACCCTTTACAATATTATTT
>JAZLDO010000020.1:0-15846 GCA_045614825.1 Candidatus Aphodosoma sp. | reverse complement strand
AGGCGAAACTCTCTTGATGATGGAAGCTATGAAGATGGAAAACGAAATCAAAGCTGAAAAAGATGGCGTTGTAGCTGAAATCAAAGTTACTGTAGGTCAAAACGTAATGAACGACGACGTTCTCTTGACTATCGCTTAATTTTAGTATAAAGTAAAAAGTAGAAAGTCGTAAGACCACTCTACTATTTACGACTAAAACAAATTTTATTAATAACAATCTAAGTAATTAGTCTTAAGTGATAAGACTTATCCTCATTACAAACTGAAGACTTTCAAAGTCTTTCTACTTACGACTTATTACTCACTACTAATTAAAAAAAATGAAACAATCAATAAAAATTTTCTTTCTTTCGGTGATGACCCTTTTTGCGGTTAACTTCGCAACTATGGCTCAAGAGGCTACTGAAGAAACTGTTGCTGCTGAAGTTGAAACAGTTGCTGAAGAAGTAGTTGAGACTGTAGCTGAAGTTGCTCCTGCGGTTGAAGCAGTTGCTGCCGAAGCTGAAGTTGTGGAAGAGAATATCGACCTTGGAGAAACTTTCGTTAATTTCTTCGAAAGTATGGGGTTGACTCAAATGGTTGAAGATCCACGTTACCTTATCATGATTGTAATTGCTTGCTTGCTTTTCTATCTTGCTATCGTAAAACAATTCGAACCACTTTTGCTCCTCCCTATCGCATTCGGTATGTTGCTCACTAACTTGCCAGGTGCTGGTCTTTTCCACGAAGAGTTGTTCGCTGGTGGTCACGTGCATTGGGCTGATATGGCTAATGGTGCTGGTCTCCTCGACTTCTTGTATCTCGGTGTTAAACTTGGTATCTACCCTTGTTTGATTTTCATCGGCGTTGGTTCGATGACCGACTTCGGTCCACTTCTTGCTAACCCTAAGAGCTTGCTCCTCGGTGCTGCTGCTCAAATCGGTATCTTCTTGGCATTCTTTGGTGCTCGTCTCATCGGTTTCGACGCTGCCGAAGCTGCTTCTATCGGTATCATCGGTGGTGCTGACGGTCCTACTGCTATCTTCTTGACTTCACGTCTTGCTCCTCACCTCCTCGGCCCTATCGCCGTGGCAGCTTACTCTTATATGGCTCTTGTTCCTGTAATTCAACCACCTATCATGCGTGCGTTGACTACAAAAGAAGAACGTATGATTGAGATGAAACAGGTGCGTTCAGTATCTAAAAAAGAGAAAATCGTTTTCCCTATCATGGTGACTATCATCATCTCTTTGCTCCTTCCAGATGCTGCTGCTCTTATCGGCTGTTTGATGCTCGGTAACTTGATGAAAGAGTGTGGTGTTGTTGATCGTTTGACTAAAACTGTTCAAAACGAATTGATGAACATCTGTACTATCTTCCTCGGTATCACTGTTGGTGCTACTGCTACTGCTGGCACATTCCTCTCTTTGGGTACACTCGGTATCTTGGTTATGGGTATCTGTGCATTTGCAATTGGCTCTGCAGGTGGTGTATTGCTTGCTAAATTTATGAACTTCATTGATCCTAAAAACAAAATCAACCCACTTATTGGTTCGGCTGGTGTATCGGCAGTACCAATGGCTGCTCGTGTTTCTCAAAACGAAGGTCAAAAAGAAAATCCAACAAACTATTTGTTGATGCACGCTATGGGTCCAAACGTAGCAGGTGTTATCGGTTCTGCAGTTGCAGCTGGTATCCTCCTCAGCATGCTTGGATAATAGCTACATTATAAAATGAAAAGTTGCTCACTTTGTTGAGCAACTTTTTTCAATGCCCTATTGTGTAATGGTAGCACAGCAGATTCTGGTTCTGTATGTCTGGGTTCGAGTCCTAGTGGGGCAACAAAAAAAGCAATTCAAATAATGTTGAATTGCTTTTTTTATTGATATAAATAAAATAAATTAATTAAACTAACTTATTAGTTTGAGTATCTGGGAATACAACTGACGGCTTAAATATCTTAGCCTCTTCTTCTGTCATCCAAGTATAAGCCATAATAATAATTATATCACCCACATTAACAAGATGAGCAGCAGCCCCATTAACACAAATTACACCTGAACCTCTTTCGCCAGGAATAACGTATGTCTCGAAACGACTACCATTATTATTATCTACTACTTGTACGCGCTCATTAGGATAAATATTGGCAGCCTCCATGAGGTCTTGATCAATTGTAATACTACCAATATAATCAAGGCATGACTCTGTGATAGTCACACGATGTATTTTGCTTTTTACTAAATTAAGGTACATAATATTCAATTATATATTCTAATTTTTTCTAGACAATCTAGTTATTATAGTTTATCTAGTCTTCCTTGCTTATCTAGTTATTATAGTCATTCTAGTTATTCTAGACTCACTATATTATTATTTAAATCTGATATTATCAATCAAGCGAACTGAACCACAATAAACTGTAATACATCCAACCACATAATCAGCATCTTCCCACTTTTCGATTGATTGGAGTGTATCGCCATTAACAATATCATAATACTCCACTTCGAGTCCTTCGTGACGATTGATAGCAGCAATAGTAGCCTCATGAATCTCTTTCACTGTAGTCATTGAATAAAATGATGTACTTTCTTTCAATACAGCATGAATATTTGCAGCCAAAGCACGTTGCTCTTCAGTCAATAATGTATTACGAGAAGAACGTGCAAGACCGCTATCTTCACGCACAATAGGACAACCTATAATCTCAATATCAAAATTCATAGTGCGCACCATGTGGCGAATAATAGCCAATTGTTGGAAATCTTTCTCACCAAAATAGGCACGTGTAGGTTGCACAAGACGGAAAAGTTTGCTAACCACTTGCACTACCCCATTGAAATGTCCTGGACGGAATTTGCCTTCCATAACCTCATCCAATCCTGCGAAATCGAATTGAAACGTTGTATTCATCTCCTCTTCGGTATAAAATTCCTCAGCTGAAGGTGCAAATACGGCAGTACAACCAACAGACTCAAGAAGTACAGAATCAGCCTCAAGTGTACGTGGATATTTAGCAAGGTCATTTTTATCATTAAATTGAGTTGGATTAACAAATACACTAACTATAGCTACTTCATTTTCAGCCACAGCACGACGTACAAGTTGTAGGTGTCCTTCGTGAAGGGCTCCCATAGTAGGCACAAAACCTATCGTTTTATTTTCTGCTTTTAGAGCTGAAATATATTGCTCTAATTCAGCAATGTTTTTTATTAAACGCATAATTCTTAAAAATGTGAAATTTGAAATTTGAAAATCCTTTTTAGTATTAATTTTCAACTCTCAACTTTCAACTCTCAACTTTATATTGATACTTTTGTTTTTTGTTTCAATTGGAAGTCTCTACCAAGATATTTTTCACGCACAACTGGATTATCTGCCAACTCTTTTGGCGTACCTTGGAAGAGGATTTTACCTTCGAAGAGTAGATATGCTCTATCGGTAATAGAGAGAGTTTCATCTACGTTATGGTCTGTAATAAGAATACCTATATTCTTATCCTTCAAATGCCACACAATATCTTGAATATCTTGCACTGCAATAGGGTCAACTCCTGCAAATGGCTCATCAAGCATCACAAAGTCAGGCTCTATAGCCAAACAGCGAGCAATTTCACAACGACGACGCTCACCACCTGACAATCTATCTCCAATATTCTTACGCACATGTTCAAGACGAAACTCTGCTATCAATTGTTCGAGTTTTTCTCGTTGATACTCTTTTGAAAATTTTGTCATTTCAAGGACAGCCTTAATGTTATCTTCCACTGTCATTTTGCGAAAGACAGAAGCCTCTTGTGCCAAATAACCGATACCAGCTTGTGCTCTACGATATACAGGATATTTTGTAATCTCTTGGTCATTAAGAAAAATCTTGCCACTATTTGGCACTACAAGACCTGTTGTCATATAAAATGTAGTAGTCTTACCTGCACCATTTGGTCCAAGCAAACCTACAATTTCGCCTTGTCGTACCTCAATAGAAACATCATTCACTACGGTACGCTTACCATAGGTCTTAAACAAATGCTCTGTACGCAAAATTTTCTCCATCTATTCTTATTAAAACTAGTAATTCTAGATAATCTAAAAAGTCTAGACTTTATTATTTTTCTTTTCTCTGAAAATAAGTGCAAATGCAATAGCTACGATTAGCGCGAAGCCTGCAAATATATACCACACTGAAGTCCAATCGCCAACAAGATGCCCCGTTGCATTATATTGACAATAGTGATTTACTATAGCTTGTGCGGCAAGTACACCGATAGTTGCTCCAAATCCATTGGTCATCATCATAAAAAGTCCTTGAGCTGACGAACGCATATTAGAGGCAACCTCTTTATCTACAAAGAGAGAACCTGAGATATTAAAGAAGTCGAATGCCATACCATACACAATCATAGAGAGAATGAATAGCCATACCCCACTACCTGGATTACCCATACCAAAGAATCCAAAACGAAGCATCCATGCCAACATTGCCATAAGCATTACGTTCTTGATACCGAAACGTTTCAAGAAGAATGGAATCAAAAGAATACACAATGTTTCTGATATTTGACTCAACGAAATGAGCATATTAGCATGTTGCACTCCAAATGTATTGGTAAATTCAGGATATGCTCCGAAACTTGAAATGAACGGATTTGCATAACCATTAGTAATCTGCAACATCATACCTAACAACATAGAGAAGATGAAGAAGATTGCCATTCTATATTCTTTGAAAAGAGCAAATGCATTCAATCCTAAAGCTTCTACAAGTGATTTATTTTCTTGATTTTTAGAGATTGGACACTCTGGCAATGTGAATGAATAAATTGCCAATATCAACCCTAAAGCTCCACTAACTGCATATTGTGCCGCAGTTGGTTGATAGCCCAACAAATCGACTGCAATCATCGAACAGATAAACCCAATTGTACCAAACACACGGATTGGCGGGAATGCTTTCACAGTATCGAGTCCTGCTTTATCTAAAGCATTATATGCTACCGAATTAGAGAGTGCTAATGTAGGCATATAGAATGCTACACTTAAGCTATAGAGGGTAAATAATGTACTGAATTGAACGGCATCGGTAGTCAAACCATACCAACCTGCTGCAATCATCAATGCTCCTGCAATGCCATGGCATATACCAAGAAGTTTTTGTGCAGGAATCCAACGGTCAGCCACAATACCCATTAGCGCAGGCATAAATATAGACACTACACCTTGAATAGAATAAAAGACACCAATATTTGCTCCCAATCCCGCTTGTCCAAGATACGAGCCCATTGATGTTAAATATGCCCCCCAAACTGCAAATTGGAGGAAGTTCATTATGATAAGTCTTAATTTCATATTTTATTTATTCTGTTTTTTATCTCTTGAGCGCGTTCGTAATTTTCGGATGCTATAGCACGTTGTAGTGCCTCTTCAAGTTCTTCATCGAAGAGCATGTGAACAGGAGCATCATCAGTATGCCGTATTTGCACACGATCCTTTACCTCATCTAATATCTCTTCTTCTACATAAATCGGTGCGTTATAACGAACGGCAAGGGCTACAGAGTCGGATGTACGACTATCTAATTGCAACTCTTCATCACCATTCATTATCACCAACTTAGAGAAATAAGCTTCGCCTGATTTACGCACTATATCTACTCGTACGAGATCTATATCGCATTGATTCATCATATCGAGCATAAGATCATAAACAATCGGGCGTTTCAACTCTACTTTTTGCAAGGCGATGAGGATGCTTTTTGCCTCAAACCTACCTATGATGATAGGCAATTTACGACTACCATCTACCTCCTCCAACATTAAAAGATAGATATCATTGTCGGGTTTGGCTTCGCTGACTCCCATTACTCGTACTTCTCGTGGCGAAATCATAGTTGTTATTTATAGTTAAACACACAATGAGAGTGTGTATGGTGAAGGTATGGTTATCCTATGAAGAAGGTATGGTAAAGATAGGGTAAACCTATAGGATTTGTTTAGTGTGATACACAATGAGAGTGTGTATTTATTTCATGTTATCAACAGCCCATTTAAGATATACAGAACCCCATGCAAAACCTGCTCCAAAAGAAGAGAGGACAAGATTGTCGCCTTTAAGGAATAGGTGTTTGTTATCCCAAAGAAGGATTGGAATTGTAGCGGACGAAGTATTAGCACGTTTGTCAATGTTAACCAAAACTCTGTCTGGACGCATACCCATACGATTGCCTACAGCCTCAATAATACGCATATTAGCTTGATGAGGGAGGAAATATATTTCATTTGGATTCAACCCATGACGTTCCATCATTTCGAGCGATACCTCAGACATTTTACTTACTGCCCATTTGAATACGTTTTTACCATCTTGATATACAAAGTGTTCGCGAGCATCGACAGTTTCGTGTGTTGCAGGTTTGATTGAACCGCCGGCTTTCATATGGAGATAATCTTTACCTACACCATCAGAACGAAGTATTGCATCTTGAAGGCCATTACCATCAGCACAAGGTTCGAGCAATACAGCAGCTGCACCATCGCCAAACAATGGACATGTGTTACGATCAGTATAGTCGATAATAGACGACATCTTTTCACCAGAAACAACAATCATTCTTTTACAAAAACCACTTTCGATATATAAAGATGCTGTTTTGAAAGCATGGATAAAACCTGCACATCCGACTTGCATATCGAACGAAATACCATTTTTGATACCGCAAGCATCAGAAATAATAGCTGCTGTTGATGGGAACACCATATCAGGTGTAACAGTCGAACAAATGATACCATCGATATCGGATGGTTGAAGATTATTCTTTTCAAGAAGTGTTTTAACAGCTTTGATTGCCATAAATGACATACCCACAGGTTCTTTCAAAATACGACGTTCTTTGATACCAACGCGAGTCATAATCCACTCGTCAGAGGTATCAACCATGTGGCTAAGTTCTTCATTTGTCAAAATATACTCAGGCAAATATGCCTCAATAGCCGTAATTGCGGCTCTTACTTTAGTGTCTTGTATCATGTGTTTTTTATTAGTTATATATAAGGTGAATTAAGAACACACCTCACATAGGTACAAAATTCGGTGCAAAGATACGAAAAAATGAGGAATTAGGAATTAGGAATTAGGAATTATTTTTATATAAACTCACAACAAAATATATTATCAACTATATATCAAACAGTTATCTATAAAATAAATTTATTAAAAAAAGTAAAATTCTTACTTTGTCAAGTTAGAAGAATTTTGTAACTTTGCAGTCCGTGAAAAATGCACAATGCTCGATGCACAATGCACAATTACACAAGCCAAATAAATATTTAAATATCAACAACATAATTAACTAAACACAATATATAATTTACATTGCTATTGATTGAGCATTGTGAATTGTACATTGTGAATTAAGAAAAAAAAGATGTATAACATTAAAGATGTATTTCAACCACGCATTATTGAGTGCTTGAAAAATTATGGCAAACAACAATTCACTGCCGACATGATGGCTGGTGTAATTGTAGGTATTGTGGCAATTCCATTGGCAATTGCATTCGGTATCGCTTCTGGTGTAGGTCCTACAGAGGGTCTTATCACTGCTATTATTGCTGGTTTTATTATTTCTGCTTTTGGTGGTACTAAAGTTCAAATCGGTGGTCCAACTGGTGCATTCATCGTAATTATCTACGGCATTATCCAACAATTCGGATTGGTTGGTTTGATGATTGCTACTATCCTTGCGGGTATTATGCTCATCGTAATGGGTCTTACAAAAATGGGTACTATCATCAAATTCGTGCCTTACCCTGTAATTATCGGTTTCACAGGTGGTATCGCACTCACTATCTTCTCAACCCAAATGAACGATTTCTTCGGAATGGGTATTGAAGGTGTACCAGCCGACTTCATTGAAAAATGGATTTGCTATTTTTCTAATATTACTTCTGTCAATTGGGGTGCATTTGCTGTTGGTTTGTTGAGCCTTTTAATTATCATCTTCACTCCAAAAGTATCTAAAAAAATACCCGGTTCGCTCGTTGTAATCATCATTATGACACTCGTTGTGTGGTTGTTGAAAGAGTTTACCAACTTTGAGTTCGTAAATAGCATCAAAACAATCGGTGACTTATACGAATTGCCGTCTGGTATTCCTGCTCCTAAATTGCCAGAAATGAATCTCACTGAAGGCGAAACTATTTGGAGTGTAATTCGCTCACTCATGCCTGCTGCATTCACTATCGCTATGTTGGGCGCAATCGAATCGCTACTCTCTGCTATGGTGGCTGATGGTGTTATCTCTGACAAACACAACTCTAACACAGAACTTATCGGTCAAGGTATTGCTAACGTAGTAGTTCCATTCTTCGGTGGTATTCCTGCAACAGGTGCTATTGCTCGTACTATGACTAACATCAACAATGGCGGTCGCACTCCTGTGGCTGGTATTGTTCATGCATTGATTCTTTTGTTGGTACTCTTGTTCATGGGTCCACTTGTAGGCTTGATTCCTATGCCTTGTCTTGCAGCTGTGCTCATCATCGTAGCGTACAACATGAGTGGCTGGCGTACATTCATATCTCTCTATAAAGGTCCTAAGAGCGACTTTGCAGTGTTGATGACAACATTTGTGCTTACAGTGATTTTCGACCTTACAATTGCAATTGAAATCGGTCTATTACTCGCTGTTGTATTGTTCTTGAAACGTACAAGCGAATCGGTTGAAATCCGCCACTTCCACGACGAAATCGACCCTAACCAAGAACTTGACATCCAACTTAATTCAGAAGAAAAACTCACTATTCCAGAGGGAGTTGATGTATATGAAATCGATGGTCCTTACTTCTTCGGTATCGCTAATAAGTTTGAAGAGGTGATGAGTCGTATCAGTCAAAAACCGAAAGTTCGTATCATCCGTATGCGTCGCGTACCATTTATGGACTCAACTGGTATTCACAACCTCGAAGTTCTTATCCAACAATCTCAAAAAGAAGGGGTACAAATCGTACTTTCGGGCGTAAATACTCAAGTGCGCACTGCATTGGAAAAAGCAGAATTCAATAAATTAATTCCTACTGAAAACATCTGCTCTAACATCAATGTGGCATTAGAACGTTCGAAAGAACTTATCTAATAAAATAAAACAATATAAAGCCTCTGAATCCGTTATAGTTTTTAGAGGCTTTATTTTTATAAAGATGGTATAGCTATTTCTATCCTGAATATAACAAAATACAACAAAATGAAAAAAATAATAACCCTACTACTCAGTGTAACGTGTGCATTGTCTTTATATGCGCAATTTAACGTAAACAATCAACAAGGTTACATTAAGCTCACTGACAAACAGTACAATCTTGACGCACTCATTCTACTAAACGGAATAGATAATAGTACAACTATCAAATATACAGGAATGGAGTCTATCGAATGGCGATATACAATAGGCGGTAGCGAATATAACTCTACACAAAAAGAAATAATCCCAGAGTCGGATATACTCTACTCTATTTATGTCAACGACTCAACACAATATTTTGTATATACATTAGACTATACGCAGTATTTATCTCAACTCAATTCACTTGAAATTATTGAAAGTGAAGAAAACAAATGTCAACAAATTACCATAAATATTGATGCCGTTATACCCGAAATTAAATACCTCGACCGCACCAATACCACACAAACTCTTACACGCGAATACACTCTAAGTTACGACAATGCCACATGGCAAGACTCAGCATGGGTCGATATAACAGTTGACACCACAACTACTCAACTATCAACTATCAACTATCAACTATCTATCCCCGCCCCATACAAATCTACTACGTTCAAACTATATGGCGACAAATGGGCAGAACAACTCAACATCGCCTCTGATACAATAATGACTGACTATACAGCAATAGCCGTAAAAGCCTACCCTCGAGGCACTGTAGTCGAACGCGAATATCAAAACGAAAAAGACCGCTCATCTGATAGCGAAATCGAAGGTTCTGGTCCTCTAGTAGTTGAATTTGAATCGCGAGCCAATCCACTTGATATTATCTATTACGAATGGTTTGTAAGCAACGTAGAAACACCCAATGCCTACCAACGCTACAACGACGAAAACCTTCGCTATACATTTGAAAAAACAGGCGAATACAAAGTAAAACTCATCGCAACTAGCAATACATGCGAATATACCGACTCGCTCAACGTAAGAGTCATAGAATCTTACATCGAAGCTCCTAACGCATTCACACCAAACGGCGATGGTATCAACGACGAATGGCGTGTGGCGTATAAATCTATCGAACGCTACCAATGTATTGTTCAAAATCGTTGGGGGCGCACAGTATTCAAATCAAACGACCCAGGCAAAGGTTGGGATGGCATGATAGGCAGTCGTCCAGCTGCCGAAGGCACATACTATTACGTCATCGTAGCCTACGGAACCGACAAATTCCCAGCAACCCACAAAAAAGCTGGAGAACAAATGAAATATAAATTATCTGGCGACATCAACCTGTTTAGATAATTCATAATTTTTAATTCTTAACATACAAAAAGTCTCAGACCTCAACAATCTGAGACTTTTTTCATTCCTCACTCCTCATTCCTAATTTCACCTCCTTTTTTTCCTCTTTACAATATATTTCTTCACCAACTGCTCTATTCGCTTTTGCGACTCTCTCGAGTCATCTATTTGCATTTTCAATTCACGTTGAATAATCGACCGCCTATTATAGTAATATCTCGACGAAATATTCAACATCTTACACACCATATCTCTATTACAATTCATAAATATCAACCACACAATAGCCAAATCCGTCTTTGTCAATTTAGGATAATCATCATTCATTGTCTGCAAATTCATTCTTGCATCAGCAAAAATAGTATCCTTATCCACTTCATACCCCTCCTTATATCGCTCAAACAGCATATTAAATCGTTCTTTACTCCTCTCTATATCTACTTCCAACGCACCAATATTCTTCTTATAGCGAAATATCACAACAATTGCAATCAGCAATACCACCACCAATATCGACAACGTCAGAACATACACCCTCATCATCGTCAACTTCTCTTTCTCGTTCACCAACTCCTCATTCAGCAAATCATATTCTGCATTTATTGCACTAAGTCGCTGACTAAACATAAACAAAGCCTCCTCTCTTTGTTTATAATATGTTTCCTCCCAACTTTTATTAGCCTCTTCAAACCTTCCCAATTGCGACAACCTGCGAGAATTATAAAAACAATAATCTGTTTGAAAAAACTTATGTTTTCCAACCAATTCTATGTATATCAATGCACTATCAGGCTCCCCTTTTCTCAAATATGCCTCTGCCAATATACGTGCATTTCCTGCATAACCAACACTATCATAACATGGCTTAGCGTATGATATCAGTGTGTCGGGATGCAATTCATCTATATGCCACCAAGCATACTTGCATCTTGCGACCTCATCTCCCCAATCATCAAAATATTCAAGACTCTTTTCCAAGTAATATCGAGCCGAATCGCCTTTTTCCAATAAGCTTAAGTTCATATATGAATAAGGTAGTCGCCGCAAATTATTATACTCTAAATTCTTTTCTAATGATTTGCGTGCATAATTCAATGCAAGAATAGTATCTGTAGTCATCGTATTTTTTGCAATGTATGTATATACAAACGATGCCATAGAATCACAATATTGCAGATTTGCTTCAGCTCTCTTCAAGTGTATTAGCGATTTATCATAATCGCCATCAAAATATAATTTACAACCTATCAAAGCATCACATAGACACACCTTCCCCAACACTCTATCTTTTTCATATAGAGTAGCACAATTCTCCAATGCCTCAATATCTATTCCTTTGATGCTCTGATGCCGTGCCGACTCAAAGGCTCGAATCAATATATAATCCTCTTCTGGATCTAACACCTCTTTCCTATCACACGATGCACCGATAACCAATATCATTATGGCTATCACTCCAAAAACTACTCTTTTCATAGTTGTAATATTTTTTCGATTTTCTACTACAAAATTACTAAAATTTTCACTAAAAATCGTACTTTTTAACACCCTAAAAAATTTTTGTGATATTCAAGATTTACCCCTCCCCTATTTAATGTATTGATTTACAATAAAATACACTCGATAAACAAAGCTTAAAAAATAGCGTTTTGTGATATCACAAATTTGGTTATTCCAAACAAAGACTCTAATTTTGCTACAGAATTTCAAACTATTTGTCAAACCCCTTAATCAATTAAAACTATGAAAAAGACAATCTTATTTCTAGCACTTATTGTTGCTATCTTTACTGCATGCGAACAACAACCTAAAGGTATTGCAAAAGAAAATGTGTATGGTACATGGGTGTGTGAAAATAATGGTTTTCTTGACACATCTAATCCTGATGCCAAACAAGAAGATTTACTATTTTTAATTAACGAAAAAAATGCAACATTCATCTCGGAAGATTCTATTGCTATCCGTCATGGATATTGGGGATATACCGAAGACTCTGACCTCGGATATATAACGTATAGATATGAACTAACCGAGGAGAAAAAACTTATATTAACAACACACAATAAGGTTTCGGGCAAAGATTCGTTTTTCGAATTCACTAAACGCCCAGATTTAGACCCTGTAGTAGAATATTTTATTGCAGATGAAGCAATAGATAGGGGTGGTTTGATTGATGCAAAAGAATTTTTAGGTAAATGGGAATGGGTTGCTACTGAAAATCTTGATAGTAGTAATACTGTTTTTGCAAAACACGTAATGGATACACTTGAAAATGCTGTTTTTGAATTTGTTCCAAACACTGCTATTTTGTTTTATGATGGTAGTATCGTTAATAATAGAAGAATGTCGCTTTATTCAATGCCACCTTACCGAGTTATTATGAGCAATAAAGAGAAAGGTATAATTGCAGATTGGGCAGTTGCTGAATTTGCAAATGGGTTACATCAGATGCTTTTCAGATTTCCAAGATATAATAAAAATAATGAATTGATGGGTTATTATCATTTTGGCGGTTCTCACTATTTTTATTCATCTTTAGAAAAAGGAAAAATAGTTCTCAGTGATAGATATTCCGATACCAAAATCACATTCAAAAGAATAGAATAATAATTCTTTTGAAAAAACTAACACAGACACTCCGATTGGGGTGTCTGTGTTTTTTATAGGGGATAAAAAAACTGCAAATTGCGAAGTTGCGAAATTGTTTCTAAATACACACTGTGAGTGTGTGTCGGTTTTTGACCGTTTTCTACGGCACAGGTTGCTTGCACCTTGCTTGAGGGTTGGGCAAATGAATACACACTGAGAGTGTGTATTCGCCTCGCAAAAAAACTTTACTGTTTGGTATATTTTTTAATAATATACACGACGATGTGTCATAACGCCCAAATTGCTGCGCTGTTTTGATTTTATCGAGTCCGTCAACATCAGCATAGTGAACTTGACTCTGCTTTCGTTTAAAGACGGACTTCAATATTAGGCCTCAGTCATGCACTTCAGTACACTCCTTACGGCTTAAATTTCAACGCCTTGCACTTTAGACGTTCTTTAGATTCTTGATGCGCTCATCAAAACAAGTAAAACTTCTTTTGTTTTCGCTTATCGCAAGAATTCTAACGCATCTAAAAAGAGGCTGAGCCAAAATTTATATTTTGACTCAGCCTTATTCTTCAAGCATTGCTTGTGTACTATTCAAATCGAGTTCATCGCCATTTTTATCGACAAAACGGTACTGAAGGAAACCTAAATCTTGAACTGGCAAAATTCTTAAACCAAAGCCATATTTCATCTTCCATCGCAAAAGTTGAGAAGGGAATCCACTCTTAATATACGCAGCTACGTATGGATGCAAATGTATAGTGAAACGCGATGTATTATATACCTCTTTTACGAGTTCAAATTTTTCTTCTAACTGGTCAGTAAAAAGGATAGATGGCTTAGCTTTACCTGTACCAAAACATGTAGGACATGTCTCTGTTGTATCTACTTCGAGAGCTGGACGCACACGCTGACGTGTGATTTGCATAAGTCCGAACTTGCTGAGTGGCAATATATTATGACGAGCACGATCGGCACTCATCAGTTGCTGCATGTGTTCGAATAATTGATTGCGATTAACTCCCTCATTCATGTCAATGAAGTCAATAACAATAATACCACCCATATCACGCAAACGCAATTGACGAGCAATCTCAGTAGCTGCTGCCATATTGACCTCTAAAGCATTCTCTTCTTGCGTCTGAGAAGCCTTAGTGCGCGTACCACTATTGACGTCGATCACGTGCATAGCCTCAGCCTTATCCATAATGAGATAGGCACCACGCTTAAACGAAACTGTTCGCCCAAATAGAGATTTTATCTGTTTAGTTATGGCAAAATTATCAAATATAGGCAATTCGCCATCATAGAGTTTTACTATATTTTTAAGCTCAGGAGCAATCATTTCGACATACGACACCACCTCATCATAAACCGAAAGCGAATTAACATGAATAGCCTCAAACTCAGGAGTAAATAGGTCACGCAAAATAGACACAGTACGACTACTCTCCTCCATCAATAAAGAAACACCTTTGGCACGACGCAATTCGTTTACAACTTTAACCCAACGTTTCTCCATCATTTTTAACTCGTTATCGAGTTCAGCCACACGCTTTTCTTCTGCAACAGTACGAATTATCACACCAAAAGATGGAGATTTAATACTTTGCACCAATTTACGAAGACGCACACGCTCTTCGTTAGATTTAATTTTTTGAGATACAGAGACTTTGTCGCCCAATGGCAATAAAACCATATTACGTCCAGCAATACTAATTTCACCAGTAAGACGTGGACCCTTAGTGTTAATAGGCTCTTTAACAATCTGAACCATTATAAATTGCCCTTGTTGAAGAACATCTTTTATTTGCCCATCTTTAGGCAAATCAGGCATACGCTTTATTTTTGGTTCATGTTTTCGGTCGTCAAGTATTTGACGGACATAATTGTTAAAGGTAAGAAATTGTTGTCCAAGATCATGATAGTGGATAAAAGCCTCTTTTTCAGAACCTATATCGATAAATGCAGCGTTAAGTCCTGGCATGAGTTTTTTCACCCTACCAAGATAGATATTGCCCACAACAAACGAATGTTGGAGTGTATCTTTATTGAGTTCGACCAAATTTTTGTCTTCAAGAAGAGCTATAGATATTTGATCATTCTGCGCATTTATTACTAATTCTTTTTGCATTATTAGATTTTTAGTAACGAGTAGCAAGATATATTCGCTTCGTTAATTTATAAAAAAAAACAAATTTAAAGCACCGGCATTGAAGTGCCAAGTTTCTCTAAATTTGTTTTTATAATTCATAAGACTAACCGTAAAGATTATTTTTTCTTTTTATGACGGTCTTTTCTTAGTCTTTTTTTACGTTTGTGCGTAGACATTTTATGTCTTTTACGTTTTTTTCCGCTTGGCATAGCTTATATGTTTTTAAAATTGTTAATAAAAAAATTCCTAATTAAGATGAATATTCAAAAGTTGATTATTTTACTTTAGCAGTAAATTCTTTTGAAGGTTTGAATGCAGGAATATTGTGTGCAGGGATTTTGATAGTAACGTTTTTAGAAATGTTACGAGCTGTTTTTTCTGCACGTTCTTTAACGATGAAGCTACCGAAGCCTCTCAAATAAACATTTTCATTTTTTGCCAATGAGTCTTTTACACAATCCATGAAAGCCTCAACTGTTTTCAACACATCATCTTTTGCAATACCTGTGTTTTTTGAAATCTCATTTACAATGTCTGCTTTAGTCATTTTTGTAAAATTTTTAAGTAATACAATTATATTTTTGATT
>JAZLDO010000019.1:0-3805 GCA_045614825.1 Candidatus Aphodosoma sp. | reverse complement strand
AACCGAATACTTCGTTAGCACCGATAGTTTCGCCTTCTTTTTCGTTTTCAACGAATACGATTTCGCCAAGTTCTGATTGAGCAAAATCAGTGATGCCTACGTATGCAACTTCGCCTTCTACGCGAATCCATTCGTGGTCTTTTGTGTACTTCAAATTGTTTGGTAAGTTCATAATATTAAATTTATAAAAATAAGTTGTTTCTTAATTGGGTTGCAAAGTTAAATAATTTAATTCATTGCACAAAATATTTTTACATATTTTTTATCTTGTTACCCTCAAATAATCGCCATTTCGTGTAACTGTATACCGTTTCAAGGGATACTCAGAGACCCCTTCATTGCAAAATCCAGAGCCAAAGCCTACATCAAACCGAGAACCACATTCGGGACATATCGCAAATATCATATCTGCCTCAACACGCACATCTCGTCTATGCTCATGCGGACAACATAAATCAAAAGCATAGTATCTATCATCCATTCCAAAACATATCAACAACCCACTATACCCTATATACTGCCCTTGTTTATTTGGTTCAGTAATCGCTATACTATTACCCGGAGTCATCAACTGCGGTGCATCTCTCAAAATATTCAGAGTATAACTTACTGGTACATCAGGAATAGGACTTATTTGATTAATATCTCCATCACAAGACGAGAGTACAGATAACAAAATACAAATTACAATATAGAGATACTTTTTCATTATAAATAAGGTATCAATTTATAAAGTCCTATACCATTAGAACCCTTCAAAAGAATGAGTTGAGAGTTGAGAGTTGAGAGTTGAGAATTGAGAGTTGAGAATTGAGAATTGAAAATTGAGAATCGAGAATTAACTCCTAACTCCTCACTCCTAATGCCTAACTGGTTACATGCTTTCTCAAATTCTTTTCCTACCAGAATAATTTTTTCAATCTTCGACTCCATCAATCGACGCACGATATTCTGATGCTCAACCTCCGATTGTTCGCCCAATTCAAGCATATCGCCAAGTATCGCCATCTTATTCTCGCCCTCCATGATATCGAAATTGTCAATCGCCGCCATCATACTCGTCGGATTTGCGTTATATGCATCTACAATTAAGGTATTACGCTCGGTTTTAGTGAGTTGAGAACGATTGTTGGCTGGTATATATTCGCTAATTGCAGCACAAATGTCATCTTCTGCCACGCCAAAATGCAAACCTACAGTGATTGCTGCCAACATATTGTCAAGGTTGTATGCACCAACGAAATGAGTTGAGAGTTGAGAATTGAGAGTTGAGAGTTGAGAATGCCACTCAAATTCAACATACGGTGCACAACGCAACAATCGTCCATTTACGTCTGCCGCCACATCGAGATTTGAACTATAAGTCGAAATCAATGAGGAGTGAGGAGTGAGGAATGAGGAATGAGATTTACGCAATGCGTCTAATAATAATTCATTATTAGCATTAACAAACAGATGACCGCCACGCTCGGCAAGATTGTCGTACAACTCTTTCTTGGTGTTTATCACGCCTTCCAACGAGCCAAATCCTTCGAGGTGAGCTTTTCCTACATTTGTAATCAATCCGCATGTTGGCAATGCAATGTTAGCCAAAGTCTTAATCTCGCCAGGGTGATTCGCACCCATTTCGATAACCGCAATCTCGCAATCGGGTTTGATACTCAATAGCGTAAGAGGCACTCCGATGTGATTGTTAAAGTTACCTTGAGTATAGTGCACTCGATATTTTTTGCTCAACACCGTAGCCACCAACTCTTTAGTGGTAGTCTTGCCATTTGTACCAGTAATACCCACAAATGGAATATTCAACTGCTCGCGATGATAACGCGCCAATTGTTGTAGTGTATCTAATACATTGTCAACCAAAATAAGTTGAGAATTGAGAATTGAAAATTGAGAATTGAACCCCTCCGGCTTCGCCACCTCACCTAAGGCAGGTGAGGAGTTTAATGCTACCTGCAAATCATCCACAACTGCATAGGCACAGCCTTTCTCGAGTGCTTGTAATGCAAATTTATTTCCATCGAAGGTTTCGCCTTTCAATGCAAAAAATATCGACCCCTCTGGGCAATTGCGGCTATCGGTAGTCACTACCGGATGAGCCTTATATATTTCGTATAACTCTTTTATTTCCATGTTTTTTACTGTTTTGTTTATTTTTTCAACATAAGTACAGAGCTAATTTACAAGTTTACAAGTTATAATTTCTGCTTCTAATTTTATCAGGATAACTACTTTTTTAAGTACATGCCTTGCGATTAACGGACGCACGAGCCGTGCGTCCCTACAATATTATTTATGGCATGTACTTAAAGAAACAATATCAGTCAACGGAAACTAAACCAAACGACCAAACCATTTTATCCAATAAATAAATTTTGTACTTATGTTAAAGTTTATCATTTCGGATTCATAACAACAATTGGCACCATCATCTCTTCCATAGAGATACCGCCATGTTGGAATGTATCTTTATAATAACTAACATAATAGTTGTAGTTGTTTGGATAAGCAAAGAAGTCGTTGCCTCCTGCAAATATGAATGTCGAACTAACATTTGGCGCAGGCAACTGAATAGATGCGGGATTGGTTACTTCGTACACCTCTTTCTTGTTATACGACAATGTTTTACCCACCTTATAACGCAAATTCACATTCACATTCTTGTCGCCAACCACTTTGATTGCTCTATCGACATGCACAGTGCCATGATCGGTAGAAACAACTACTTTGAAACCTCTGCGTGCTAATTCTTTAAACAAAGTAAATGTAGATGAATGGCGGAACCACGACACTGCCAACGAACGATATGCAGCCTCGGTATTAGCCAATTCGCGAATCATCTTGCTCTCGGTGCGCGCATGCGATAGCATATCCACAAAATTGATAACACACACATTCAATGGATTTTTCTCTAACTTATGAAGTTGCTCTATCAATTTATCACCTGCTTCTGAGTTATTCAACTTGTGATACGAGAACGGAATCGGACGGCGATAACGCTCTAACATAGTGCGTATCAGCTCCTCTTCGTTGAGATTCTTACCCTCTTCATCCTCCTCATCGACCCACAATGCAGGGAACATCTTCTTTATCTGCAACGGCATCAACCCTGCAAATATCGCATTACGAGCATATTGCGTAGCTGTAGGCAAGATGCTGAAATACAAATCGTCAGAATCGAAAGTATAATAATCTGCCAACACCTCCTGAATCATGCGCCATTGGTCGTAGCGAAAGTTGTCTATCACAACAAAAAAGACCTTCTCACCCTCATCCAACAAAGGGAATATCTTCTTTTTGAATATATCTGGACTAATTATCGGACGATTATCGGCATCATTCACCCATTGCTCGTAGTTGTTTTTCACAAAACGCATGAACATGTTATTCGCCTCTTCACGTTGCATGCGTAGCATTTCGTGCATCTCGTTGTCTGCCTCATTGAGTTTCAAATCCCAATTTATCAACTTTTTATACAAATCTTTCCACTCGTCTGGCGACAATCTATCAGATATTTGCATGCCAATTTGTGCAAACTCTTGGCGATAATTCGTAGTAGTTTGCTCGCTGAAAATCTCACGTTTGTGAAGGTGTTTCTTCAGTGTCATCAATATCTGATTTGTATTGACCGGTTTGATAAGATAATCGGTAATCTTATTGGCAATAGCCATATCCATGATGTTCTCCTCTTCGCTCTTGGTAATCATCACCACAGGCAAATTCGGACGCATTTCGCTTATGCGAGCCAACGTCTCCAAACCACTCAAACCCGGCATATTTTCATCAAGAAACACTATGTCGT
>JAZLDO010000018.1:0-9505 GCA_045614825.1 Candidatus Aphodosoma sp. | reverse complement strand
CAAGTAGCTGGAGCAGCGTCACCTTCGTGAACATAACCGCAGATAGTGCAAGAAAATTTTTTCATAGTTGTAATTTTTAGTTAGTTATTAATATTTTAAATTTTATTTAAATAATCCTTTAATTTTTTCGAAGATAGATTTTTTATCTTTATTTTGTTCATTTGGCACCTCTTTGAATTTTGAGGCAGGTTGTTTGCAAACTGGGCAAACTGAAGGTGGTTGTTCGCCATAGTGGACGTAACCACATACTGTGCATACATACTTTTTCATAGTAATAAAGGTTTTTATTAGTTACTATTTATTAGTTATTAAATTCTTACTCCCTACTCCCTATTCCTTACTCCCTATTTGTAAGCATTTTGGGCATTTGCCCCAATAATAAACATGTACATTTTCAATTTTGAATCCTGAAGCATTCCCGTCAGACATAGTTGGTTGTTCAATGTCGTAGAGTTCGCCACATGATTGGCATCGAAAGTGTGCGTGTGAATTTGTGTCTGCATCGTAGCGCACATTTTTTTCATCTATTGTAAGAGCAAGAACCGCGCCATTCTCTACTAAGTTACGCAAAACATTATATA
The DNA here is from genome assembly GCA_045614825.1 of Candidatus Aphodosoma sp. Classification (GTDB taxonomy): domain Bacteria; phylum Bacteroidota; class Bacteroidia; order Bacteroidales; family Paludibacteraceae; genus Aphodosoma. The sequence continues at coordinate 8,924 of JAZLDO010000018.1, read as the reverse complement.
CCGTCGTTTTACTGAGCGTAGGCATCGTAGGATTCAGTGCCAAATATATATCATCTACCGTTGGGTGGATGCGATGCTCAAGTAGATATTTAAGTATCGCAATGCGTTGTACCGATGGGCGGATGTTATGGCTATTTAATATGTCTATCGCTTCGGTCATTGTTTTATGTTTTAATTATTTTTACAGTTTTGTAATCTTATTTCATTTTTGTAATGATTACATTTTTAATTTCGATGCAAAATTATAACAAATATTTCATATACGCAATAGTTTGATGAATTTTTAATATTTTTTAACTATTAAGGCTTTAGTGTTAATAAAAAAAGTAGTAACTTTGTGAAAGAGTTGAAAATTGAAAGTTGAGAGTTGAAAGATGAGGTCTTTTATGTTCTTTTATGTTCATGCTTAAGACTTTATTGTTTACAGATAATATATATAAATTTATAATATATGAAAAAAATTGCTTTGATTACCGGTGCGACATCGGGTATTGGCCGTGCAACTGCTATTGCATTGGCAGATGAAGGGTATAATTTAATCCTCACAGGTCGTCGTAAAGACCGTCTTGATGAATTGAAAGAGTTGGTTGGTATTACATATAAGGCTGATGCTTTAGTGCTTAATTTTGATGTTCGCAATCAAGAAGAAGTGGCAGCTGCAGTAGCATCTATTCCTGCAGCATGGCGCAAAATTGATGTTTTGGTTAATAATGCAGGTTTGGCTGTAGGTCTTAATCCTATTCAAGAGGGCTTAATTGAAGATTGGGAACGTATGATTGATACTAATATCAAAGGCCTTCTTTATATGACTCGCGAGGTGGCTCCATTGTTGTGTGAACAAGGCAAAGGTCACATCATTAATATTTGTTCAACCGCAGGCAAAGAGGTATATCCAAATGGCAATGTATATTGCGCTACAAAACATGCAGTAGATGCAATAAGCAAAGGTATGCGTATTGATATGCTTAAATATGGTATTAAGGTAACAAATATCTGTCCAGGTGCTGTTGAAACAGAATTCTCTATCGTGCGTTTCAAAGACGATAAAGAACGTGCTGATAAAACATACGAAGGTTATACACCTCTCACAGGCGATGATATTGCTAATCTTATTCGTTTTGCAGTTACATTGCCACCACATGTATGTATCAACGACCTTGTTGTTACTCCAACTGCACAAGCTAACGCAACAAATATTCATCGCAAATAATAATGTGATGTGAGATACGTGACACGAGATACGAGATAGAAATGTCTTATATCTCGTGTCTATTGTCTAATATCTAATGCATATGTCAAAACAAAAAAATAAATATTATGTAGTGTGGCGAGGTAGGCTTACAGGTATATTCGACTCGTGGGAGGAGTGTCGTAAGCAAATTGAAGGTTTTGAAGGAGCACAATATAAAAGTTATCCAACACGAGAATTGGCAGAAGCGGCACATAAACATACTTATTGGCAAGCGGTTAAGCAAGAAACAGGGAATAGAGAGCAAGGAATAAGTATTCTTGGTTCTCAACTCTCAATTCAACTTCCTTCGCTGTCGGTTGATGCGGCATGTAGTGGTAATCCTGGTATAATGGAGTATAGAGGTGTTGATACAGCAACAGGACGTGAAATATTTCGTATGGGCCCGTTTGAGCATGCAACTAATAATGTAGGCGAATTTTTGGCATTAGTGCATGGATTGGCATTACTCAAACAATATAACAAAACAATGCCTATATATTCTGATAGTGTAAACGCTATAGCTTGGGTTAAGGCAAAAAAATGTCGTACTAAATTGATGCGTACAGAGAAGAATATAGAGGTATTTAATCTTATAGCTCGAGCTGAAAGTTGGCTTGAAAATAATCATTTCACGACAAAAATAATCAAATGGGATACTCCGAACTGGGGTGAAATACCTGCTGATTTTGGGCGTAAATAAAAAAAACAACTTTTTATACAACAATATCTTATTAATAATCAATAAGATGCTATTTTTTATAAAAAATATATTATTTTTATTTTGTTATATAAAAAAAAAGTTGTAACTTTGCATTCGCAAATGAGAAGTTATCTCCCTTGTGGAGGTGCGTAATTTTTGCGGAAATAGCTCAGTTGGTAGAGCACAACCTTGCCAAGGTTGGGGTCGCGGGTTCGAGTCCCGTTTTCCGCTCACAGATTTAGAATCGGGAAAAACCCGATTTTTCTGTATAAAGGTTAATATTGTTTACCGCCCGGATGGTGAAATGGTAGACACGAAGGACTTAAAATCCTTTGGCCATTGCGGCTGTGCGGGTTCAAGTCCCGCTCCGGGTACCGAAAGAGACAAATCGTTATTTTTAATGGTTTGTCTCTTTTTTTATTTTCATAACTCATATAAATTTCAACGCTTTGCACTTTAGACGTTCTTACGCATCTAAAGGAGGCTGTGTCGAAATAAAACTTTCGACACAGCCTCTTTCTAAATTAATAATAAATAGGTATATCTTACTTATTTAGTCATAATTTTCAAATATTGATTGTCAAGGCAGATAATATAAATACCACGTTGGAGAGAGATATTGTGTTGATTTTTGCCTGTTACATCAGCCGAATAGATTTGACGACCTGCCATATCAAATATACGAAGAGTAGAATGTTTGTCATTGAAATAAACAACATTATTAGCATAAATTAACGTAGTATTTATATTGTTACCGATATTTGTTGGTTTCAATTCAGTATTACTACTAATATATACTGTCTTTTCAACATATTGTGCAGCTTCGTAGTTATCATCACCTTCTTGAGATGCTGTGATAATAGCCTCACCAGAACCAACTATAATCAAAATATTATTTTCTACAATAGCAACATCTGTATTAGAAGATGTATAAGTAACAACTAATCCGGAAGTAGCCTCAGCTGTAAGTTCCACTGTGTTACCGATAATAAGGTCTGCAGCAAATTCTTGATCCCAAACAATTGTTTGATCGAGTTTTGCGATAGTGATAGCTTTTAAAACTTCTGTAGCTGTATTGTAGTTGTTATTACCTTCTTGAGATGCTGTGATAGTAACTTCACCAACACCAACGATAGTTAATACATTATTTGCAATAGTAGCAACTTCTTCATTAGAAGAAGTATAAGTAACAACCAATCCAGAAGTTGCTGTAGCTGTGAGTTCTATTGTGTTGCCGATAGTGAGGTCTGCAGCAAATTCTTGATCCCAAACAATTGTTTGATCGAGTTTTGCGATAGTGATAACTTTTAAAACTTCTGTAGCTGCATTGTAGTTATTGTTACCTTCTTGAGATGCTGTGATAGTAACTTCACCAACACCAACGATAGTTAATACATTATTTGCAATAGTAGCAACAGACTCGTTAGAAGAAGTAAATACTACAGTTTCACCAGAAGTTGCTGTAGCTGTGAGTTCTATTGTGTTACCGATAGTGAGGTCTGCAGCAAATTCTTGATCCCAAACAATTATTTGGTCGAGTTTTGCAATAGTGATAACTTTTGAAACTTCTGTAGCTACATTGTAGTTGTTGTTACCTTCTTGAAATGCAGTGATAGTAACTTCACCAGCACCAACGATAGTTAATACATTATTTACAATAGTAGCAATAGACTCGTTAGAAGAAGTAAATACTACAGTCTCACCAGAAGTTGCTGTAGCTGTGAGTTCTACTATATTACCGATAGTGAGGTCTGCAACAAATTCTTGATCCCAAACAATTGTTTGGTCGAGTTTTGCAATAGTGATAACTTTTGAAACAAAAACACTATTATAAATATCGTTACCTTTTTGAGTTGCTGTAATAATAACTTCACCAGCACCAACGATAGTTAATATATTATTTTCAATAGTAGCAACAGACTCGTTAGAAGAAGTATAAGTAACAACTAATCCAGAAGTAGCCTCAGCTGTGAGTTCTATTGTGTTACCGATAGTGAGGTCTGCATCAAATTCTTGATTCCAAACAATTGTTTGGTCGAGTTTTGCGATAGTGATAGTTTTTGAAACAGGAGTAGCAGCAAGGTGAGCTTTGTCTCCATCTTGACGAGCAGTGATAGTAACCTCACCAGCACCAACGATAATTAAAGAGTCTCCAGATACAATTGCAACATTAGTATTTGAAGATTCATAATAGACCTCAAGACCTTCTGTCGATGATGCAGTGAGTTCAATAGGTTCACTTTCAAGGGTCAAAACGCCAAAATCTTGATTCCATTCGATAAGTTGATTGCGACCAGTACCAGACGCTGTTACAGAAATTTCTTTTATATAATCTTTACAAGTAATAACGAGAACATCATTAAATGTACCTGCACTATCTGGTGTAAATTTAATAGGGAAAGCTTCTGTGCCAAAAGCATCACAAGAACCTGTTGAGTTGATAACAGAATTTTCTAATTCAAAATATTTACCATCCTTGAGTGTAGCGATAATAACATCAGGTTGAGCAGAATAAGAAACATTGAAAGTAGTAGTAGAAGATTTACCAAATTCTGTAGGAGTGATAGCTACGCTTTCTGCAGCAGGAGTGATATATTGAGCTTGTTCTATGATAAGATCTGAAATAGTTACATCTTTTGTATTTGCTTGAGGAGCACCAAACCAAGTGTCCAAACCATACACATTGAACATGAGCATTCTTGCTTTGGAATCAAGTGATATATTTGATAAAGCTGCTGATTTACTATTGTAATCGGCTTGATGTAGTGTGTTGCCAAGATCATCAGTTACTGTTAATCGAACATTAGACGTGATATTTGCATAGAATGTAAAATTGCTACCAGGTTTATTAAATTCATATGTAACAGTACCTTGTGTCACTGTTTTGTTGTCTCCGATAAATGCATATGTACCATTACAATTGTCAGCAACTTCGCGAACAATGACAGTTTTTGTTAAATAAGTAGGTGCATATTCGTCGTTACCCATTTGGTGTGCAGTTATAGTTGCATATCCAACACCTATTATCGAAAGTATATTATTTTCAATTTTTACAACATCTTCATTAGCTGAAGAGTATATTATTTCGTTGCCATTTTCTTCACCAGTTTTTTTATCGGTAGCAAATGCATTGAGTGTGATAGCTTCGTCGCCAAGTTTTAAAAGATAGAAATCTTGCTCCCACACGATATTTTGTACTATTTTTGTTGTAACAGTGAATGTTTCAGTGCTTGTTTCTGATTTCCATTTATCGTCACCAGCAGTAGTAGCAGTGATTTCTGTTGAACCCACACCTACAGCTTCCAAATCAGTGCCATTATTAACCTTAATAATATTTTCATCAGCAGAAATATATGTTATTTTTGTTCCACAATTTGACTCTGCAGCATTCAATAATACATCTCCTTCGGCAATAGTTTTGTTTGCAACCCAAGTGATTGTAGGCTGTTTTTGAGTTCCTTTACCACTAAGATTGATAATTACAGTATTTGTACCATCCGTGATAGTTACAGTTCCTGTATAATCAATAGCTGCTTGTGGTACAAAGTTTATAGTGAAATTATAATTGCCTTGATTAACTTTTTCACATTCGTTTTCTACTGCTATTTGAACAGTTTTTTCTTTAGTTCCATTGATACGGAACACATCAGGATTTGATGTTGTTGCAATAAGAACTCCTTTCGTAAGGAAAGAGTGGAAATCAACTGTGAAAGGTTTAGAGTCTTCTATCTCTACTTCTCCATAGTTGTTTGTTGTCGCTGACGCCATTTTAATGTGATGAGCCATTGTGACATAAACATTCCACATATACAAAGATAGGTTTGCTTGATTTCGCACAAAATTTAATGTAGTAGTATTTGTTGAAATACTTGTTGAAAAATTACTATCTGATGTTTTAATTCCTTTTTGAGGAGTTGTATATGATCCACCATCCCATTTTACAGTAAAAGTACATTTATCAGAAGACCAATTTATTAAAGAATAAGAAACTCCTGTTTGGTGTTTTAATGTAAACTTAACATCATTACTTGGATATTGCAAATTTAAATCAAATTTATTTTCTGATGTCCAATCCCATTCATCGCGAACAAACGCATATTGAGAAGAACCATCAGTATAAAGAGTTGTAGAATACCATACACCATCAATTTTTTGTGCACCAGAACCATATTCTTGTGCAAAAGTGTTGAGTGATGTTACGAAGGTTGTAACTAAAATAATTAATTTAAGTAAAATTTTTTTCATTTTTTTATGTTTTTATTGATTAATAAATTCTTTATTTGATTGATGTATTTAAAACTTGAAAAGGCAAAAAACAGTACAAAATTACAAAAAAAAAACATCCAATCCACCTTAATTATTAAGGATATGACTGAATGGTGATATTATATAACCGAATGGTTATTTATATTTTTCCTCAATTAATATTATTGCTTTAAACGTAATAATTTGTACAATTTTAATTCATAATTCTTAACTTAGATAATAGATAACTTTTTAGTGATAATAATCACTTATTAATACAACAATTTTTTAAGTTAAAGTGTGGTCTATAACTCTTTCTAAAATATCTAAAAAATTTCCTTCATCATTTAGTATCTTCTAAAAAGAAAAAACTTCAACTATCGTCTTTATTAAGAAATTGCACCCCAATTAATATTTCCCCTTTGTAATCTATTTAATTGAGGCAATAACATAGAATATTGAGGCGACGACAATTCTGGATCACGCTCTAACAACTCTTTCGCCACCGAACGCGCTGTCTGCAACAAACGTCCATCTGTTGCCAAATTAGCAATCTTCAAATCAAATGGCAATCCACTCTGTTGTAAACCATCAATATCGCCAGGTCCACGAAGATTCAAATCAGCCTCTGCTATAACAAATCCATCGGTCGAATCGCACATTATTTGCAATCGCTTACGTGTGTCCGACGCCAATTCATATTTCGACATCAATATACAATAACTCTGGTCAGCCCCACGACCAACACGACCTCTCAACTGATGCAACTGACTGAGTCCAAACCTCTCAGCACTCTCTATCACCATAACACTCGCATTTGGCACATTCACTCCCACCTCAATCACCGTAGTAGCAACCATAATCTGTGCCTCTCCCGACACAAACCGCTGCATTGCAGCATCCTTATACGCCGGCTTCATCTTGCCGTGCACCATCACAATATTATACTTCGGAAATGCCTCTACCATCGACTGATAACCCTGCTCCAAATCCTTCATATCCAACTTCTCACTCTCCTGTATCAGCGGATAAACCACATACACCTGACGCCCCTTCTCTATCTCACGCGACAAAAAACCATTCAACGCAGCTCGCTTATTATCAAAATAATGATATGTCGCAATAGGCTTCCTTCCTGGAGGCAACTGATCAATCACACTAACCTCCAAATCTCCATATATCGTCATAGCCAACGTACGCGGTATAGGCGTAGCCGTCATAACCAAAACATGAGGCGGACGTATATTCTTCGTCCACAACTTTGCCCTCTGTGCAACTCCAAACCTATGTTGCTCATCTATAACTACATATCCCAAATTCTTAAACTGAACACTATCCTCTATCAACGCGTGCGTGCCTATCACTATCTGCAACGTACCATCACGCAAACCCGCATCAATCTCCTCACGCTCCTTCTTGCGCGTACTTCCAGTCAACAACCTAACATTCACACCCAACCCCTTCACCTGCTCCGATATACTCTGATAATGCTGCGTAGCCAATATCTCAGTCGGAGCCATAATGCACGCCTGATAACCATTATCCAACGCTATCAACGAAGTCATCAACGCAACCATCGTCTTACCACTTCCCACATCTCCTTGCAACAACCTATTCATCTGCTTACCTGTATTCATATCACCCCGTATCTCTCGTATCACTCTCTTCTGTGCTTCCGTCAACTCAAAAGGCAAACACTCCCTATAAAACCTATTAAAATACTCCCCAACTCTATCAAACACAAAACCCTGATATTTCAACTCGCGCAACTTACTCTGACGCATTATCGAAAGCTGAATATAAAACAACTCCTCAAACTTCAACCGAGCCTGAGCACGACGCAACAAATCAAAATTCTGTGGAAAATGAACCTGACGCATAGCATCTCCTCGCGACATCAAACCAAAATTCTTAACTATATCTTCAGGCAAATTCTCAGGTATATAAAAATCCTTATCACCAAAAACTGTATACATCAACTTCCTCAAACCCGCCGAATTCAAAAAACTATTCTTCATCCGCTCCGACGTATTATAATGACCCTGCAATCCACTATTCTTCTCCAAATTCTTCTCACTATACACCTCAACCTCAGGATGAGCTATATTCATCCGCTCACCAAACTTGGACGGCTTACCAAAAACTATATAATCTGTATTCACTCGCAACTTATCCTCAACATACTTCCACCCCTTAAACCATACCAACTCCATAAAACCTGTACCATCCGAAAACGTAGCAGTCAATCTACGAGCTCTACCCTCACCCCTCATCTCAAATTGCAATATCCTGCCCTTCAACTGAACATACGCCAAATCCTCACTACACTCCCTAACTGTATAAAACTTACTCCTATCAATATACTTATAAGGATAATGCGTAATCAAATCCTCAACACAACGAATGCCAAGTTCAGCCGTCAAAGTCTCAGCCCGTTTCGGACCAACACCCAACACATATTCTATAGGAGTATCTAATGTCAACATAACAATACAAAATTATAGCAAATCAAATGCAAAACTAAACGCAATTAAGTTCTCACTAAACGCAACACACAAATCATAAATTGCTTACAATTTGCAAATTTACTAATTTTTTTACTAAACCACAACCCTCATATAAAAAAAATATATTAACTTTGCTCTCAATTATGAACCGAAGGTCTTTGAACCGTTAGGTGAAAAAATTATGAATTATGAACTATGAATTAACCTTAATCATCTCTTGTCGCAACGAAATCAATAATCT
>JAZLDO010000017.1:0-5067 GCA_045614825.1 Candidatus Aphodosoma sp. | reverse complement strand
AAGTCAACAACTACCGATGCAAAAAACACCGTCAACAACAATACACACAATATCTTAAATCTTTTCATAGTCTAACTACCGCAATATATTTCAACTTGCAAAGTAACAAAAAAAATTTCATTCAACCAAATATTATTATCGTTTTTCGATAAAAATAATAAAAAAATATACACACGACCCTCTACCAATCAAAAAAATCACTATCTTTGCAAAAAATTACTAACTTCGCATTCCTAATTCCTCATTGAATTTCATGTCCGAAAAACTCCTAAACTACATCTGGTTCAGCCGACTATATTTCGAAGAGCAACAAACTCTTCTCGGACAAGCCGTCCGCATCATCTCACCTGGCATCCCAAACTTCGATGCCGGACCTGATGTCTTTAATGCCAAAGTAGAAATCGATGGCCGTCAATGGGCTGGTAATGTGGAGTTTCATGTGCGCGCAAGCGATTGGCATCGTCACAATCATGACGGCAAAAACGAATACGATAATGTAATCCTTCACGTCGTTTTCGAGGCAGACGAACAAATATTTTCTCAGACAGACAACCCCATACCTACTATTGTCCTTCAATATCCAACATCTATTCTTGAAAAATATCAAACTCTCACACAAAATACTCTTTTTTGCCCAATCCATTTCGACAAAATCGACCCATTCCGCCTAAATCAATGGATCGACCGACTACTTATCGAACGCCTACAATCTAAAACTGAGCGCATTACGCAAATTCTTCGCGATAGTCAAAACAATTGGGAGCAAGCCTTCTATGTCACTCTCTGCCGTGCTTTTGGCTTTAGTGTCAACTCCGATGCTATGCAACAAGTGGCTAAATTTCTACCACTCAACATCATAATGTACCATCGCGACTCTATTGAACAAATCGAAGCCCTCCTACTTGGGCAAGCCGGACTACTCAACAACATCGAAAATCCCGATGCTGAAACCGCGATTTGGCAACGAGAATACAAGTTCTTAAGCAACAAATTTTCGCTCAAACCTACCGATGGCGTCTATTTCAAATTCCTCCGCATGCGCCCATCAGGCTTCCCTACTATGCGCCTGGCTCAATTCGCCATGCTCCTACACCGCCACGAGCACTTATTTAGCAAAACTCTCAACAACCTAAACATCAAATCTCTACGTCAAATATTCACCATCAAAGCCTCCGACTACTGGACTACCCACTACCGCCCAAGCCACACCTCCGAGCGTCATGGCAATCAACTATCGTCTTCAAGCATCGACCTCTTGATTATCAACACCGTAGTGCCATTCCTATTTCTTTATGCTCAAGCCAGTCACGACATCGACCTCCAAGAGCAAACACTCGACCTCTTGCGTCAACTTCGTGCCGAGCGCAACAACAAAGTCGGCAAATTCACCCCGCTCAACTTTCCATGCCCCGACGCCTACACCTCACAAGCCCTCATCCAACTCCACGACAACTACTGCCTCCGCAAGGACTGCCTTCGTTGCCAATTGGCACACATATACCTCAAAACAAACAAAATCAAATAAAGCCACTCTTCACATTTGATAATTTATAAAAATCAAAGGCTAATACAACCAATATTAAGCCCAAATAAACTTAAAAACATTCTTCTCTCTATGGTTTGAGAATTTTGTTGATATCGGATTCGACTTTGGTGAGTTGTTTGCGGCAGTCGGCAAGGAGCTTGGTGGCTACCTTTACTTTTGCTGCCAATTGATCGATAGAGAGTTGTCCACTCTCTATTTCTGAGACTATTTGCTCAAGTTGCTTTAATTGTTCATCGTAAGACATAATTCAAGTTGAAAATTGAAAGTTGAAAATTGAAAATTATTACCCCCGCTATGCTCGTCCCCCTATAGACAGGGGAGACAATTATTTAACCATGCCCCTACATTAATATTATTCTCCACTGACAATGCTGTCAACAGTGCCATCGGCGAGGGTGGTGGTGATGGTGTCACCGGGGGCAAGTTGGGCGACGGAGGTTACGAGTTTACCATTATAAGTGGTAAATGAGTAACCTTTTTTCAGCAATTGCTGTGGGTCGAGAAGTTGAAGTTTGGTTTGCAGTAAATCCAACTGCAATTGTTTGGTTTTCAACATATTTGACACTAACACTCTGACTTGTTCCTCGCGCCAGTCCAACAAAGTGCGATTTTTTGCGATGAAATCGGCAGTTTTGAGCTGTATGCGATACTGTAAATCAGCAAGTCGATTAGCCGATTGAGACAAACTTCGTTGCACCAATTGAGGCAATTGCGATGCCAAAAACAACAGATAATTAGACTCTTTCTCTAAACACAAACGGACATAAGTTTGCACTTTGTCTGCCATTTCACCGATAAAAAAAGATAAATCAAGAGTGCGAGATATGATATATTCTGCCACAGCCGTCGGAGTTTTGAGATTGCAATATGCCACCATATCGAGAATAGTTTCGTCGCGAAGGTGACCAATGCCTGTGATAATAGGCAAAGAAAAATTTGCACAACGCTCAGCAAGGAGTTCGCTATCAAAAGCTTGAAGGTCGGATGTGGCTCCACCACCACGGATGATAACAACAAGTTGAAAGTTGAAAGTTGAAAGTTGAAAGTTAATTATTTTATCCAATGCCGAGAGAATTGATTCTTCGGTTTGGGTGCCTTGCATGACAGCAGGGAAGAGTGTTATATCATAGGCAAAACCATATGGATTGTTTTCAAGTTGGTGAACAAAGTCGGCATAGCCAGCAGCTGTAGGACTAGAAATCACGGCAATGCGCTGCACAAGACGAGATAAAGGTAATTGTTTGTTTTTATCGATTAAACCGCGGTTTTTTAATCGTTGAATAATCTCTAATCGGCGACGTTGGAGTTCGCCAAGTGTATATGATGGGTCAATGTCACGAACATTAAGACTCATACCATATAATTCATGAAATTCAACCGTCACCTCAACCAAAATATTCATCCCGGTCTGCAATGTTCCTTTTGTAACAGAATAGAATTTATGCGCTAATAATCGATATGTAGATGCCCAAATGGTTGCACGTTGCTTGGCTATGATTTGGTCATTACACTCCCCTTTCTCAATCAAATCAAGATAACAATGACCTGAATTGTTTGTGGTTATATTGTGTATCTCAGCACGAAGCCATATAGTAGTAGGAATCACTTGACGAAGTGATTCCTTTATTAATTGATTTAGTTGATATAATGTTAGAGAGGTCATTTATAATAGTATTGCGCCACCTAGGACATCAGTGAAGTTGTCGCCACAGTAGAAGACTACACTTTGGCCTGGGGTGATAGATTCGATAGGGTCTTCGAAGACAATGCGGACGAGTTGAGAGTTATTTTGCCCCTGCATCCCCACATGCAGTGCGCTACTTATATCGGACACGGCATGCCGTGTCCCTACATTTGGCGATTGCAATTCGAATTCATCGACATGATAGATATGGGCGAGGCCAGGACGGGATTTGTAACGCACCTTTGCCATGACAGTATCACCATCGGTGAAATCGGCAAATTTCATCATATTTAAGTCGCGAGCATAGCAGGTTTTTGTAAGCAAATCTTCCTTACGACCAAGCACTACTTGATTATTCTCTGCATCAATGCGAACAACATACATTGGTTCGCCAAGCGCGATACCAAGTCCTTTACGCTGACCAATAGTATAGTTAGGAAAACCCTGATGCTTACCCAAAACTTTGCCATTTATGTCGATGAAATCGCCTTTTTTGTACTTCTTATCATAATTAGGCACATGAGTACGCAAGAAATTACGATAATCATTATCGGGTATAAAACAAATCTCTTGACTCTCGCCTTTTTTAGAAAGCTGTTCGTAGCCATTATTGAGAGCAATTTGGCGCACTTCTGCTTTAGTGTATCCCCCGAGAGGGAAAAGTGTACGAGAGAGATTTTCTTGCGTCAAACGCCAAAGGAAATAAGATTGATCTTTGTGATCGTCAGCACCTTTACGGACAAAATAGCGACCTTCAGGAGTACACTCAATTTGAGCATAATGACCTGTAGCTATATAAAAACAGCCCAATTCATCGGCAAATTTCTGCAACATACCCCACTTGATATTAGAGTTGCATTGCACACATGGATTAGGCGTACGCCCATGAAGATATTCATCAATAAAATTGCAAATGACCGAGTCGTGGAACTCGCGACGCATATCAAGAGCATGATGCTCAAAACCCATATCATCAGCCATTTGGCGAGCTTCTGATACAGCAGGAGAATCAAGAGAGAGTTGAGTAAAAGTTACACCTTTTAGTTCGTAACCCTTGCGACGTAGTTCAATAGCAGCAACAGAACTATCGATACCACCACTCATTGCCATTAATATCCTCTGTTTCAATTCGTAATTCATAATTCATAATTCATAATTACACTTTGCAAAGATAATATTTTTTTGATTTAAAACAAAGATTTTGTTATATAATTTTTTTTTCTTATCTTTGCATCTTGGTAGGTGTGTGCGTGCGCGAACCATATATAAAAAGAAAATCGAAGAGAAATAACAACCATTAAAACACTAATACTTAAATATTTATTACGAACAATGAAAAAATTATTTTTAACAGTAGCAACAGCAGCTATGATGTTTGCATGTACAAACAATGCGGGTAAAAATCCGTTTTTGGCAGAATGGAACACACCAGAAGGCGTTCCACCATTTGAACAAATCAAAGCAGAGCACTATTTGCCTGCATTTGAAGAAGGTATCAAACAACAACAAGCCGAAATTGAGGCTATCATCAACAACCCAGAGGCTCCAACATTCGAGAATACACTTGAAGCAATGGACAAATCGGGTCGTTTGTTGTCTAAAGTGGCTTTGGTGTTCTTCAACATCACAGAGAGCGATGGTTCAGAAGAATTGACTAAAGTTCAAGAAGTTGTATTGCCAATGGTAAGTGCACACAGCGACAACATCTACATGGATGCTCGTTTGTTTGAACGCGTAAAAGCAGTGTATGAAGGTCGTGAAGCGATGAACTACACAGTAGAACAAACACGCTTGTTGGAAAAAGTTTATAACGCATTCGTTCGCAATGGTATCTCAT
>JAZLDO010000016.1:0-4331 GCA_045614825.1 Candidatus Aphodosoma sp. | reverse complement strand
TACATACGCCTCGCTACATCTGCGATGTATCTTGGCGGAATAAAGACAGACCTATCGGCGTTAGTTTTTTTAGACAGAATGACATAAGGACATAATCTTTCTCTCTACATACGCCTCGCTACATCTGCGATGTATCTTGGCGGAATAAAGACAGACCTATCGGCGTTAGTCTTTTTAGACAGAATGACATAAGGACATAATCTTTCTCTCTACATACGTCTCGCTACATCTGCGATGTATCTTGGCGGAATAAAGACAGACCTATTGGCATTAGTTGTTTTTATATAATATTTCTTTTTTAGTACAAGCCTTAAATCATAAAATTATTATATGGTTTGTACTTTTGATATAAAGAACTGTGTACTTCTGTTAAAAATATATTTTAGTCTTTGCGGCGAAGGACGATGGCAGAGCGAGCTGGGATGTAGAGTTGGAGCCACTCTTTGTTTTTGAGGTGAGAAGCAACGGTGTGGTGTTCGATAGAGTCGTCGGCAAAGCCAAAGCCACCAAATTCGGTAGCATCGGTGTTGAGCACTACGTTGTAAACACCTTTTTTAACAAGGATACCATAGTCGGTAAATGATTTTTCGCCATTAAAGTTGAAGATAAAGAGCAAATCGCGACGGCGGAAAGCTACGAGTTGGTCGCCTTCGTTGTCCCAAACCTTTTCGATAGGCGATTCGCTGAAGCGGTATTCTTTGCGAATAAGTTCCACCATTTTTTCGTCGAAAAGGGCGAGGTCGCAGTAGTGCAATTCTTTGCGGTCAACGAGAGACCATTGGCGGCGAGCATATTTGTGGGACCATCCGTTACCTTGGCGAGGGAAGTCAATCCACTCAGGGTGACCAAATTCGTTACCCATAAAGTTGAGGTACCCACCATTGATAGTAGCGGCAGTCATGAGACGAATCATTTTGTGGAGGGCCATACCACGATTGACCATGAAAGTTTCGTCGCCACGTTGCATATGCCAATACATATCGGCATCGATGAGTCGGAAAATGATAGTTTTGTCGCCTACGAGGGCTTGGTCATGTGATTCGGCATAAGAGATAGTTTTTTCGCCGAGACGACGGTTGGTCATTTCGTAGAAGATGTGACCAGCCTTCCAATCTTCGTCGCGCACCTCTTTGATGTATTTAATCCAGAAGTCAGGGATACCCATAGCCATACGGAAATCGAAACCAACGCCACCATCTTCGAATGGCACTGCAAGTTCAGGTAAGCCCGACATTTCTTCAGCAATCGTAATAGCTTCAGGGTTTATTTCGTGAATAAGTTTATTGGCAAGTGTTAGATAGCAGAGTGCATCGCCGTCTTGGTTGAGGTTGTAGTAGTCTTCGTAGCCTTTGAAGTCTTGACCGAGACCATGGTTGCGATATATCATAGAAGTTACACCATCGAAGCGGAAACCGTCGAATTTGTATTCTTCGAGCCAGAATTTGCAGTTCGAGAGGAGGAAGTGGAGTACTTCGTTTTTAGCATAGTTGAAACAGAGAGAGTCCCAAGCTGGGTGTTCGCGACGGTCGCCACCATGAAAATATTGGTATGGAGTTCCATCGAAACGGCCAAGACCTTCTATTTCGTTTTTCACTGCATGAGAGTGAACGATGTCCATAATGACAGCAATACCGAGTTTGTGAGCTTCGTCAATAAGACGTTTAAGTTCTTCAGGAGTACCGAAACGTGAAGAGGCAGCAAAGAAACTTGATACGTGATAGCCAAAAGAACCGTAGTATGGGTGTTCCTGAATAGCCATGATTTGGATGCAATTGTATCCAGCTTTAGCAATGCGAGGGAGAATATTTTCGCGGAATTCGTTGTAAGTACCTACTTTTTCATCTTCGGCAGCCATACCGATATGGCATTCGTAAATCATTAAAGGAGCTTTAGTAGGGTGGAATTTACGAATACGGAATTTATATTCTTGTTCAGGTTGCCATACTTGAGCTGAGAAAATTTTGGTTTCTTCATCTTGAACTACACGACGACACCAAGCAGGAATACGTTCGCCAGCGCCACCATTCCATTCGACGATGAGTTTGTAGAGGTCGCCGTGGTGAATATATTTTTCGCTGATTTTTAGTTCCCAAACACCATTTTCTTGAGGTTGAAGGCGGTATTTTTCATTCTTTTGCCAATTGTTGAAATCGCCGATTAGGTATATAGCAGTAGCATTTGGTGCCCATTCGCGGAGAATCCAACTGCGTTTAACTTTGAAAAGTCCAAAAAACATGTATCCAGAAGCAAAGTCAGATAGAGTTTTGTTGGTAGAACCAAGGAGTTCTTTTTCGCGAGTAACTGCATATTCGTGACGTCCTACGATAGCTTGTTCGAAAGGAGCTAAATAAGGGTCGTTTTGTGTGATTTTTAGTTGTTCTGTCATAAGACTTTGTATTTTGATAGACGCTATAGAGGGGCTATAGTATCTATATATTTATTTTTAGAGTGTTGGTTTTTCTTTGTTAGGTTCGACTGATACTTTTACTATCAGTTTGAGATGGTTGTTGATGGTGTCGATGCAAGGTGCGTGAGCATCCTCGGGGAAGAATATTACGAATTCGCCTTTGGAGAGAGTGATGTATTCGTTTGGTGTATCTTCGTAGAAGATAATGTCGCGCTCGGTATCAAAATTGCCGATAGGTGAGAGGCATTCTTGGATTGGTTTTACGCCAAAAGTTTCGTTGTTTGTTAGTGGCATTTGTATGTCGATATATTGGCGATGTGATTCGAGAAGAGCCTCTTCTTTGTTTTTTGAGTTTGTTTCGTTTATGTTGATGTAAACGTATTTGCCATCGAGTTCGATATGACCAGGTTGTAGGGCATCGAGATTGAGCGATTGCAGAATCTCTAATACGCTACGAAAATTAGGATGTAGGTTATCGTAACGGTGGGCATTATTTATGTGGTCTTTAATCATTTGTTTAGGCGCATTTTGAGGAGTTCGATTTTTTGAGAGAGTCTGAGTTGTTGGTCAGTCAACTGGTTGAGGTCAGAGAGTGCGATTGAGAGCTCGTATGATTGCGCTAATATGTTGCGTTCGGTAGGTGTAAGGTAGTAGTGATAAGGTTGTCCATCACCTAAAAGGCTTATTTTGATGCGATTATCACGATTATTGGCAATGAATGAATGGATATTATTGAGAAGTTCGTTATCGTAGATGATAATTTCTTTGTACTCATCGACATCGACGAATTGAGAGATATTGCTTGCTGGAGCAACGAGTGTTTCGACAGAGAGGGAGTCGATAGTTGCACGCACTACGGTGTGTTGAGCTTTAGTGCCGAGGTAGTATGATGTGAGGGTGAATTTGCCGTGTTCGTTGATTGAGGGTTTGAGATAGCAACGTGAAGTGTTGTTTTCGGTGCGGAGTTGGCGGTGTTCGAATGCGCCAATAGTCTGATATTCTTCGTTTTTGATGAAATGGAAAGGTTTAGTTAACTCGGGTAGTCGAGTTTGTAGGTCGCTGAGTGCGCTATCGATTTGCGGAAGGGTTATTATAGCATGGCGATATTCGATATCCCAGCGTAGAGTGTCAGCCATACGGCGCACTGCAACGTCGGTGCGGTAGCGAACGTGAATTGAATCGATGCAAGCTAATGCTGCAGAATCTTGTTTTTCGGCGATAAATTGTTTTGTTTTTTCAATTTCGGCAAGAGCCATTTCGTGAGCTGAAGGTTTGCAACTTGCAATAAATAAAGGCAATACGAGCAAAAAGTATATAAATTTCTTAATCATAGAAAACATGTTTTATAGCATAAAATTTCCCCTGTGCAAAGTTACAAAAAAATATTGATATTTATGGTGTTTTTTTGTTAAAAAACATATTCTTTGTCTTAGGGATAAAAAAAGATGCAACCAGATAAGGATTGCATCTTTTTTTATTAAGAAGTTTTTATTAGTCTTCCAATTTGTGGATAACGAGACCTGAACGGAGTTTAGGTTCGAACCAAGTAGTTTTTGGAGGCATGATGTTGCCAGTGTCAGCGATGTCGATGATTTGTTGCATAGTAACAGGATAGAGAGCAAGAGCAACTTTCATTTCGCCATTGTCAACGCGGCGTTTCAATTCGCCAAGACCACGGATACCACCAACGAAGTCGATACGTTTGTCAGAACGGAGGTCTTTAAGACCGAGAACTTTGTCGAGGATGAGGTTAGAAGAGATAGTTACGTCGAGCACGCCGATTGGGTCTTTGTCGTCGTAAGTACCTTCTTTAGCAGTAAGAGAATACCATTTACCACCGAGGTAGAGGCTGAAGTTGTGAAGTTTAGCAGGAGTGTAGATTTCAGTACCTTTTTCTTCAACGATGAAGTTTTCAGCAACAGCA
>JAZLDO010000015.1:0-5421 GCA_045614825.1 Candidatus Aphodosoma sp. | reverse complement strand
GCAATAAAAAACTATGATAAGTTACTTACTAAGGAGAGATTGTGTGGGTGGCAATCTGTCTTTTTCCCAATGGGGTTAAGTAATGGTATTTCTATTGAGATTGGACAATATCGAACTCACGAAGAGCATATTGTGTCGGGTTATTTAGGTCGTGAAAGAGTTCATTATATAGCCCCTTCGCCAGATAGGCTTGAGTTTGAGATGAATAGATTTTTAGATTGGTTTAATTCAAATCAGTCATTATCACCTATAATTCGTTCTGCTATTGCGCATTTTTGGTTTGTTTCAATTCACCCATTCGAAGACGGTAATGGTCGTTTGGCTCGTATTTTAGGAGATATTTTTCTTGCTCGAGCTGATAATAGTTCGTTTCGTTTTTATAATATTACCGCAGAAATTAATCGTGATAAAAAACATTACTATGAAGTGCTTGAACGAGTTCAACGAGGCTCGGGAGATATAACCGAATGGCTTGTTTGGTATTTAACAACACTTTATGCAGCCATTTTAGAGGCAGAGGTAAGTGTAAAAAGAATACTTAACAAAAGTATATTTTGGATGAATTATTCAGCACAATCATTGAATCAACGGCAGATATCTACGCTCAATTTGTTTTTAGATGGGTATGAAGGCAAAATAACATCTAAAATGTGGGCATCGTTGAATAAGTGCTCAAAAGATACGGCTATTAGGGATATACAAGATTTGGTGAATAAAAATATATTGCTTGTTGATATTTTAGGAGCTAAGCGTCCAAGTTATTCTATAAACTACAATTCAAAGGAAGTTGATATAACAAAATTGTTTACTGAAGTTCATGTTGAGAGAGGGGAAGAAGAGAGTTTTCTTACGGCAAAATATCGTGAAACAATCGTTTTGCGTGAACGTATATTACAATTAGATGCAGAACGATATTTAAAAGGTGATTTGCCTTTGAATCATCTATTGAGTAAGTATTGCTCATATTTAATACATTAAAATGCAAAAATCTTCATTTTGCACTTGCAGGATGAAGATTTTTTTATACCTTTGCAGTGTCGATTCCACGCTAGGGCAGTCTGCTCATTATTGGGTGGGATTGGCAGACATATTTAATAGACGTTTATACAGCGTTTTGTTCTAATGATCTGAAACTTCGCAACTTTCATAACATTCATAGAACCTAACAACGATAGATGTCCAATGGGATGTAAGTACCCTGATTGTGCCTTCTTTGTATTGGCGCACTTTTGGCGCATATAATGTAGCAATCGTTATAACTTATATCGGCGTGGGCTTCGCGTTGTCTGTTCTTGAATGTTGGGCAATGCGAAGGCCTCAGATCGTGGAACGACAACTGTCAAGTTCCACGTTTTTTTATGTCCAATAGTGATGTTTTTGGGTGTTTTTTGAGGTGGGTTTTGTCGCTTTTTTTAGGAAAATTGGGCGAATTTGTGTGGTTATAGGAGGAGTTGCTGAGTGTAATGTGTTGATTAACAACGGTGTGATGTTTTGAAGTGGGGTGAGTTTGTGAATAAATAAGGACTTGCAAAGTTGCAAAGTTAGGTTAAGGTGTTGATTGTTAGTTGTTTTTGCTGTTTTTGTGGTTGCAAAGTTAAAAATATAGTTTATTTAATGATAAGAAAATCAGGATGTTAGTAACTTTGTAACTTTGCAATTGCAAAGTTGTGTTATTTTGGGTGGATTTTATTGTTTGAGGCAAAAAAAATGATGTCAAAAAGTTTGTGAACTTTGCAAATTGGGGGTGTGAAAGTGGCGGTTTTCTACGGTGAAGGTTGCTTGCACCTTGCTGTTGGGTAGGGAGCGGTTTTTTATTAGTGAATTTTAGATAAGTTGTTTATTATAATCAAATTGAAATATTAACTTAAAAACTTTAATTATTATGAAGAAATTTTACTTTTTATTGATTGCATTGTTATGTAGTGCAACAATGGCATTCGCCTATGATGCTGAAATTGATGGTATTTATTATAATCTTGATGAGACAAATAAAACTGCCGAAGTTACAAGTAGGGGGTTTGGTACTTATTCGGGCGATATTATTATCCCAGAAAAAGTGAATTATAGTGGTGTAGAATATACTGTAACTTCGATTGAAAACTCTGCATTTAGTCGTTGTTTTTCCTTCACATCAATTACAATTCCTAATAGTGTAACTTCGATTGGAGATTATGCATTTTCTGTCTCATCTCTCACTTCAGTTACAATCGGAAATGGTGTAACTTCGATTGGAAATGGTGCATTTTCTGGTTGTTCATCTCTTATAGTAGTACATATATCAGATATAGTGGCATGGTGTAATATTGATTTTGATAATTATGAAGGTTCAAATCCTTTATGCCATGGGGGAAATTTGTATTTGAATGGAAAAGGAATAACTGAATTAGTACTACCTGAAGGGATTGATTCAATTAAAACTTGTGCTTTTCAAGGTTGTAATATTAAATCTGTTACAATTCCTAATAGTGTAGTTTGTATTGGAGAACAAGCCTTTTGGGATTGTGCGCAATTAAGGTGTGCAAAAATTGGTAGTGGAGTTAAATATATTGGTGAAAACATTTTTTATTGTGATGAGATTTCTTCTCTTGATACTTTGATTTGTGAATTTGGGGATGATGTCGAATTTGATTTTTATGAATATTCAGGAGACGAAACATGCCATCCTCTTAACGCAACCAAAAAACTTCGTTATTTCCAAGGTCCTGCTAAATTGGTAAATACTATTAGCGAAGAGGTTCAAACCCAATTTTCTAATAAATTGACTGAGGTACATATCACTGATGGCGAATTGGATGAGAATGGGTTTAACTATATCAATCGCTCGAAAAAATCGCTTCACACTATCGACCTCGCTGGTACTGCAAACACTGCAATCAATGATTTGGCTTTCTATGATTGCTATAAATTGGAGAACTTGATGTTGCCTGGCAATCTCGAAACTATTGGATTTAAGGCTGTGGCTGAGTGCTTGAATTTGAAGTCTATGACAATTCCTGCTTCTGTGGTAGAGATTGCGGGTGCTGCATTTTATAATTGTCACTCGATAGCTTCAGTTTCTTTTGCCGAAGATGGTGCTTTAAGAAAAATTGGTAGTTGGGCTTTTCATAATAATTATGCACTGAAATCATTGGAAATACCTGAAGGAGTAGAGGAGATTGGCGATGCTACTTTCTATGGTTGTGCATACCTTGAAGATATTACTTTGCCTTCAACTGTTCAAAATATTGGTGATAATAGTTTTGCGTTATGCAACAAGGTGAAACGTATGGAGGTGAAGGCTGTGATTCCACCGACAATTGAGGCAAAAACTTTCTTCGATGTGAACAGAAATATACCTGTGATTGTGCCAGAAGGAGCTCGTGATGCATATGCAAATGATGAATATTGGGGCGAATTTATCAATGTGATTGAAAGTGATGAAGAAACTAAAATAGAAAATGCAGAAAACGCAAATGTTGCAATATATTCAGTAGGCGGTGTGCTCTATGTGGATGGATTGTTGGCAGATTATCAAGTGTTTGACACAAACGGTCGTTTGATTTACTCAGGTCGTGATGCGCAATTGTCGTTGCCTCGTGGTGTTTATATGATTGCTGTTGGTGGTGAGGTGCAAAAGGTGGTTTTGTAGTTTACAGATAACAGATAATGAAAAAAGAGACCTAACGTTTTATGCGTTAGGTCTCTTTTTTATTTGTACTTTAATCTTCATTTATATCGCTTTCGGCAAAAGGTTTGATTTCGCAGAGTTCTTGGTATTCGTTCCAGTCTGGGTCAATTTCGACATAGAGCGTAATAGGCAGTTGTGGAAATTCGGCAAGTGCTTCGTTGAGGCGTTCACCAAATACGCGTGATGTGCGAGCATAGAAAATGAGTGTGCGCTCGTTGTTGCCAGTGTAGATGCCTGTGAGAATAGCGAGTTTGTCTTTTTCGACAGCTTTGCGTAGTGCGTCGATGACTTGCTCCATCAATTCTCCATCTTTGTCGGAAGGCATCCCATTGTGGTTGGAGTCGTATTTCCAATAAATTTCTACGCGTTCTTTGAATTTGCCAGAAAGGCGAAATTCGTCTATGTTGTCGCGGCCTGATACGAAAATAGGCATTTCGTTGTCAGCCTCAGCCATTGTGCTAAACCAATTGTCTGTCAGTTTCATAATAGAGTTAAGAGTTAAGAGTTAAGCGTTTAGCGTTAAGAGTTAAGTGTTTAATGTCGCATGGCTCGCCATACTCTATACACTATACACTATACTTTCAACTTTTATTTATATTTCCCAGCCTAATGCACTAGCACCGAGGATAGCAGCATCGCTTTCGTTGAGTGTTGAGAATAATACTTTCACTTTATTGCGCCAAATAGGCATGAGATTGAGGTTCATGCTTTCTACGATAGGTTTGTAGATGAGGTCGCCCGCTTTTGTAAGACCACCGAAGAGGATGATAGCTTCAGGGGCAGAGAAGGCTACGAAATCAGCAAATTTTTCGCCAAGCATACGGCCTGTGAAAGCAAAGATATCTTTTGCTACTTCGTCGCCTTGGATTGCTGCATCGAATACGTCTTTAGAAGTAATGTTTTCGGCAGGAATGTTGCGAAGAGTAGTTTTGCGATCGGTGAGTTCAATGATTTCGCGAGCAGTGCGAGCTACACCCATAGCTGATGCGTATGCTTCGAGACAACCTGTTTTGCCACAACCACAGATACGACCATTGTTGCGTACAGCGCAAGTGTGACCAAGTTCGCCAGCAAAACCATCGTGACCATAAACAACATCGCCATTAATAACGATACCAGATCCGACGCCTGTGCCAAGTGTGATCATAATGAAGTTTTTCATTCCACGAGCGGCGCCATAAGTCATTTCGCCTACAGCGGCAGCATTGGCATCGTTGGTTAGAGCAACAGGGACGCCAATTTGATTGCTGAGCATATCGGCAAATTTTACAATTTGGTTTTTAGCCCAAGTTAGGTTTGCTGCATTTTCGATACATCCGGTGTAGTAATTTCCATTAGGAGCACCTACGCCAATGCCTCGTATATCTTCTATTGAATATTCTTTGTCGATAAGTTTTTTGATGCCTTCTGCAAGGTCGTTTATAAACTCTTCGGGATTGTTTTGTGTGTTGCTTCGGATTGCAGTTTGTTTTAGCACATTACCGCGAGCGTCAACAATACCAAATTTAGCAGTTTGTCCGCCAAGGTCGATACCGATTACATAAGGTTTATTCATAATTTTAAATATTTGATTGTTAGTTGTTAGTTGAAATATTAGTGTTTATGTTTTTATATCCTATTATTGAATATATAAGCATATATATGATACCAGCCAATACGACATAGTAGCTATTAAGGAATCCAAAATTATCGGCCACCCAACCCTGAATTAGAGGTAAAACACCTCCACCGCATACCATCATCATAAATATGCC
>JAZLDO010000014.1:0-5564 GCA_045614825.1 Candidatus Aphodosoma sp. | reverse complement strand
TCACCTACTTCACCTAAAGGTTTCGTATCTAAATCATCACCTTTCGGTACAGTAGAACGTCCTTTCCGTCCAGCTGAATTGGTAATGGGTGCTCGCGGTACATTCTTCGCTCGTACACTCGACGTTGATGGTCCTACATCTGTTATGGTAATGAAAGCTGCTGCAGCTCACAAAGGTTATTCAGTATGCGAATGCTTGTGTAACTGCGTTATCTTCAACAATGGCGCAAACAACTGGATTGCTACTAAAGAAGACCGCCTCGAACGCACAGTAGTTCTCGAACACGGCAAACCAATGATTTTCGGTAAAGACCGCAACAAAGGTCTTGTACTTGATGGTTGGAACCTTAAAGTTGTTACAATCGGCGAAAATGGCGTAACAGAAAACGACATCCTCGTTCACGATGCAACAACAGAAGACCCAACACTCCACCTCAAATTGGCTCTCATGGAAGGTCCTGACATGCCAATCGCAATGGGTGTGATTCGTGCCGTTCCAACAGAATGCTACGACGAAGCTGTACATAACCAAATCAAAGAGGTACAAGAAAAAGCAAAATGTCACACATTTGACGAATTGCTCGGTACCCTCGAACAATGGGATATGTAATTTTTTAGATTACAGAGTACAGATTACAGATAACAAGGCCTCAGGAGCAAATGCTCTTGAGGCTTTTTTCACTTTTTACGATTATCCGTCCACTACTATCCATACACTATATACCATATTATCCATTATCAGTAATCTACTCAGTGGCGTGTTTTTTGGAGCCCAATTCCACAAAATGGCGTGATTTTTGGAAATATTTTTAGGATAGCCCCCTATATACAAACAAAAATCGCACCCTACTAAGGTACGCGTACTTTATTAACAATATTTACATATAATGTATATTATACATTTTTACTATTGTGTTGTATGAAATTTCATAAAACAATTCAAATGGCGACATAGCAATAATATCAATAATGTCAATATCCTTCAAAATGAGGGTGTGTCAAAATAGGCACACCCTCTTTGTTATTTATCAAATTTATGGAAAATTGCGGAGTAAAGCAAAAGTACAATACCCAATATGCAAGTAACAAGGAAGATAAATGTACCGCCTGGCCAATGGAAAAGTTTAAAAAAGTAGCCAATGATAAAAAGTACACCTTCTAAACAGAATAATACTTTCAAAGCTTTGATTGGACGAGAGCAAAATGCAGCACAAAGCAATAGAATAATACCAAAGCATGCACCAACAAATAAGGTAATGCCACCACCAGGCCAATGACAAATACGGAAAATAGCTCCTAACAAAATTAGTGCAGCATCAGCGCACAAAAAACGCTTAATTGTGTTTGACATAATAAAAAATTAAAAAATTATACGAGTTCTCATTGTTTAAACATCAATGTTATGGAACTCGCTTAGGTTCACATTAATGTTTATATATTTGGTGCAAAATCCCATAGGGACGATCGTACACCGATAGTTTTTAACCTTTTTTTGTTCAAAACATAAATCCGAGAATATACAAAAAAGAGATAATCTATTCAAAATCTAAAAGAAATTGGAACTGTATATTTACATCTTACAAATATTCCATTTCGCATACCAGGTTTCCATTTTTTTGACATATTTTTTATAAGACGTACAGCCTCTGCGTCTAAAGAAGAATAAACTTTTTTAACAATCTCTACATCTGAAACAGAACCATCCTTATTTATAGTGAATTGACATATCACACGACCTTGAATTCCTTGTTGATATGCATCTTTGGGATATTTTATATTTTTTGCAAAATAATTCATCAAAGCAGTCAGACCACCAGGAAACTCAGGCTCAGCATTGCCTTCTGATGTTATATCATCATTATCTATTAAAACTTTTTCAGAACATTTAATTGAAAATATTGTATCATTATCCACATTGATTGCTTGCTGATACGCTTCTATTGCATTACGAGGAGTAATTATACTTACGTTATAAAGGACATTAGAGCGCATAATCGGAGGTTCAAAAGATTTAAATGCAATTCTTTCCAAAGATGTACAATTTTTAAACACAGACGATTCAATATATTTTATTGTAGAGGGCAAAGTTATGTAGGTAATGTTTTGACAATTCTCAAAAGCATTATTATGAATTTGAGTAATTCCTTCATCAATAAATATAACACCATTTGCATCTTTGGCATACATATATAAACATTTTCCTATCAAAATAGTTTCATTTTCGGATAAATTTTTATCCCATTTTGTATTAGTAAATGCATTAGGACCAACATAAATAACATTATTGTCAATATGATTAAAATTGAGATTTGAACATTTATAAAAAGCAGCATGACCAATATGAGTTACACTATTAGGTATATAAACAGAATCAAGAGATTCACATTTATAAAAAGCGGCAAAACCAATTTTTTGAGTTACTTTAGATAGCGTAACTGATTTTAACTCATTATAACCACAAAATATATAGTTATTAATATAAGTTATGGTATCGGGAAATGTAATTTCTGTAACCTTTTAATTAGCGATATAGAGACTACCCCCATAATATAAAGGATTAGAAAAGTGATTTCCAAAATTGACATCAAACCAAAAAGATATATCCTGAATAAAAACAGAATCAAGATTGGTACAATTAAAAAAAGCATAATTAGCTATAGAGGAAATAGTTGATGGTAGCGATAATTTATTTAATTTATCATTATCTTCAAAAGCACTCTCTGCAATTGAATTTACAGTATAAGTAACTTTTTTATTAGAAATAGAATTGGGAATAGTTATAACTTTTTGATTTTTTGCATATATAACCTTTGCTGTTTTCGTTGTCTGATTAAGTTTATATTTAACATTATCAATTGTTATAATATCTTTTTGCGCAAATACATCCAAAGATATAATAGTTAAAATAAAAGACAAACATAAAATCTTTTTCATAACAAAACCCTTATATGTGTCGGACGCAACTTTTATAAATTATAGACATAGGTACAAAAAAGCGAGAACTTAACTTTCTCGCTAACATTAGGTATTTGGCGTGACCTCGAAACTACGGATAAGTTAAGCTCACGCATTTATATACAACACGTGAACATTTTATAACTTATTCCTTCAGTTTCTAAAATCGCCAAATTTTAATGTTAGAAGAAATGAGCAAAAATGCTATAAATTAATACACCAAGAATGACCCACTTAAGTGTATCGTATGTCAAGCGCAAAGGTAAAGATTATTTTTGGATTGAGCAAGGTTTTTAGGAATATTTTTTTTGATATAAGGTATTTTAACGTATTTGGCTTACAGAAATACTCAGAAGTAAGGGTTTTCTTTATCTACAGATTAAGTTATAGTATTTTTATCATACATTTATCCTAAATTTAGGACAAGGAGCAATATAGGATCTTCTTCAACTTAGTTGAAAATATAACACAGAATGAAATATAATGTCCTCGGAGAGGGCAAATTATACATAACCGCTGTGTGACTGAGCGAAGCGAAGGAACCTGCGGATGAAAAATCACCTCCTCCCCACGTCCCCAAGGGGGGCGAACCAAATAATCTTTCAACTAAACTGAAAAAGATCCAGCAATATACAGGGAGCAGGGAATAAGGATTAGAAAAAAAACATAAATATTCATTTAACCAATGAACTTTACTCGTCAGAACACGTCATACTCCCATCAACCAACACAAAAAGAAATAACACAATCCTCATTTTAGATAACTTTTTTATATACCATAAAAACCAAGTAACTAAAAACCAACAACATAAAAATCATTTTGGAAAACTTTTTATTTTTCTTTGCTTCCAATATTGTCTATTTCGGAGAATTTTTATAACTTTGTTGTCGCTTGCGATTTTCGATAGCAATACACATTTTCAAATACTTAATGCGATATTGTACATCAAAAAGCACATAAAACCTGAAAAATTCAGAAATACAAATTATATAGTCAAACGCAAATTACCACAAATTAGCCATAAATTGTTACTCTCTATTAACGGATAAAATGATAATTTACGTAAAAAACATAAATTACCATAAATTAGCCATAAATTACGACTCTTCATTAACGGATAATTTACGGTAATTTACGTTTACAAAAAAAAAATAACGTCATGATTCAAACAGTAGTCAAAAGAGATGGTCGTATCGTTGGTTTCAACGAGGAAAAAATTAAAGCTGCAATCCGTAAGGCAATGATGAGCACCGATATGGGTGAGGACGATGCATTGCTTTGCCAAATTGCTGACCGTATTGCCTATAAAGGCAAAGAACAAATGAGCGTGGAAGAGATTCAAGACATGGTGGAATTGGAACTCATGAAGTCTTCGCGCAAGGATGTGGCGAAACGCTATATCGCATACCGCGACAAACGTTCGATTGCCCGTCGTTCGAAAACTCGCGATATGTTCCTCGAAATCATTGATACAAAAAACAACGATATCACTCGTGAGAATGCAAATATGAACGCCGACACCCCTGCGGGCATGATGATGAAGTTTGCATCGGAGACTACTAAACCTTTCGTTGACGACTATTTGCTATCAACCGAAGTGCGTGAGGCAGTGAAAAACAACTATATACACATCCACGACAAAGACTACTACCCTACTAAATCGCTCACTTGCGTGCAACACCCACTAGACAAATTGTTGCAAAACGGATTGTTTGCTGGTCATGGCGAAAGTCGCCCTGCTAAACGCATCGAAACAGCTTCGATTTTGGGTTGCATTTCAATGGAAACAGCTCAAAACGAGATGCATGGTGGTCAAGCTATTCCTGCATTTGACTTCTATCTTGCACCTTATGTAAGAGCAAGTTACAAAGAGGAAGTGAAAAGAATTGAGGAGTTGACTGGCGAAAAATACGAGTCGCTCTACGATGCTGAAATCGACGACTATATTACTCGCGACCTCGACTTTTTGCAAGGGTTGGAACGCATCAAGCAACACGCTATCAACCAAACCGTTACACGCGTGCATCAATCGATGGAGGCTTTCATCCACAATATGAATACAATCCACTCACGTGGTGGTAACCAAGTGGTGTTCAGCTCAATCAACTACGGAACCGACACATCGGCTGAAGGTCGCTGTATTATCCGCGAATTGTTGTGCAGCACATATCGTGGCGTGGGCAATGGTGGCACTGCGATATTCCCTATCCAAATTTGGAAAAAGAAACGTGGCGTGAGCTACTTGCCTGAGGATCGCAACTACGACTTGTATGAATTAGCTTGCCAAGTGAGTGCACGCAGATTTTTCCCTAAC
The DNA here is from genome assembly GCA_045614825.1 of Candidatus Aphodosoma sp. Lineage (GTDB taxonomy): Bacteria > Bacteroidota > Bacteroidia > Bacteroidales > Paludibacteraceae > Aphodosoma. Next base: position 295 of record JAZLDO010000014.1, on the reverse strand, counting down.
TTCGTGAACCTTGATGCGCCATTCAACCACCACGAAAAATGGGACATCAACGACCCAGAACGCTACAAATATGAAGTGGCTACAATGGGATGTCGCACACGCGTATTCGAAAATCGTTTTGGCGAAAAAACATCAATCGGTCGTGGCAACATCTCTTTCTCGACAATAAATATTGTGCGTCTTGCATTGGAATGCCGTGAGATAGAAAACAAAGAGTCGCGCATCAACGCATTTATGGCAAAATTGGATGAGTTGATGGTGCTCACAGCTCGCCAATTGCACGAACGCTTCAACT
>JAZLDO010000013.1:0-28749 GCA_045614825.1 Candidatus Aphodosoma sp. | reverse complement strand
AAAAGGTATTACTGGTGAAATTCTTCTCCAACTTCTTGAAGCTCGTCTTGATAACGTAGTTTATCGTTTGGGTATGGCACCTACTCGTGCTGCTGCTCGTCAACTTGTTTCTCACAAACACATCACTGTTGATGGTAAAGTGGTTAACATCCCTTCTTACTCTTTGAAACAAGGCCAAGTTGTTGCAGTTCGTGAACGCGATAAATCTATGGTGGTTATTAACGAAAGCTTGAACGGTTTCAACCACAGCAAATATCCTTGGTTGGAATGGAACGAAGCTAACATGGCTGGTACATATCTTCACACTCCAGAGCGTGCTGATATTCCAGAAAATATCAAAGAACAATTAATCGTTGAGTTGTACTCTAAATAATAAATGAATTATGGCAATATTAGCATTTCAAAAACCAGATAAGGTAATCATGTTGGAAGCGAACGATTTTTATGGTAAATTCGAATTTCGTCCGTTGGAACCAGGTTTTGGTATTACAATAGGTAATGCTTTGCGCCGTATTCTTCTTTCTTCACTCGAAGGTTTCGCTATTTCATGTATTAAAATCGATGGTGTTGAACATGAGTTCGCTACTATCCCTGGAGTTATCGACGATGTAACAAATATTATCCTCAACCTCAAACAAGTGCGTCTCAAACGCCTTGTTGAGGAAGCTGAGGGTGAGGTATTTACTATCAACATTAGCGGTCGCGAGGAATTACGTGCAGGTGACTTTAATGATGTGATGTCAAACTTCGAAGTTTTGAATCCTGAATTGGTTATCTGTCGAATGGACCCTTCTGCTTCTTTCAATATGGAGTTGACTATTATTAAAGGTCGTGGTTATCTCCCTGCTGATGAGAACAAAATGGTTACTCCAGAAATTGGTATTATTCCAATTGACGCTATCTTTACTCCTATTCGTAACGTGAAATATGATCCACAACCTTATCGTGTGGAACAAAAGACCGACTACGAGAACTTAGTTTTAGAGATTACAACTGATGGTTCTATCCATCCAAAAGAGGCTTTGAAAGAGGCTGCTCGTATTTTGATTCACCACTTCATGTTATTTAGTGACGAACGTATTTCACTAGAAATCAATGATGGTAAAGGTGATGATGAGTTTAACGAAGAAGTGCTTCATATGCGCCAATTGTTCAAAACTAAATTGTCTGATCTTGATCTCTCTGTTCGTGCTCTTAACTGCTTGAAAGCTGCTGACATTGAAACTCTCGGACAATTGTGTAGCATTCAACGTGCTGAACTTCTTAAGTTCCGCAACTTTGGTAAGAAATCTCTTACTGAATTGGATGCTAAATTGCTTTCTTTGAACCTTTCTTTCGGAATGGATTTGACAAAATATAAATTAGATAAAGAATAATCAAGATGAGACATAATAAAAAATTCAATCATTTAGGTCGTACTGCATCTCACCGTGATGCTATGTTGTCAAATATGGCAACTTCGCTCATCATGCACAAACGCATTTCTACGACTACAGCTAAAGCAAAAGCTCTCAAACGTTATATTGAGCCTCTTTTGACTAAAGCTAAAATGGATACTACTCACTCTCGTCGTGTAGTATTTAAAGAGTTGCAAAGCAAAGAAGCGGTTACTGAATTGTTCCGTGAAATCGCTCAAAAAATTGCTAATCGTCCAGGTGGTTACACTCGTATCCTTCGTACTGGTTTCCGTCAAGGTGATGCTGCTGAAATGTGTATCATTGAGCTTGTTGACTACAATGAAAACATGCTTAAAGAAAAAGCAGCTAAAAAAGCGGGTCGCACTCGTCGTAGCAAAAAAGTTGCTGCAGAAACTGAAGTGCCAGCAGCTGAATAATTTGACTCTGACGTTAAATTATAATATTAAAATTGCTCATTCTATTATTGGAATGGGCAATTTTTTTTGTTGTATATGGTGTTGTATGGAAGATTTTTATTATCTTTGCATGTTGTTAGATTCATGTAGGGTTGATTATATATGTTGATATTATAACTTTAATACGTAAATTATGCTTGTCAAAACATACGCAGCTGCAGTACAAGGTATTAGTGCGATAGAGGTAACGATAGAGGTAAATGTATCTATGGGTATTCGATTTTTGTTAGTTGGTTTGCCTGATAGTGCAGTGAAAGAGAGCCATGAACGTATTTATTCAGCATTGCAATATAATGGTATTGCTATACCTCGTAAGCAAGTGGTGATAAATATGGCACCTGCAGATATTAGGAAAGAAGGATCTTCGTATGATCTGCCGTTGGCTATTGGTATATTAGCTGCAAATGAGACTATAAGGGCTAATTTGGTGGGGCAATATATGATGATGGGGGAATTGTCGCTTGATGGGACTCTTAAACCCGTGAAGGGGGTATTGCCTATTGCTATTTTGGCTAGGGAAAAAGGATATAAAGGTCTTATCATTCCTGCCGACAATGCTCACGAAGCCGCAGTAGTAAACAATCTTGATGTCATATCTGCCGATAATATTCTCGACGTAGTACAATTCCTTAATGGAGAAAAGGTTATTGAGCCTACAATAATCGACACCCGAGCTGAATTCTTTGCAAGTGTTGATAATTTTGATGTTGATTTTGATGAGGTAAAAGGGCAAGAGTCGGTAAAACGTGCTATGGAAGTAGCTGCAGCAGGGGGGCATAATATTCTGATGGTAGGACCTCCTGGTGCAGGTAAGAGTATGATGAGTAAGCGTTTTGCTACTATTTTACCTCCACTTACTCTGCACGAAGCATTAGAAACAACTAAAATACATTCAGTGGCAGGTAAATTGGACGTGAATTTTGGATTGATAACTCGTCGTCCATTCCGTAATCCTCATCACACCATAAGCGATACGGCCCTCGTTGGCGGTGGCACATACCCTCAACCAGGCGAAATATCTTTAGCTCATAACGGAGTATTATTTCTTGATGAACTCCCTGAGTTTAAGCGTGCGGTGCTTGAGGTGTTACGTCAGCCTTTGGAAGACCGTAAAATCACTGTATCGCGTACAAAAATGACGGTTGAGTATCCCGCAAGTTTCATGCTTGTAGCATCTATGAACCCTTGTCCTTGCGGCTATTACAATGATCCTAACCACGAGTGCACTTGCGCTCCTGGTGTTGTACAACGTTATCTTAGTAGAATTTCTGGACCACTTCTCGATCGTATAGACATGCACATCGAAATTGTGCCAGTGCCTTTTGCGCAATTAGCCGATGCCAAACCATCCGAGAGTAGTGCCACAATCCGAACTCGAGTTATTGCCGCTCGCAACATCCAAACCGAGCGTTTCTCTCATGAAGAAGGCGTATATTGCAATGCACAAATGGGCTCAAAACTAATCCGTAAATATTGTCAATTAGATGCCAAGGGTCAAGATTTGCTCAATAAAGCAATGACTAAACACAATCTTTCGGCCCGAGCCTACGACCGAATACTCAAAATGTCGCGCACTATAGCGGACCTTGATAATTCTGTAAATATTAAATTTTCGCATGTTGCTGAAGCTATAAATTATCGTAATTTGGATAAAGAATCATGGGCGCTTAAATGATAACACTATTCTTAGGATATGATTTATAGATATAGTTTGTTTTTTAGTAAAATTATTCTAAATAAGTTTATTGTGTATTATTGAAGATTATGGAAGATTTTATAGAAATAATATTTTATGTTGTAATTCTAGCTTTATCAGGAATTGGATCTTTGTTAAAGAATAGGAATAAGCAAGAAAAAGTTATGCCTACGTCTAAATCTGATGTAGAGTTGCATCCTGTTGGTAATGATTTAGATGATGATGTTGTAGTGATAGAAAAATCAAGAGAAACTGAGGATAGTGAATTAGCGTGTATGTTACGTGAAGTTGCAGCTCAGCAACGTTCGAAAGAAGCGTTGGAGCAGCAGCAGCGAGATGAAGAATTACGTCAAAAAGAGAGAGAGAGGCGTCAAAGAAAAGCAGAGCTTATTCGTCTTGAAAGAGAGAAAGAATTTGCAAAACAGCAACAAAAAATACAAAATAAGAATTTAGAAATGGATGAAGATGTTGATAATTTTGTTTATGGATTGGATTTGTCTGATATTAATGAGGTGAAGAGAGCTTTTATAACTTCGGAAATACTCAATAAAAAACATTTCTAATGTGTGTTATGTATATCATTAGTGTGTGTTTAGTTAAAGTTTTATTGTTGTCTCTTTAATATTTGCACAGGTCGGAAATAGTTATTATCTTTGCACTACCTAAACGAGGGGTATAAGAAATATGGGAGATCCAATCTATAACAAGATTGGGTTTCTCCTTTGTTATTATATAATAAATGATTAATGAGTAGCTATTGGTTGTTGACGAAAGTTTATCGTTTATTAAATAAAGATGAGATTAATTACTAACTACTAACAAATAACTAGTAACTACTAACTAAATTAAACATTATGGCTGTAACTTACATGACCGAAGAAGGTTACAAGAAATTGATTGATCAAATTAAACAATTAGAATCTGTTGAACGCCCACGTATCTCAGCACAAATTGCAGAAGCTCGTGATAAAGGCGATTTGAGTGAAAATGCTGAATATGATGCCGCGAAAGAGGCTCAAGGTTTGCTCGAAATGAAGATTGCTCAACTCAAAGATACTCTTGCTAATGCTCGTATTCTTGATGAGTCTATGGTATCTGCTGATTCCATCCAAATTCTTTCTAAAGTACGCGTAAAAGACCAAAAATCAGGTCGTGAAATGAATTATATGTTGGTTTCTGAAAACGAAGCAAACATTCGTGAAGGTAAACTTGCTATTACTACTCCAATTGCTAAAGCTTTGATGGGTAAAAAAGTAGGTGATGTGGCAGAAGCAAAAGTTCCTGCTGGTACTCTTATGCTTGAAGTTCTTGAAATATCAATTTAATAATTTCAAAGTTGAAATGTGAAATTTTTCTAATAAAAACAACTTTCACATTTCAACTTTCACATTTCAACTTTATTATGACTATCTTTACAAAAATTATAAATGGAGAAATTCCTTGCTATAAAATAGCAGAGGACGATCGTTTTTTTGCTTTTCTTGATATTGCTCCAATGACAAAAGGTCATACACTTGTTATTCCTAAGTTTGAGGCAGATAAAGAGGGTGACTATATCTTTGATATGGAAGATGAAATGTATGCTGGTTTGATGATGTTTGCTAAGCGTGTAGCTAAAGCAATTGAGGCTGCGGTGCCTTGTAAACGTATTGGCGTTGCTATTATGGGTATGGAGGTTCCACATGTACATGTGCACCTAATTCCAATGAATTCCGAAAAAGATATGGTTATTTCTAATCCAAAACTTAAATTAGAAGCATCTGAAATGGCTGAAATAGCAGTAAATATTGCATCTAAATTATAATGTAATGTTTTGATATTTAGCATTTTGGTGAATAAATATAAAAAATATAATCAAAATATTTGGTAGTTTCGTTAAAAATGCGTAACTTTGCACTCGCTTTTTAAGGGAAACAAAGTATGGCGGGATAGCTCAGTTGGTTAGAGCGTCGGATTCATAACCCGGAGGTCTCGAGTTCAATTCTCGATCCCGCTACAAAAAAGAACTGATTAACACATGTTAGTCAGCTCTTTTTTTATGCTATTTAATATTGTAGAAATATTGAAACTTTCTAATCGTTATAACTTTTTATTTTAACCTTTGTTGATTTTTATTTTTATAAGGTTATATTCTTATTTATTACTGTCCGATAAAATTGTAAGCCTTAAAGAGGCGATATAATCCAGACGGGGGTGTTTACCCCTGAATAATGATTTTATATAAAATAAACACCTTAGGTGCGATAGAAAATATAACGCTTTATTACGCTAATAAACAATAATATATCTCTGTCACCCCTTCGGGGTTTAATATAGAGGGGGTAATCCTACCGAGGTTTACCCCCCCCCGACTGTGTTCTATCGTTCTTACGGGACTTTTCTTAAAACATGTAATACAAATTACAAGCCCCTCTATCATAAACTTATCTCATATTTCCTTTATCTATTATCCTTTTAAACAATTAATTTATTTTTTATCGGACACTAATAATTCTTATTAGAAGTTAATTTTGTTGCTTATTCTATGTATGTCTATCAAATATTCTAGTCCTATTCGTATCTCTTGATATGGATAATCTCGTATTCCATATTGATAAGCAACATAAGGCTCAAATCCGAAGGGGCAAGGAATGTTCAATTTGGTTTTTATTCTCATAGGGCAATCTCCATTTTTTTGCCAACCAGTATATCCTCCCCATTCTGCCATCAGTCGTAAATATTGAGATTCAAATTCTGCCCTTAATCCATACATATAAGCATCATTTTGCTCTGCACGTCCTGTTTGCCAACAATAGAATCCTATCGACCCCGCAACGCTCAACGATCGCACCCAACTATTTTCAAACTCTATCTTTTCTGCTACGGTTAAATCTAAGAAATATCCAGGAGCATCAATGAATCGTCTATTTCCAAAATCTCCCCCAGAAGCTGTTTTTATCCCAATTCGTGTCACTGCTGATGGTATATATTTTCTTTTCAACCAATCACTATGCAGTACTTGAATGTTCGTGCTAACATAAATATCTCCAGCTACGTTATGCCAATTAGTCTCGTGTTTCGTTTCTCGTGTCTCATATCTTGAATAAAAATCCATTACCGAATACCATGCCTCAAGATTTACCCACTGCGAAAACAGAGGGATATTGAGCTGTAAGTTAGTGGTAAAACTATTACTATTGTCAAATCCTCTGAAATAACTGCCCGATATTTCTACCGACAACTCTTCCGACGTCTCTCCCGACGACATATCTATCACCGGCAATGCATTGGGTCCCCATTGCATTTGTCCCCAGCCGAATAACGAAAAAAACAAAGCACAACCTACGAGGCATAACCTCATACATTGTGCTTTGATATTTAATGTTTTAATCATAAAACTAAATGCCGAATGGTTAATTGTGCATTATGCATTGTGAATTATGAATTGAATATTACATTCTTTCAGGCATCTCAATACCGAGCAATCCCATACCCGAAGTAACCACTTTAGCCACATTTGCCGAGAGCAAAAGACGCAAGTTTTTCACTTCTGCATTCTCTTCTTTCAAGATTGGCGATGCTTGATAGAATTGGTTGTATTCTTTCACTAAGTCATATACATAGTTAGCGATCAATGCAGGTGAGAAATCTTCTCCTGCTTGGCGCACTATGTTAGGGTAGTTTGTAAGCATTTGAATGAGAGCACGTTCTTTCTCAGTGATTTCCATCGCTTCGTTTGCTGATACGACTTCGACACCTTGTTCTGCTGCTTTGCGGAGTACCGATTTGATACGTGCGTTAGTGTATTGGATAAATGGACCTGTATTGCCGTTGAAATCAATCGATTCTTTAGGATTGAATGTCATATTCTTGCGTGGGTCAACTTTCAAAATAAAGTATTTCAACGCGCCAAGACCTACCATGCGGCAGATATCGTTAATCATCTCTTCCGAGCAATTATCCAATTTCCCAAGTTCGTCCGATGTTTCGCGTGCTTGTGCCACCATTTCTGCAATCAAATCATCGGCGTCAACCACAGTACCTTCGCGGCTCTTCATCTTACCTTCTGGCAATTCCACCATACCGTATGAGAAGTGTACCAACTCTTTACCCCATTCAAAACCGAGTTTGTCTAACAAGAGCGACAACACTTGGAAGTGATAATTTTGCTCATTACCAACCACATACACCATTTTGTTGATAGGGTAGTCTTGATAGCGCAATTTTGCAGTACCAATATCTTGAGTCATATAAACAGATGTACCATCTGTACGCAACAAGAGTTTTTCATCCAAACCATCTTCTGTGAGGTTAGCCCACACCGAGTTATCTGGACGGCGGTAGAAGATACCTTTTTCCAATCCCTCTTCTACTTTCGATTTTCCTTCGAGATAAGTGTCTGATTCGTAGTAAATTTTGTCGAAATCAACACCCATTTTCTTGTATGTTTCATCGAATCCTGCATATACCCACTCGTTCATTTCACGCCACAATCCGCGTACTTCTGGGTCATTTTGTTCCCATTTGAGGAGCATTGCTTGTGCTTCAACCATCAACGGTGCTTTGCGTTTTGCCTCGTCTTCTTCCATACCTTGAGCCATAAGTTCTTTAACCTCAGTTTTGTAGTGTTTGTCAAACTCTACATAGTATTTACCTACGAGGTGGTCGCCTTTCATGCCACTCGATGCTGGTGTCTCGCCATTGCCATATTTCAACCATGCCAACATCGATTTGCAGATGTGGATACCACGGTCGTTTACGATGTTAGTTTTCACGATTTTCCATCCATTAGCCTCTTGAATACGAGAGATTGAATAACCGAGAAGATTATTTCTAATATGACCCAAGTGCAATGGTTTATTTGTATTTGGCGATGAATATTCAATCATCATGAGTGGCGAATTTTCATCTGCACGAGTGTGTCCAAAGTCTGCATCTGCATTGATATTGTTGAGTGTAGCCACCCAATGTTGTTGGTTGATCGAGAGGTTCAAGAAACCTTTTACAACATTGAATTTCACCACCAATGCTTCGTTAGCTACCAAATATTCTCCAATCTCAGCACTCACTTGTTCTGGTGCTTTGCGAGCTGCTTTCACAAAAGGGAATGTCAAAAGCGTAATGTCGCCTTCAAATTCGCTACGTGTTTTTTGTAGTTGCACTGCACTTTCTTCTACATCAAGTCCATAAAGCGACTTCACCGCAGCAACCACAGCTTGTGATAATTTACTTTCAATCATAATTTTATACTGTTTTTAATATATTATTATCTGTTAATAGTTTTTTGCAAAAGTCCCCGAAGGGGGGCGAATTACATGATTAAATTAGTGTAATTTGTGGGAGATAAATTATATCGAATTTAGAACCCTATGTTCAAGATCGTTATTGCCGATACCACCGAAATCACCACCCACAATATCACTCCCAGCAAAATCGGGCGTGCACCTACTTGTTTTAAACTCTCCCACGACAATCCTGAACCGATCAAAAATAGAGTATAAATCATCCCATATCGCGCAATACCCACAGTTTTTGCATACAACTTAGCCCCTTGTGGCATGTATGTTGCAATCACCATTGCTACAACGTAAAGGAATATAAACCAAGGAATTGCAACTTTTCCTTTACCCATTTCCTCTTTGTTGTATTTATTGTAACCAACTGATATAAACAATGTTAGAGGAATAATCCATAGCGCACGGATCAGTTTCGTAGTTGTTGCCACTTGTAGTGCCAATTCGCTCCTTTCTGCCGCAGCTCCTACCACCGACGATGTGTCGTGTATTGCAATCGCACACCAGTAGCCGAATTCCGTGTCGCTCATTCCAAGCCAATTACCAAGTAGCGGAAACACAAACAACGCTATGGCATTCAGTGCAAAAATAGTCCCAAGCGCCACAGTCATATCGTTGTCCTTTGCTTTAATCACAGGCGCAATAGCCGCAATCGCACTGCCACCGCATATCGCTGTGCCGCCCGACACCAAAGTACGCGTACCTATACTTACTTTCAGCAATTTACCAATCCATAGGCCCAATCCCATTGTCAATGCAATCGAGAATATCGTAAATACAAATCCCGTCTTGCCCGCTTCCATCGCCTCGGTTAAATTCATTCCAAACCCTAATCCCACTATCGATGTCTGCAACAATATCTTAGTGAATACTTTATTGTGTTGTACAAACGGATTACCCACTGTGAATGCCACAATCAAACCCGACAACAAAGCCGTGGCTGGTGTCAAAAACGGCACCAAAAACAGCAAAATAATGAATATCGTTTCGCGGGTTTTTTGCGATAAATTGAGCATACTACGTCACATTATAAATAAAATGCAAAGATAATAAAAAAAACTGAAAAAATATAGCTAAATTTATTAAAAAATAATTCTCATTTCTGCTTTGTAAATTGTGCTTTTTTTATTACCTTTGTGGTTACGAAAAAATGAAAAATATGAAACAACAACAACAAGTAAATATTAAGAATAAGCGAGCAAGTTTCGATTACGAATTGGTCGAACGATTCACAGCGGGTATAGTATTGTATGGCACTGAAATAAAGTCAATTCGCGAAGGTAAAGCAAGTCTTGTCGATACCTATTGTCAGTTCTCTAACGGCGAACTTTGGGTGCGTAATATGCAAATCTCCGCCTACCGCCTTGGCTACTATTACAATCACGATGTCAAGCGCGAGCGCAAACTTTTGCTCAATAAACGTGAACTACGTAAACTCGAAAAGGCTACAAAAGAAACTGGTTATACCATAGTGCCAACCAAATTATTCACCAACGAAAAGGGTTTTGCTAAACTCGAAATTGCCCTCGCTCGTGGTAAAAAAGCCTATGACAAACGCGAAACGCTCAAAGAAAAAGAAGACCGCCGCGACATGGATCGTGCTATGAAATTCTAAAATCTAAATACACACTCTCAGTGTGTGTTAAATTCGAAAAATTCCGAAATTTAAATATACTATACAGCAACCTGCAAGCAACCTTCACCGAACCTTAAAAATACACACTCTCAGTGTGTGTCGATATCGAAAAATATGAAAAAAACACTCCTAACTCTTCTTGTAATTTCCTTCACAATCTCACTCATTGCGCAAGAAAATTATCTCTATGCCTCATTCTCGCATAATGGCAAAACTCTACCATATCGCTATCTCGAGCCTCAAAACATAAAGGCTAATAAAAAATACCCGGTCGTACTCTTCCTACATGGCGCAGGCGAACGTGGCACCGACAACGAAGCCCAACTCCTTCATTGCTCGGGCCAATTTCTCAATCCCGCCGTTCGCGACACCTACCCAGCCTATGTCTTCTTTCCTCAAGCCCCACAAGGTGCATTTTGGTCGATCCCCGATCGTCTTACCGAACTCTCGCAAGCCATGTTTGCTGCTGTAGCCGAGCCAAGTTGGCAACTCCAAACCCTCAAGGCTATGATCGACTCAATTTCTCAACTTCCTAATGTCGATTCAAAAAGAATCTATATAATGGGCATCTCTATGGGAGCAATGGCAACCTACGAACTCTGCTGGCGCTATCCGCACCTCTTTGCCGCAGCAGTTCCTATTTGTGGTGGTGCTGATGTCAATCGTTTAGCAAATGCAGCCGAAATCCCTTGGCGTATATATCATGGCGATGCCGACCAAGTTGTGCCTGTAACTTTCTCTCGCACAGCATATCAAACTCTTAAAAACGCAGGTGCTAAAATCATCTATCGCGAATTTGCAGGTTGCACCCACAACTCATGGAATCCTGCATTCAACGACTCCGACCTCTTCCCTTGGCTTTTCAAACAAAAACGAAAATAACAATCTCTTTTTTACATTACTTATTCAATATGCGCACCCTCCTCTTTATTATATTATTATCTCTTTCGTCCCAGCTCACAGCACAAAACCTAACGGGCTGTGTCGTGGATGAAAATGGTGTCCCAATTCCTTATGCCTCTGTCTATGTGAAAAACAATCCTCAGTCTGGCACTATGACCGATTCCATTGGATTCTACACATTGCATATCGATTCAATAGAGGCGAACGACCAACTTATAATCTCTTTTATTGGCTATCGTACCGAAGAAAAACCAATTTCAATTTTGTTGTCCGACACGCTCAATTATACAACTCTTTATGAACAACCAATCATGCTCGAAGGGGCAACCGTTAAGGTAAAGATTTCTCGTAAAGAGAGCCTAAAACTCAAAAAAGAGGCACTTGTGAAATTTGTCGAACAATTGCGTAGTGATTTCCCAAAACGCACAGCCGAATATCCTGTTTTTTCAATGTATAATGGTTCGCAAGATGATCGCCAACTAATTCATCATGAGGTAATAGGCATAATTAATGAATATCCTATCGACAATAAATATGGAGGTGATTCTGTTGCACTTTCTGTGAAGTCAGTAAAAGAGTTTACTACCGATGAGGCTAAAATTGCATATGATAAATTCAATGAAATAACAGATGACCGACTAAATAGCAAAAAAAATAAAAAAAAGAAACTAAAATTATCTTATACTAAACGCGATTTAGACGCTCAAGCTCTTCGTATGCATCGTTTCCTTTGGGGTGGACCTACAGGTTCGTTAATCGATATGCTTGATATTAAAAAAACTGCAAAATGGGACTACACTATGATTGGCGACGATGCAGTCCTTTCATACATCGAAAAAGAAAATTATATGGGTATTGTTAAAGGTGAATTGCAACTCTATTTTTATGTCGATCCTATTACATTTCAGATAAATAAAATCGCACAAAGTCTTTCAGGTGAATTGCATATTCCATTCGGTTATAAACTCAAAGACGATGAATTAGAGTTTATTAACGCCTTACAATTTGGGCATGACACTCTCGATCGCTATCGCGTACGTCATGCTTATATCGAGGTATTTCGTAATGTATTTTTCCGTCGTGCCTCTGATGGCAATGTTGTGGTTCGTGAAAAAAATCTCGAAGTTAATGGCGATATAATTGACACTAAAAAGAAAAAATTAAGTTATAGAGCCGAAGCAAAAGCAATTGTTTCTGGCACTCCCAAAATAACAAAAAAATGATTCGATGCTTTTTAAAGTTAAATTATAGAGTCCTTTTATATTCTAAAAAAACAAAAATATTTTATGAAAAAATTTTATTTACTTCTAAATTTTGTCTTAGTATTTTTTCTTTCAACTAATGCTGAGACCTCATTATTTGTTGACTATCTTTCTGATGAAGATACCGAAGTTGCCCTCAATGTCATTGGGCGTATTGAAATCAAGGATGAAGTTTTTCGTCTTATTAGCGTTGACGGCATAGAATTATCATCGTGCAATTTGTATGAGGTGAGAAAAATATCTTTCGTCGAAAGTTCTACAACGACAGATGTTCATGATATAAATTTGAACTCTATATCTGTCTATCCAAATCCAACACACGATTTCTTATTTGTTAATGGACTACATTCTAACGAGATTATTCGTCTGTTTGATCTTCAAGGCAAGTTGATTTTAACATCTGTTGCCGATTTAGAGGGCAATGTACAATTGTCTGTATCTCAATTACCAAAAGGCTCTTATCTCCTTCAAGTAGGAGTAGAAATAATCAAATTTATTAAACAGTAAATATATTGGATATGAAACGAATAACTACAATTATACTATTTTTATCGGTTGTTTTACTTTGCTTTTCGCAAATGTATGTTTGGCAAAATGGCACGTTAGTTGGCGATTATGCCGAAGGTACTATTGATAGCGTTAAATTCGTAAAATCAGATCCAGTGTCAGAAACTCTTCGCACCGAACCAACCCAAGGCGGTTTGTCTAACCCTTTTTCTGTGTCTGATGGTTCTACTGTCTTCTTTTCTCAAGGCAATCTTCGTTATAAACCTTCAACTAATGAGTGGGCTTTTGCCTCTTCTCAAACTAGTCGTGTTGGTGATGGCAATGCTTCTATTGCCGAAGATTACACCGGTTGGATAGATCTTTTTGGATGGGGTACAAGTGGTTATGATAATGTAGCACCACATCTTTCAATTCAAGATTATACTAAGTATGCCAATCTACAAAATATAGCAGGTACAAATTATGATTGGGGTGTATATAATAAGATATCTAATGCTGGTAACGAAGCAGGTTTATGGCGTACACTTACTGCTGACGAGTGGCTCTATATTTTTTATTCGCGTGAAAATGCCGATTCTCTTTTTGCTTTTGGTGTAGTAAATAGTATCAAAGGTCTTATAATTTTACCTGATAATTGGCAACAACCTGAGGGTATTGATTTCTTTCCAAGTACAACGAAAGGATTGATGCCTGAAGGCAAATATTTTTGGAATATGGCTTCTGATAATTACGAACATAATACATATACCAAAGAGCAGTGGGCAAAGATGGAAGAGGCTGGGGCTGTTTTTCTTCCTGCAGCAGGCTATCGTAAGGGTACTGAAGTTGAGGAATTAAACGAATATGGAGCTTATTGGACTGCTTCTGGGCGCAATGATAATTTTGCGTACCGTACTATATTCTATTCTTCTATTCTCAGTCCAGGGGGGAGTAATATTAACTATTTCTATGGCTATTCTGTGCGTCTTGTGCAAGATGCCGTGAATGTTACTCAACCTCAAGGTGAAATGATTATATATAAATCGAATTCAGAAATAGACAGATACTTTGTTAATCAAGTAGATAGTATAACCTATAAAAAATAAAGAAACTCATTTTTTGTCCCTTATTACCTATTCCCCATTCTCAATATGTTTTCTTTCATATTATCAATTATTTTACTCCTATTGGGCTATGCTGTATATAGTCGAGTGGTTGCACGTGTGTTTGGAGAAGATCACACGCGTTTAACTCCTGCTATAGTAAATCCAGATGGTGTCGACTATGTGGCTATGCCGTGGTGGAAAATTTTCCTCATCCAATTCCTCAATATCGCTGGGCTCGGACCTATTTTTGGCGCTATTATGGGTGTTATGTTTGGTCCTTCTGCTTTTCTTTGGATTGTCTTTGGTTCTATCTTCGGTGGAGCTGTCCACGATTATCTCTCTGGCATGCTCTCTCTTCGTTGCAATGGAGCCTCGTTGCCCGAACTCGTTGGTGAGCATTTAGGTAATGGGATTAAACAATTTATGCGCGTTTTCTCGCTGTTGTTGATGGTACTTGTTGGAGCAGTGTTTGTTAGTGGACCTGCTGGCTTATTGCATGGCTTAGTTTCTTCTATAAGTGTTACATGGTGGATAGTTATCATCTTTGTCTATTACATGCTTGCTACTCTTTTGCCTATCGATAAACTCATTGGTAAAATATATCCACTCTTTGGTTTTGCACTTCTCTTTATGGCTGTGGGTATTTTAATCTCTTTGTTCATAAATAAAGCTCCTATCCCTGAAATAACATCAGGACTCTCATCTCAACATCCTCAAGGGTATCCAATTTTTCCAATGATGTTCGTTTCTATTGCGTGTGGAGCTGTGTCTGGATTTCATGCCACTCAGTCGCCTATGATGGCGCGTTGCCTAACTAATGAGAAGTATGGGCGTCCATGTTTCTACGGAGCTATGATTGCTGAAGGTATTGTAGCACTTATTTGGGCTGCGGCTGCCTCTTCTTTCTTTGGCTCTGTTGGCGATCTTCAAGAGTATGTGGCCTCTCTTCCTACGACAGCAAACAAAGCAGCAGAAGTGGTTAATCTTATATCAAATACGTGGTTAGGTACTTTGGGTGGTATATTAGCAATTTTAGGTGTAGTGGCTGCACCAATTACATCTGGAGATACTGCACTTCGTTCGGCTCGTCTTATTGCTGCCGATTTTTTGAATCTTGACCAAAAGCCTATCATTAAGCGTCTTATGGTTGCACTCCCTCTATTCATTGGTACTTTCATCCTTTTACAAATCAACTTCGACATTATTTGGCGATATTTTGCTTGGAGCAACCAAACTCTATCTGTCTTTACATTTTGGGCATTAACGGTTTATCTCTATAAAGAAAAACGTAACTATTGGATAACACTCCTTCCTGCAATATTTATGACTGCCGTATGCTCGGCATATATCATGGTAGCTCCCGAAGGTTTCGGCCTCCCGCTCTATATTGGATACGCCACTGCAGCAATAGTCTGCATTATTTTTACTCTATTATTCATTCGTTTCACAAAAAAGTAATTTGTATATAGTTCCTATAACTTTCAACTCTCAACTTTCAACTTTCAACTCATAAAATGTCCATTTACGAAATAGCCGAAGAATTCATTCAACTTACAAACTGTTCCATCTTTCTTACAGGAAAAGCGGGGACGGGTAAGACCACTATGCTTCGACAAATTCGTGAGGCTGCATTTAAGCAAACTGCTGTAGTTGCTCCTACTGGTGTGGCGGCAATCAATGCTGGTGGTACTACTATCCATTCTTTTTTTCAACTTCCGTTATCTCCATTTCTTCCAACACCAGAATTTCGTAAGTCATTTATTGCTAAGCAACAAGTCAATAATGTTCGCCGTAAAATTTATCGTGAACTTGAACTTCTTATTATAGATGAGGTTTCTATGGTGCGTGCCGATATGTTAGATGCTATTGACACAGTATTACGTCATTATCGTTATCGCCCAAACGAACCTTTTGGTGGAGTTCAAGTTGTTTTTATTGGTGATATGTATCAATTACCCCCAGTCTGTGTGGGTGGCGAGTGGGAATTGTTACGCCGTTATTACGAATCGCCCTATTTCTTTCATTCTCAAGTTATAAAGCTACAACCTCCTATTTACATCGAACTCGATAAAATATTTCGTCAAAGTAATCAGCAGTTTATTAATCTTCTCAATGAGGTGCGAAATAATCAGCTGACTCCAGATACTTTTCGTCTTCTAAATCTTTGTTATAAACCAAATTTCCGTAATGTCGAAGAGTATATCACTCTCACTACTCATAACGCATCTGCTGACGCTATAAATAATGACGAACTTTCTAAAATAGATGCTCCATACTATAGGTTTGAAGCTCATATAGATCGTGATTTCCCAGAACGAAATTTCCCGACTGAAGTAGAATTAAGTCTTAAACTTGGAGCTAAGGTTATGTTTATAGCTAACGACATGGCGCAACCACGTCGTTATTATAATGGAAAAATCGGAGAAATTACAGAAATTAATAATGATGAAATATGGGTTACTTGTGATGGTGAGGATGAAGCTATTAAGGTCTCTCTTGAGGTGTGGGAAAACAAATCTTACACTATAAATCCTAAAACTAATCAACTTGAAGAAAAAACATTAGGTACATTTACCCAATATCCTCTACGTTTAGCTTGGGCTATTACTATTCATAAAAGTCAAGGCCTTACATTTGATAGAGTAGTGATTGACGCAGCTGCAGCTTTTGCTTCCGGACAAGTCTATGTGGCTCTTTCTCGTTGTCGTTCTTTAGATGGTATTGTGCTAACGTCTCAAATTAATCCATATTCATTGTCTGTTGATCCTCAAATAGTGCGTTACAGCGAGCAACGTTTGCCTATCGTCGAACTCGAACGTCAAGTTGAGCAGCACAAATCTCGTTATAGCATACAAATTTTGGTTAAGTTGTTCAGTTTCGAAGATTTAATGTCTCATACTTTTGAGTTTGTTAATTATATAAAGACTGTATTAGCTGATTTCAACGAAGACACAGCTCCTTATCTTGATGAGGTGTTTAATCTCGTTAACTCTATCTATTCTGTAGCTTTGCGTTTCGTTGCGCAGCTTATGTCTTTCGATCCTCAACTTGATATAGAGAGAATAAAACAACGTGTTAACGCAGCATCTAATTATTTCGTTCCTCAATTAGATGATTTATTGGTCCTTATCGAATCTTCTCCTGCTATCACAGAGAGCAAGGTTGAGGCTCAGGACTATGTCGATCGTTTACAGTCTGTGTTTGAAATAGCATCACATTTACGTCATGTTATAGCAGGTATAACTGACGATATATCAGTTATTAATTATTTCGATGTAAAGCAAACATATAAGGTTCCTCCGTTTAAGGTTAAGGCTTATGTAGTTGAGCGTGAAGTGAAAATGTTGAAAACCAACCATCCTAAGCTATACAAAATGCTTGCCACTTGGCGTAATGATTATTGTAAAGATAATAACATTCCTGCTTTTCAGATGTTTAGTAATGCTACTTTGGTCGAGGTGTCTAATTGTTTGCCTATTGAATTAGAGTCGTTGATAAAAATAAAAGGTTTTGGTAAAATTAAAATTCAGCGTTTTGGTAAAGAGTGTGTAGATATTGTCAGAATATATTGTCGTGAAAATGGAATTGATGCGTCTGCTCAATCAGATATTGCATTCGAATCAGAATCTGAGCATGTTGAAGAAATGCCTAAAAAACGCATACGTCGTGCGAAAGAAAAGATTGAAAAGATTCCATCTGAAGAAATCACGTTCTCTCTTATACAGCAAGGCAAAAAACTTCAAGAGATTGCCGATGAGCGTGGTCTTGTGCTTAGTACGATTTATACACATTTAGCAAAGCTAATTCATGCAAAAAAAATCGACATCGCTCAATATGTCGATGCCGATTTATTGAATAGGGTTATGCTTATTCTTAATGAAACCCCTGAAATTTCTAATTCTGAACTATTTGAATGCCTCGAAGGTTCTGCAACATACGATGATTTAAAGCTCATCCGAGCTCATCAACTATTGTCTCTTAACCACTAATAACTACTTGTTTCTAAACTTCTTAAGTTTTATTATGCCACATTGACGGAGAAACGTTAAGAAAAAATTGAAAATATCCGTTAATGAGGGTTTTTGAGGAGGTGGCTGAATTATTTAGAAATTAGGCAATTTTGCGTTGCATTAAAATATAAAAAATTTTAGTTAACTTTGTCCGACTTTAAACCCGAGTAGGATATTTATAATTTTTTTAGTTTCGTAGTCTAAGTGGGAGACTTTTGGTTACTTTTGGTCACAAAAGTGACAATATAAATTATGTTTTTTGATTACTTTTTTCGAAAAAAGTAACATATTATTTTTCTCTATTTTTCATCTCTTCGTTGTAGCAGTGTCTGCAAATAGGCTCATATTTGTCTGTCTCACCTAACAATACTTGTGATTCTCCTGCCACTAAACGGTGTGAAACGTATGCTGGTGCACCACAACGCACACACACAGCATGCACTTTTTGTATGTCGTCGGCAATAGCCATTAATGCAGGCATTGGGCCAAAAGGATTGCAGCGAAAGTCCATATCCAACCCTGCAATAATCACGCGATAACCATCTTCTGATAATTGGCGACATACGTCAACGATTCCATTATCAAAGAATTGAGCCTCGTCAATGCCTATTACATCTACATCGCCTGCCATCAGCAATATATTTTGCGACGATTCCACTGGTGTTGATTGTATTGCATTATGGTCATGACTCACTACCTCTGTTTCCGAGTAGCGAGTGTCAATGCAAGGTTTGAATATTTCAACTCTCTGTTTTGCAAATTTTGCACGTTTCAATCTACGAAGCAACTCTTCAGTTTTACCCGAAAACATCGAGCCACAAATCACCTCAATACTACCGCGGTGATCACAACTACAATTAGCCGATTCAAAAAAATACATATATAAAAATAGGTATTATATCATAAAAAATTTGTACCTTTGCACAAGTTTGTGCGTTAGTTTAAACTAGTGCAAAGTTACAAAATAAATCTTAATAAAAATCATATTTTCTTACAAAAATGAACAAAGAAGTTTTAGTGGCTCTTATAGCAAAGGATGTCAACGAATTACAAGTTTTGACCGAAGGGCTTGAACAAATGGAGGCTATTCCTACTCCATATCTTCGTTTGGCTTTTGATAAATCTAAAGCTCTTACTGCAAATCTTGAAAATCTTATTAATTATTTTAATAATAAAGATATAGAAGATAAGTTAGAAGCTCAACGTCAAGCAGAATTAGAAGCAAAACAAGCCGAAGAGGCTGCTCGTGAGGCTGAATTGGCTCGTATTGCCGAAGAGCAAGAAGCTTTGCTTAAGGCAGAAGAACTTGAACGCCAACGTCGTGAAGAGGAGCGACTCAAAGCAGAAGCAGAAATAGCTCGTCAAGTTGCCGCAATCGAAGCTGCTCGTCAACTCGAACTTGAAGAAAAACGTCGTCGTGAAGAAGAAGCTCGTCGTCAAGAGGAAGAAGTGCGCCGTATAGCTACTGAGCAAGAAGCAGCTCGTCAACGAGAAGAAGAAATTCGTAAGCAAGCCGAACTCGAAGAAAAACGTCGTCGTGAGGAGGAAGAGGCTGAACGTATTCGTCTTGAAGCAGAGGCAAAAGAAAAAGCTCGTTTCGAAGAAGAACAACGTATCCGCATGGAGCAAGAACAACAAAAACGAGAGGAGGAACGTTTAATCGTTGAAACTCAACAGGCAGAGCAAACTACAACTTCTATTATTGATGTTGTGGCTGAAAATCAAGTGCCAACAGTAGCCGATTCCATCGAAACATCTGAATCTTTAGCCGACAAACTTGCCAAAAATGCCGATGATACACTTGCATCTGCACTTAATAGTAAAAAAATAATAGATTTAAAATCATCAATTACTCTTGGCGACCGTTTCCGTTTCCAACGCGAACTCTTTGGTGGTAATGGCGAAAAAATGAATAAAGCAATATCAGATTTCAATTCTTTTGAAACCATGACAGAAGCCCAAGAATATATAACCAAAAACTTCGATTGGCAATTAGATAACGAGGCTGTATCAGATTTCATTCAACTCCTTCAACGTAGATATTTATAATGAGCACTAAACATTCTACAACTTCAATTTGTAGCAAGGAAAGAAATCAAGAGGTTGATGAGGTTGCTAATTCACAACTCTCAATTCACAACTCTCAACTTTATTTGGTTCCAACTCCAGTTGGTAACCTCGAAGACATAACATATCGCGCTTTGCGTATCCTTAAAGAGGTGAATCTTGTGCTTGCTGAAGATACTCGAACTACAGGGATTCTCTTTAAGCACTTTGATATTCATACTCCTATGGCATCTCATCACAAATTTAATGAACATAAAACCATAGCGCAGTTTGCCGACCGTATTCTTGCTGGCGAATCAATTGCCCTTGTTAGTGATGCTGGTACTCCTGCAATTTCAGATCCCGGATTTATGCTCGTGCGTGAGTGTATTGCTAAAGGCATTAGGGTAGAGTGCCTTCCTGGAGCAACAGCTTTTGTCCCAGCCCTCGTTGATTCAGGTTTACCTACCGATCGTTTTTGCTTTGAAGGCTTTTTACCTCAAAAAAAAGGTCGCCAAACCAAGTTGCAATCCCTCGTTGCTGAAGATCGTACTATGATTTTCTACGAATCACCATACCGACTCGTAAAAACTCTTCAACAATTCGCTGAAGTTTTTGGTTCAGAGCGCCAAGCATCAGTTTCTCGCGAAATCTCAAAAATGTTCGAAGATACTCAGCGTGGCACACTCCACGAACTTGTCGAACACTTCACTGCAACACCCCCTAAAGGCGAAATCGTTATCGTCGTAGCTGGAGCAAGTAGAGATGCAAATTGCACTTCATCTGAGGTTGAAGACGAAGAAGTTGACCTCGCCAAAATTCGCCGTTCCAAAAAACATCGAGATTAACAACTAAAGGGTAAAACAAGCAAAAATAAATACAAAGAATACACGAAAGATAATCTTATCATACCCTTACTTTCTCCTTACCCTCTTCATAGGATAACCATACCTTCACCGAACCTATCCCGAAGAAGACTGCCATTATAATTATCCATAATCTGTCATCTGTAATCTTATGTATAATCATATTCTTCTCGATCTCGACGACACACTTTGGGACTTCAAAGCCAATTCCCGAATCGCAATGCAAGAAATCTATAACGACTACAAACTAATCAATCATTACGATTCGTTTGAGTCGTTTTATTCTATCTACATGGAGAAAAATCATCAACTTTGGGATCAATATGCCAAAGGCGAAATTACCAAAGACTATCTCTCTCTCGAACGTTTTCTTCACCCCTTGCGTCTTGTCGGTATCAATGACGCCACATTAGCTCGACAATTAGGCGATGATTTCTTGCATCGCACCACAATGCAAACGCAATTGGTCGATGGTGCAATCGAATTGCTCGATTATTTAAAAGACAAATACACCTTATCTATAATATCAAATGGCTTCGTCGAAGTGCAATATATCAAATTACGACGCTCGGGTTTATTGCCATATTTTACTCATATATTCCTTTCTGAAGAAGTCGGTTATCAAAAGCCTGATATTAGATTTTTTCAAACAGTTTTAGAAAAGTTGAGTGCTCAGCCCTCCGAATGTCTTGTTATAGGTGATAATCTCCAAACCGACATACAAGGAGCTCAAAATGCAACAATGTGTGCAATATTTTATAGACACAACTCAGAAGTTGCGCTAAATTCCGAGTTTACCACTCAAACTGTCGATGATTTAATCGAAATTAAAGCAATTTTATGATATTTTTACTCGTAAATAATTTCATTTTTTGCTCATTTTATTGTACTTTTTTTACTTTTTTGTTGCTAAAAACATGTTTTACAACATAAAATATCAATTAGTCGATTTTGTGAAAAATAGACTATTTTTTTGTTTATTTTGGTTGTGTTGATGTTTAAGATATTGATATTCAGTTGGGAAAATTGTTTTGTTTGTTTGTTGTTATTTAAAAGTGTATAATCTCATTTTTGCAAAAAAAATGGGTATAAAAACTCATTCATTAAAAAAGACTATGAATTCTCTTGCATGTTTGCAGATAAATATGTAATTTTGCTGACTGAATTTGTGTGCAGTAATGTACACTCGTTTTCGCTGTGTAAATAGATATCGAAAACTAATTATTAACATTATTTATAACTAAAAAAATCATTTATGAGAAAGTTAATTCTTTTGTTCTCGGCATTAGTACTTTGTATTGGTGTCGTATTTGGACAGGGAAAAACTGTTTCGGGTCGCGTTATCGACGAAAATAACGAGCCTGCAATCGGTGCCTCTATCCAGGTGAAAGGAGCGGAAACTGTTGGTACTATTTCCGATTTCGATGGTAACTTTACCATTACACTTCCTTCAGGTACAACTCATCTTATCATTTCTTATGTAGGTTACACTACTGTAGAACAAGAAGCTAAAGATGGTATGGTTGTTCGTCTTTCAACAGATGCTGAAGTTCTTGACGAAGTCATGGTTGTTGCTTATGGTACTTCAACTAAAAAAGCTTTCGCAGGTTCTGCTACTGTAGTTAAATCTGAAACACTCGAAAAGAAAAACCCTACAGACGTATCTAAAGCTCTTGCTGGTGAGGTTGCTGGTGTGCAAGTAGTTTCTACTTCAGGTCAACCTGGTACTTCTGCGTCAATCCAAATCCGTGGTATTGGTTCTTTAGGTGCAGGTTCTTCTCCTCTCTATGTTGTGGATGGTGTGCCTTTCGAAGGTGATATCGCTGGTATTGACCCAAGTGATATTGCATCTACTACTATTTTGAAAGATGCTACTGCAACTTCTCTTTATGGTTCTCGTGGTGCTAATGGTGTAATTTTGATTACAACTAAAAAAGGTACTTCTGGTGAGTCTGGTAAAATTGAAGTAGACCTCAAGTATGGTGGTAATATGCGCCTTATTCCATTGTATAATTCAATCACTTCTCCAGAGCAATATATGGAACTTTCTTATGAAAGTATCTATAACCAAATGCTTTTTGATGGTACTATTGCTGATGGTTATGTTGGTAAAACACCAGCTGGACATAAAGCAGCAGAACGTTTATTTGATGGTCTTTATGGCTTTGATTCATATTATAATCTCTGGGGTAAAGATGCTAAAGAAATTATCGATTGTGAAAGATATCTTGGTAATGGTCAAATAAATCCTAATTTTGGTAAATTCAAATCAGGTGTTAAGATGTTGCCAGGTTATGAAAATGATCCAGGTTGGAAAAAATCTCTTTTCCGTACAGGCCAAAAACTTGAAGCTACTGTTAAAATTTCAGGAGGTTCTGAAAAAACTACATATTATACATCTTTTGGTTATTTGAAAGACCAAGGTTACTATATCGGTTCTGATTATAGTCGTGCTACTGCTCGTGTTAATGTTTCTCACGAAGCTAAAAAATGGTTGAAAGGTAGCATGAATATGAACTATTCTTATTCTATTTTTGACAACCCAGGTCAAGATGGTGGTGGCGCGATGAACAATGGTTTCTTGTATGTGAATCAATGTCCAGCTATTTATCCAGTTTATATGTATGACAAAGTTACTGATGAAAACGGTAATATTACTCATGTAGTTCCAGTTGTTGACCCTCGTTTTGATGGTGAATATATGTATGACTCTGGTGATGGTATCCGTACTTTTGGTATGGGTATTACTCCTGCAGGTGCTTTGAAATATGATAAACAACGTTCTTATCAACATCAATTTATTGGTAACGCAATGTTGGAAGCTACTCTTTACAAAGGTCTTAAAGTGATTGCTAATGTTGGTGCTACTTATGTTGGCGGTACAGGTGCATCTTTGACAAACAACTATTATGGTGATGCTATGGGTGTGGGTCGTATTTATAAACAATCTACTCACTATTTAATGTTCTCTGCTCTTCAACAAATAACATATAATAATGATTTTGGTGGAGATCATGATTTCAATGCTTTCGTAGCTCATGAAACTCAATATGTAAACTCAACAAACGTTTATGGTAACAAATCATATATTGTTCGTCCTGATGGTCTTGAGTTGGGTAATGCAGTTGTAATGGATGGTACAGGTTCTTCTACTTCTGTTTCATCAATGGAATCATACTTTGGTGAAGTTCGTTATCGTTATAAAGAACGCTATGGTATCCATGGTACTATTCGTGCCGATGGTTCTTCTAAATTTGCAAAAAATCACCGTTGGGGTACTTTTGGTGGTGTAGGTCTTACTTGGTCTATTTCTAATGAAGAATTTATGCAAGGAGTTAATCTTCTTCGTGATTTCAAACTTAAAGCATCTTGGGGTGTTCTTGGTAACCAAAATATTGGTTCTTATGGTTATACTAACCTTTATAGTATTATCAATGTTGGTGATCATCCTGGTATTGTTCAATCTCAAGTTGGTGTTCCAACTCTTTCTTGGGAAAGTTCAAATATGGTTAATGCAGGTGTTGAATTTAATTTAGGAAAATATTTGACAGTAGAGGCTGAATATTTCTACAAATATACATCTGATATGTTGTGGAGCCTTGCTCTTGCTCCTTCTATCGGTTTTGGATCAATTTCAACTAACGATGGTATTATGTCAAATCAAGGTGCTGAATTTCAATTGAATATTCATGCTGTTAATACAAGTGCAGTTAAATTGGATATCCGTTTGAATGGTACTCACTATGTTAACAAAATGGTGAAAATGCCAAAAGATGCTTTGGAAAATGAAATGGTTATGAATGGTGCAATGTCATTGGGACATTCTTATTTCGATCATTATATGGCAGAGTATGTTGGTGTAGATAAAAATGGTTTGGCTAACTATACTATGTATTATGACCCAGCAGAGTTTAAAACTGCTGAAGAAGCTATTGCTAATATTTCATTGGCTTCAGTTCCATCTGTACACAAATATATTTTGGAAAATAAACAAGATCACCCTAATTATAAAGAATATTTGAGAACATCAAATGCAGATTTGATTCTTGATAAAACAAATACATCTCAATATGAGTATGCATCTAATTTCTATATTGGTAAATCTTATATTCCTAAATTGTATGGTGGATTTGGTATCGATTTGACTGTTTATGGTGTAGATATCGCTGCTTCTTTCCAATATCAATTAGGTGGATACGGATATGATAATGTTTATGCTTCTTTGATGCATAGTGATCAAGCAGGTTCACGTAACTGGCACCAAGATATGTACACAAATCGTTGGACAGAGGCTATTGGCGCATCAATGAAAGATGGTGAATTGCGTACTGATATTTCTCCTCGTCTCTCTAATGGTACAGACTCTTATGCTAATGCATCATCTACACGCTTCCTTACTTCGTCAAATTATTTGTCGTTGTCTAATGTTACAATTGGGTATTCATTCCCTAAAAAATGGATGGAGAAAGTTAAATTGAATTCATTGCGTTTGTCTGTAGCTGCTGATAATCTTTTCTGTTTGTCAGTTCGTAGAGGATTCATCCCAATGGCGTCTATGTATGGTACATCTGATGCTTCGCAATATACTCCGCTTTCTTCTGTAATTGGTACAATCAAAATATCATTCTAATTTTATTTATTAAAAATTAAGCAAAATGAAAACTGTTAAAATATTATTTTTTGGTTTAGCGTTGGTGCTTGGTCTCTCTAGTTGTACCGAGAAATTCTTGGAACACGAATTGACAGGTAGTACTATTACGCAAGATGAATTGGACCAATTAGGCAACACTACATATAACCGTGTTGAAGGTCTTTATTCTGTTATGTTTATGTATGGTGGCGACCACCAATCTTTCGGTCAAAAATCAATAGATATCTCTACAGATATTTTGGCTGCTGATATTGCTTTAACTAACCCTGGTTATGGTTATTGGTCTGCAGAGGCTCAAGGTGCTTGTTCAACTATATCTTCTGGTTTGACTAGTTATATTTGGAGTCATCATTATTTGATTATTTCAAATGCTAATAAAATTTTGAATGGTTTGGATAAATTAGGAAAAGAAAATTGGTCATCTTCTGATTATTTGTCTTATGCAGAGGCTACTGCTATGCGTGCATATAGTTATTTCAATTTGGCTCAATTCTTTACACCTGCTCCAACAAACGACCAACAACATTCTCGTTATGAAGCTATGGGTGATTTCAATACAACAGATCGTTACCCAGTGTGCCCTCTTTATTTTGGAACTGATGATGAGTATGACCCAAATACTACTCTTTTAATCCCAAAAATGTTGTCTCCTGTATGTGATGTTTATACTGAGGTTATCGACAAATTGGGTGATGCTATTGCAGCATTCCAAGAATTAGAAGCTAATGGTATTGTTCGTTCTACTAAATTGTCTATTAATGAGGATGTTGCTAAAGTTATGTTGGCGTATGCAACTATTCAATTTGGACGTTATAGTGATGATGCAACATTATACCAAATGGCTTACGACAATGCTATTGATGTCGTTAATAATTCAGAGTTCGAAATCATTCCTATGGACTACACTTATGAAGATTTCTTTAGAGTAGCAGATACAACTGGTGGTTTTACAGTTAAGACTCTTCTTGATTCTATCAAATTGGGTAAATTTGCTGAACGTTTGGATACATTAGAGTTGGGTGAAAACTATGATGCTACTTTGGCTATTGTTGACACATTCCGTGTTGAATCTTGGGGTATTTTGGAAAATGGATTTAATACTGTAAATGATAAATCTTGGATGTGGGGTCTTGATGTAACTCGTGAAAATACAACACAGCTTGCTTCTTTCTGGGGTCAAATGGACATTCACACATATTCTTATGCTTCTGCTGGTGGTATTTTGGGTATTGACCAAAAATTATATACTGAAATTCCAGAAACAGACGTTCGTAAACAATGGTTTAACCCTAATATTCGTTATGCTCCAGAAAATAAATTCTTCGATCCAAACAAATACAATCCATATTTGACAGGTTCTATGGATGGTGTCGATCGTAACTGGTTGAATGATATTGTCTATATGCGTGTTGAAGAAGCTTATTTGCTTGCAGCAGAAGCGGCTTATCGTTTAGGCAATGAAACTGAAGCTCGTGAAGTTCTTGCAAAATTGCTTGATGAACGTGATACTGAAGTTGCAAGCCAACTTCGTGCTGGTCAAGGCGATGTTAATAATCTTCTCTACTATAACTGGCGTGTTGAAATGTGGGGTGAAGGTCGTGCTTTGATGACATTCAAACGTTTTGAAGGCGATAAAAAACGTGGAACAAACCACTATATCAAACAAGGTGCTGATTGGTCTTATACAATGACAGAAATGACATTTGATGTCCCTTATGCAGAATATTCTTATAACCAATCTTTGCAACCAAACAACGAAGAAACAGAAAAATAATTATTAATATCAAAAATGTTTAAATTATGAAAAAAGTATTTTTTTATTTAATGCTTGTAGTTGCTGTTCTTTTTTCAGCATGTGAAGAAAAAGATCCAATACCTGGTGGTGGTGGTAATCAAGGCGGAAACGGTGCTATTGATGCATCTACAGTAATGACTCTTAACCCTTCTGAATTAGTGATGGTTATTGGTGAGCAAATCCGTATCCGTCCAGTTTTGAATCCAGCTCCTACAGTTGATTATAATGTGGTGTGGACATCAAGCGATAAAAATGTTGTTGTGGTAGAAAATGGTCTTCTTACTGCTCTCACAGAAGGCGAAGTAACTGTTACTGCTCAAATCGAAGGTACTGAGATTAAAGCAACTGCTTCTGTTGTAGTTAGTAATGCTTATGATGCAGTAGAGTTCTATGATGCTGCATTGTGGAATCTCAGCATGGATGAAAATGAGAATGTTTATGAATATCCATTTAAAGGTTATATTCTTGAAGAAAATGGTGATACTACATGGGTAACAGACGTTAACGAAGATGGTGTTGACGATGTTGTTCGTGAATGTTATCTCTATGTATTTAGTAAAGGTATTTATACTGATGATCAAGGTTTAGCTGGTGAAGATGACTATCTTATGGTTGTAACTACAGCGTCTATCTATGATGGTAAATACTATTATTGTATCGGAGACTATCTCTTCACTGAAAACGATACTATTTGCAAAAAAGAATATGAAGGTCGTAAATATATGAGAAATGGTTATGCTACTTATACTCATTTCAAACCAGAATCATATTGTAAATACTATGAAAATGTAGTTATTGCTCAAAATAATGGAGTACAATGGCCTTCTACTCAAGAAGAAATGGATCAATTTGAAGCTGAATATGGTTATTGGTTGGGCGAACAAGATTCATATTTGTATTATTTTGTTAACGATCCAGAACAACCTTACATGTCATTTGCAGGTCTTGTTGTTGGTGGTGATGGTTTTGATTGGGCTATCAAAGATGAGTCAACAGGTGCAACATATTTGTCATATATGAATCTTGATTTTGCATTCTTTGATAACACAGCAATGGGCTTTGCTACAGAGCTTGATGAAGAAACAGGTAACTTGAATTTCAAAGTTCCATTTGAAATGGCACCATATTATGAACGTACTATTTCAT
>JAZLDO010000012.1:0-8975 GCA_045614825.1 Candidatus Aphodosoma sp. | reverse complement strand
TATGAATGCTAACGAGGTTATCGCTAACCGCGCTTTGGCTATCATGGGTCACCAATATGGCGAATACCAATTCTGCTCTCCTAACGACCACATCAACGCATCTCAATCTACTAACGATGCTTACCCAACTGCATTCCACTTCGGTCTTTACCTCAAAACTCCAGAACTCATCGAAGCTATGGAAAAATTCATCGCTTCTCTCGAAGCTAAAGCTGCTGAGTTCAAAAATGTAGTAAAAATGGGTCGTACTCAATTGCAAGATGGTGTACCTATGACTCTTGGTCAAACATTCCAAGCTTTTGCAAACGGTATGAAAGAGCAAGTAAAATGCTTGAAAGCTACAGCTGAAGAGTTGCTTTGCATCAACATGGGTGCTACTGCTATCGGTACAGGTATCTGCTCTGAACCAGGCTACAGCAAACTTTGCACTGAAGCTCTCCGCGAAATCACTGGTTGGAACGTTACTTTGGCTGAAGACCTCATCGAAGTTACTTCTGCTACAGACGTATTGGTTGCTTACTCATCTAACTTGAAACGCATTGCGTTAAAGAGCATCAAAATCTGTAACGACCTTCGTTTGATGGGTTCAGGTCCTCGTTGCGGTATCCACGAACTCCACTTGCCAGAAATGCAACCAGGTTCTTCTATCATGCCAGGTAAAGTTAACCCTGTTATCCCTGAAGTAATGAACCAACTCTGCTACAAAGTAATCGGTAACGACACAACTGTTATGTTGGCTTCTGAAAATGCTCAATTGGAATTGAACGTTATGGAACCTGTATTGGTTTACAGCCTCTACGAATCTATCCAATTGCTCATCAATGGTTTCAACACACTCCGCACTCTCTGCATCGACGGTATCGTTGCTGACGCAGAAAACTGCATGAACCAAGTTCGCAACTCAATCGGTATCGTTACTGCTTTGAACCCAATCATTGGTTACAAAAACTCAACTAAAATTGCTAAAGAAGCGATGGTTACAGGCAAAGGTGTTTACGACCTCGTGCTCGAACACGACATCTTGAGCAAAGAAGACCTCGACACTATCCTCGCTCCTGAAAACATGGTTGAACCAGTGAAATTGGACATCAAACCTAAAAAACAACTCTAATTAATAACAGTAAGCCATAAGTAAACAAAGCTTATTCGCTTACCATATTTTACAACAAAAAGAGCAACTGATTCACATCAGTTGCTCTTTTTATTTTATACTCTCCAAACAGTCAATTTTCACCTTATAATATACATGCATAAAAATAATAGTTAAAAATTGTAAAAAAATGGGGGGGGTATAACAAATTTATCACTAAATTTGCAAAACTAATTATAATGCGTAATTATACCCCTAAAACAACTAACGTTACTTACCAAAAAAATTATTACAATAAAAACCTCAATAACGCATATTATTAAACAATTTAAAAATATAAGATTATGAAAAAGCTATACTTTATTATTGCAATATTTGTTGCGCTATTCACTACGCAGAATATATTTGCAGAACTAACCTATAATATAGCAGAACCCGCATTATCAAATGGAGTGTGGTATAATGCTATATGGACAGGAGAACACAACCTACAAGGTGGTGAAAACAAAAACAATCTTAATTTTTATTTTCCACCTCATACTAACGGCACACAAAGTAACACTCCTTATCCAAGTGACGAAGTAAAATTTCAGTTTAAAACTAATAGTCTGACTACCGATGACAATAGATATGTATACATAGATAAACTTGTTGGCTCTAATTGGTCAAATCATACAAATGGAAAAGTAAATAAAGATAAAACATATTCTTCTTTCACTAAAAGTATTCCCGAAGATGCACGAGCTATTGCATTCAAAAGTTACGGAGGCTCATCAGGTCGTTATATAAAAGACGTTTACATTCGTATGGCTCCACACATACGCTTAAATACCGTTTCTCTAACTTTCTCAAATACTGCCGTAGGAACTACCGAGAACCAATATATTGATTTCAACTCATTCCTTGCGGGTCCTGGTGGTTTAATAGTATCTATTGAAAATGACCCAGAAGAATTATTTTCATTAGAAATGGATGGTTCAAAAGGAAGAAGTATCACCAAAAAACAACACACATTCGAAAGTCAAACATCCAATCTTAATAATATTAAGGTAATTTTTAATCCTAAAAACATCCAAGCAGACAATAAAAAGTGCAAAATTAAAATAACAACAAAAAAGAACGATGGTAGCACCCAAATATCAGAAACTGTAGAAATAAATTACACAAGTGCTCTTAACCCTCCAACATTAAGTTTACAATCAAATGGTACAGGTTACGAGGTTGTTCATTTGCAGTGGACAGCTATTGATGGAGCTCAGAAATACAATCTATACGACAATGGCACAAAAATTGGTACATATACAGGTACAACAGCCGTAGTAACTGGACTTGCCATGGGTTCAAATCACAAATATACCGTTACTTCTATTTATGGATCTGCCGAATCTAAACATTCAAATACAATCAATGTAACAACCAATTCATATCCAAAAACCTCAAGTGTAATATTCTCTAACGTACAACAGAACCAATTCACCATAAATTGGAATAAAGTAAATATCACAGCGAAGGACCATAAATTTAATCGCTACCAAATCCACATTTATTATTATGATTATTGGGGCAATTGGACTCACTTCCAAAATGTCTATGTTACCGACAATAACCAAACATCATATACTGTAACAGGAATTGATGATGCAACAATGTATGACGTTTATGTTGGTGTTGACTTCCAATATACAGCCAATGGCGCCACAAAATCTTTTGATGTAGCATCAATCGGCACACAATGGGTAAATAGTAATGTTACAACACCTAGTTTCATTGGGAGCCAATTTGATGGTGTACAAATATATAAAGGCGAATGGCATCGTATAGAAGCTGGTATATCTCACGAAATGGGAATTGGAGAGGGTTGTCAAATAACACTCAAAGAATATCCTTGTGAAAATTTACAATATCGCGCTTGGTGTAAAAGAGATGTATCTGGCAATCATTTTATCTCAGAAGATGCAACAAACAAAGAGTATCTTTTGGGAGGTGGAGATGCCCCAACCTATCTCGAAGGAAATAAATTTAAAACACCTATAGAACCAATTAAACCAGAATACGTTAATATCAATTTTCAAAGTCGCCGTGAGTGGGGTACAACAGCCATTTATGTATCAGACATGTATGCAAAAATCGCACCTCATATCAAGATTAAATCAAACGCATACATCGAAAATGCACTATACCCTTACATTCCTTTTGGAAAAATCCGTTTAAATGGAGAATCTGTAACTGCTACTATCAACTTCCAATCTTTCCTCGTATTTAACGAATTGAAAGTAACATCAAGTAACCCGAAATTCAAACTAAGCAAGTCCGTCATCGCACCGGCTACTACATCAAAGGCTGGAACTTTCTGCAAACAAGGAGAAACAAAATACGACTTCACTATCACATTTACCCCTGATGAATTAGGAAGCCACAGTTCACGTATCACTATCACCGATGGTATGAACTCAATTGCATTTACTGTTGATGCAACTGTATATTCTAAAAACCGACTCCACGTTGCAGGCGATTGGAACAATTCTTCAAATTGGTTCTTCGGCGTTCCGGCTCCTACCGAAGATGTCGAAATTGCGGCTGCAGTTACTATTCCTAATGGCTACACTGCTATAACAAATGATGTCTCTATCGAAAGTGGTGGTTCTATCTCTATAGCACCTCAAGGAGCATTGAAAGTAAACACAATATCAGGCGCAAATGCCAACAACCTTTCATTACAAGCCAACGAAAATGGTTCAGCTACTTTACTTTTCAAAAATACCGACAAAGTAAATGCTTCGATCCAATTATATTCAATAGCTTCATCTGACGGTCTCCGCGATAGTATTGCAGGAAACTTCAAAGACCCTAAATGGCAATACCTCGGCATTATTGCAGAATCAGCCCAATATTCTGCCCTAAATCCTGATGGAACTACAAACTGGATGTATCGTTGGGACGAAACCAAAAACTCAACAAGTTGCTGGGCTGAAAAACTCAAATCTGGCTCTACTCTATCTGCTTGGATTGGATATGGTATCGCTCAAGAAAAAGCCACTTTATACAACTATTCTGGCACTTTAATCAATAGCGACCACACATACAGCCTTACATTTACAAGCAATGATGGTTATACCGAAGATCGCGGCTATAATCTCATCACTAATAGCTACTCTGCTCCTATTGATATTGCAACTATCAATACTACAAACTTTGTAAATGCAGTTGAAAATATCTACATCTACAACACTGGATCATACGCAGAATGGCGAGACAACAACAATTCTTTTGGTTTTGGACCTGGCCAAATGATTCCTATTCCAGTAAATAGTATATCTGCCCTTGGCAACGAATACCCTCATACAATACCTTCTGGTCAAGCTTTCTTCGTAAAAGCCAACAACAATAGTGCTACATTTACTGTAAATTACAATTCTAATGTTTATAACGCAACAAATACAGCAACCCAAAAACGTGCACCAAAAGCCGATTCTAACGAGTTTAATGTACTGAAAATACAAGTTACAAGCACAACTTCTAACGACCGTTTATACTTATTAGAACACGAGAATTGTACACCAAACTTCGACAATGGATACGATGCAGAAAAGATTTTCGACAATCCTAATGGTCCACAAATCTATGCATCTAATACATTTGGATACACCTCAATCAACACTGACACCACATTCAACGGTCAAACAATAGGGTTTATAGCCAATTCAGAATCTGAGATTTACACTATGACTTTCGATATCGAAAAGCTTCACTCATACGACGAAATATATTTATATGACTCACAAACTGGAATCTACACAAATATCTTAGAAGAGGAACTTTACCAATTCTATGGCAATACTACCCCAAACAATAATCGATTCACTATAGTCGCTAAACAAAGTGAAAGTCCTGAATCTAATACAACAACATCAATTGAACTTGTTACTTGGGAAGATATTATCTCTCAAAACGAGACAATATACCTATACACCACAACAGGTCAATTAATTAATATCTTACACCCTAATTCTACAATCGACTTGACAGTACCGGCTGGCATATACATCGTCAAATGTGGTGATAAAACATTAAAAGTAAGAATCTAAAGAAAAAATATTCTTAATTAGATAATAAAATTAAGCTTTATGAAAAAGACTATATTCATATTATTGTTCTCAACAATAGCCGTATGTGTTTCTGCTGACATTACTTTTCGTTCTCCTGAAGACAATTTAAAAACACTAAATTACGACATCAGAACTCGACACAGTATAAAGGCACAATCACATAACATCATAATCTCTCCTGAACAATACAATACGACCAACATCACTTTAAATAAACCTACTAAAGGTTACGATAAGTCGTATCTTTCAATAGAAACACAAAAACAATCAACATCACATCTAAGCATCAATGGTAACAACGAAAACTATTACCATAGGTATGCTCTTACAAATTCTTCTTCTCAAATCGTTACTTACAATAACTATACAGGAATGAAACCATACAATATTTCATCTGAAGAGCCGTTTTCAGAAGAAAATAAAGTAAATGTAAGTGCAACACAAAATGCTTGGGGAGGACCTCCAACAGAAGGTCCTGTGGGCGATGCTTTTCTGCCTCTTCTAATTCTTGCTGGTTTGTACATTTTTATACAAAAAAAACAAAACTAAAAAAAATGCTGTGTCAAAATATAAATTTTGGCACAGCCTCTTTTATGTACCTAAAACCATTAAAGCGCAAAACATTAAAATTTAAGTAGAATATTGCCTTATATATATAAGGTATAAAAAACACTATTATATATAAAAATAAAAAAACATTTGCATAATAGGAAAAATTTTACTAATTTTGCACCCCAAATTAGTGTGCATTGGTGGCTCTATGCCATTAGTGCGCCGTTTTTAGTGTTTATAATACTGAAAAACAACAAATTAATAACTATATAAACTAATTAAAAACATTATGCAAAACAAAGGATTGTTTAGATTGCTTGCAGCTGCTTTGATGTTGATCTGCCTCTTCTACCTCTCTTTTTCGGTTGTAACTAACAATTACGACAAAAAAGCTAAAGCTTAT
Source organism: Candidatus Aphodosoma sp. (assembly GCA_045614825.1). Taxonomy (GTDB): domain Bacteria; phylum Bacteroidota; class Bacteroidia; order Bacteroidales; family Paludibacteraceae; genus Aphodosoma. Next base: position 2,824 of record JAZLDO010000012.1, on the reverse strand, counting down.
GCGAATGGAGACGACCAAGAGTATTACAACTTCATGGACTCTGTAGGCGGTGAAAAAGTATGGTTGGGCTACACTCTTCGCGAGTGCCGTGAAAAAGAAATCGGCTTAGGTCTTGACCTTAAAGGTGGTATGAACGTACAACTCGAAGTATCTGTAGCAGACGTACTTCGCGCTTTGTCGGATTACAACACAAACGAAAATTTCAACAAGGCTCTTCAACTCAGCCGTCAACGCCAAGCTAAATCAGGCGAAAATTTCTTGAAAATATTCCAAGAAGAATTTGAGAAACTTGATCCTAACGCACGTCTTGCTGGTATCTTCAGTACTTACGACCTCAAAGATCGTATCTCTAGCTCTGCTACTAACGACGACGTAGTTAAAGTTCTCCAAGAAGAAGTTAACAGCGCTATTGACAACTCATTCAACGTACTCCGTTCTCGTATCGACCGTTTCGGTGTTGTACAACCAAACATCCAACGCCTCGATGTTGAAGGTCGTATCCTCGTAGAACTTCCAGGTGTAAAAGAACCTGAACGTGTTCGTAAACTCCTCCAAGGTTCTGCTAACCTCGAATTCTGGGAAACTTACAAATATGCAGAAGTTGCGCCTTACCTCGAACAAGCTAATGCTGTAATCCGCGATATGAACCGCGCTACTGAAGAGGCAAATGCAACTGAAGAAGTTAAAGCAGAAGAAGTTGTTACTGAAACTACTGACTCAGTAGCAGACCTTGCAACTGAACTTACTGCAGAAACTGAAACTACAGAAGCTGACCGCGAAGAAATGCGTCGCGAATATCCATTGTTCAGCGTTCTTCAACCAATGCAAAATGCTGGTCCTGTAGTTGGTCTTGCTCTTGCATCAGACACTGCTGATGTAAATGCTATGCTCGCTATGAAACAAGTGGCAGAACTATTCCCTCGCGAACTTCGTTTCGTATGGACTGTTAAGCCTATGGACCCAGAAGCTCAACAACCTGTATATGAACTCATCGCTATCAAAGTTACTAACCGCGATGGTCGTGCTCCACTCGAAGGTGACGTTGTAACTGATGCTCGCGCTGACTTCGACCAATATTCAGCTGGTGCCACTGTAAGCATGAAAATGAATGCTGAAGGTTCTAAAACTTGGGCTCGTTTGACTAAAGAAAACATCGGTCGCGAAGTTGCTATCGTTCTTGATGGCTACGCATATTCATTCCCTACAGTTAACACTGAAATCACTGGTGGTAGCTCTCAAATCACTGGTAACTTCACAACTGAAGAGGCAAAAGACTTAGCTAACGTTCTCAAATCTGGTAAAATGCCTGCTCCTGCTCGCATCATCCAAGAAGACGTTGTTGGTCCTTCTCTCGGTGAAGAAGCTATCCAATCAGGTTTGATGTCATTCGTTATTGCGTTCGTACTCGTTCTCCTCTACATGGTATTCTACTATGGTATGATTCCTGGTCTTATCGCCGATGCTATGTTGCTCATCAACATCGTATTCTTGTTCGGTATCCTCGCATCATTCCGCGCTGTATTGACTTTGCCTGGTATCGCTGGTATCATCTTTACTCTTGGTACTGCTGTCGATGCTAACGTACTTATCTACGAACGTATCCGCGAAGAGCTCAAAGGTGGCAAAAACCTCAAAAAAGCTATCGCTGATGGTTACAGCAACGCATTCTCTGCTATTGCCGATGCTAACATCACTACTCTCATTACTGGTATCATCCTCGTTTACTTCGGTACAGGTCCTATCAAAGGTTTCGCTACTACATTGATCATCGGTATCATCACTTCTTTCTTTACTGCCGTATTCTTGTCTCGTCTTGTTTACGACCGTATCGCTAACAGCGAAAAAGAATTGAAACTCGAATTCACTACTGCGTTCACTAAAAACTGGTTCCAAAACCTCTCTATCAACTTCATCGAAAAACGTAAAATCGGTTATATCATCTCTGCTGTAGTTATCGCTATCGCTGTTCTCTCTCTCGGTTTCCGTGGTTTGAAACAAGGTATCGACTTCTCAGGTGGTCGCAACTATGTAGTTCGTTTCGAACAACCAGTTAGCACTGACGACGTTCGCGAAACTCTTAGCAACGTATTCGTTGACGCTCAAACTAGCGTTATCACTATGGGTGACAACAACCAAGTGCGTATCTCTACTAACTACGGCAACGAATCAATCGACGAAAACATCGATGCTCAAATCGAAAATATGCTCTACACTAACCTCAAACAATTTATGAACGAAAATGTTACTGAACAAATGTTCGTAAATCGCTATGTGGTTGAAGAAGGTGCATATCGCGTTTCTACTCTCGACGATGCTACTACATTCGGCATCCAAAGCTCACAAAAAGTAGGTCCTACAGTAGCTGACGACATCAAAACTTCGGCTATCTGGTCTATCCTCTTCGCTTTGATTGCTATCGCACTCTACATCTTGATTCGTTTCCGCAACATCGCATTCTCAGCTGGTGCTGTTGTAGGTCTCGTTCACGACGTATTGTTCATCTTGGGTATCTACTCAATCTTCTATACAATCATGCCATTCTCACTCGAAATCGACCAATCATTCATCGCTGCTATCTTGACCGTTATCGGTTACTCTATCAACGATACAGTGGTTGTATTCGACCGTATCCGTGAAAATGTAGGTTTGTATCCAAAACGTGCACTCAACGAATTGATTAACATGTCAATCAACTCAACATTGAGCCGTACATTCTCTACATCGTTCTCTACTGCATTGACATTGCTCGCAATGTTCATCTTCGGTGGTGAGACTATCCGTGGTTACGTATTCGCAATCCTACTCGGTGTAATCGTTGGTACTT
>JAZLDO010000011.1:0-5681 GCA_045614825.1 Candidatus Aphodosoma sp. | reverse complement strand
TTTGCCCCCACAAAGTCGTATATCGTAAAATAGTATTTATCGTCGAACAAACGAGTGCCACGCCCTATGATTTGCTTAAATTCGACCATATTATTCACAGGTCGCATGAGCACAATATTGCGCACATTGCGAGCATCTACGCCTGTCGAGAGTTTTTGCGATGTGGTCAATATAGTTGGTATCGAGCGTTCGTTGTCTTGAAACTCACGCAATATGCGTTCACCATCTTCGCCATCGTCGGCAGTAACACGCATACAATAGTTTGATGCAGGATGCGTCTTGCGTTGATTCACCATATCACGTATGATATTGGCATGCAACTGCGTTCCGCAAAAGATTATACTCTTTTCATCGGGATTGATTTGCGCAAGAAGTTCCTCTACCCTATATTCATCACGCTCGCGAATATAAATCCTACCTCGATAGAAATCATTTTCGGTATATGTTTTTTCAGTGTCTATATCGCCATCAACATCGTCGTTTTCGTTATAGACATATTCGTCGATATTACTTTCAGAAATACGCACACGGAAAGGAGTAAGATAGCCATCGGCAATACCCTGCTTGAGCGAGTAGGAATAGACAGGGTCGCCAAAATATTTATAAGTATTGGCATTGTCCTTGCGTCGAGGCGTAGCAGTCATACCTAGTTGATAGGCAAAAGAGAAATAGTCCATCAGTTCGCGCCACTGGCTCTCATCATTTGCACCGCCACGATGGCACTCATCTATGATAATAAAATCAAAAAAGTTGCTTGGATACTGCTTGTAGTATGGTTGCCCCGACCCATCGTTGCACATGAATGTTTGGAATATCGTGAAATACAAGTTTCTCGACATAGGCACTCGCCCATCATGCTTGCGCAACTCATCTGGCGTTATACGCACCATTGCATCTTCGGGGAATTGCTCAAAGTCGTTTATAGCCTGATTGGCAAGTATATTACGGTCGGCAATAAACAATATACGAGGGCGTTGGTCATTGCCATGCAAGTTCCATTTGGTTTGAAACAACTTCCAACATATCTGGAATGCAGTGTAGGTCTTGCCCGTACCCGTTGCCATAGTGAGCAATATTCTATTTTGCTCATTAGCCACCGCCGCAAGCACATTGTTGATTGCATTCTCTTGATAATAGCGAGGATTGCGACCGCCATCGCGGTTGAACGATTGAGCGTTAAACCTATCGCGCCACACGTTGACATCGGGGAACGTCATCTGCCACAACTCTTGAGGCGAAGGAAAACGGTCGACATATCCTTCGGTCGAAGGCACAACATACTCGCCTTTAGCATCCTTCACACCCATATCGATGAAATAGATCTCATCGCCATTGGTCGAATAAGTGTAGCGTATTTGTAGCATTTCGGCATACAGTTTAGCTTGAGGCACACCAATCGACACATGCGTTTCGTCGGATTTAGCCTCGATGACAGCCAATTTTATGCCATTGTACTCGAGTATATAATCGACCTTCTTAGGGTTGCGAGCCTTTAGTTTTTCCACGCGACCAGGCGCAATCAAGTAGGCACGCTGTTCATTCAAGATTTCACTACCAGGCACCTGCTCCCACCCCACCTCATATAGTTTAGGGTCGATTTTCTTTCTGCGAGTTGTACTTTCGTCCATAATTAGCTATTATTTTCTTAGTATTTAATCTTTTCTTTCCTTCAAATTACACAAATCCACACAAAATCAACCAAATATATCTTTGAGTATCGATTGTTTTAAGTCGTTACAGAGAGTTATTGTTTTCTCGTAGTTTGATTGGAGATTATCCAATTTAACAATAATCAAATCTAATAATTTAACAATTTCTTTTTGCTCCTCTATATTAGGATAAGCAATTGCTGCAGTTGCAAGGCGCGTAATTGCTAATTTAGGCTGAGATCCTGTTTTAGTTAATTGTCTCAATCTCTCTTTAAAAGAGTTTAATAGAGTATAATAGTAAATAAATCTCTTATACACCTTACCATTTAAGACTAATCTACACGCATTTTCCGTTAAATTTGCACCATTTAATTCTGATGGAATTATTCCCGCTTTCCCTATAGTTCCAGCTATACTTATATATACATCTTCATCAGTAATAATATATCTTTTTATTTGTTCATAGACTTCATCACTTATATACACTAATTTGCAAGTATCAATAGTGCCTAAATTATTAAAATCACTAACTCTTATATATATATGTTCCGTAGGTTCTAATTCAAACTTATAACCTTTAGGAACTCTCTTCCCACCACGTATATCTGCTATATCACCTATACAACTTAAGGTCCACCCCTCTTTAGGAGTTAAAAGGTCTTTGAGGGCAGATTGGAATAGGTCTTTTGCATATTGCAATTGTTTTTCGGCATTTGCTTTTATGGCATCTATCTTTGCAAATTCTGCATCTAATAACTCTACTATATGGTGTTGTTCATCTAAAGACGGAAGTTCTATTGAATAAGTTTCAATATCTTTTACCTTTAAATTATTTATATTTGCCCCTGCTGATAATGTTTTTATATATTCTTTGAATTTAGAAGTTATCAGTGCATAATACAAAAACTTACTTATAACAAGTTCATTATGTGATATTGCCGACATAAAACCACCAAAAGCATATATATCATCTTCTCCTTCATATAAAGCAACTTTTCCTAAATGCGCCTTACTTCCATTTGACATACACATCAATAATTCCCCACTTCTAATATACTTGTCATTAGGAATATCAAAATCTAATCTCAAATATTTAAGATCATCATAATCAAATAAATGTGTAGATAAATTAACATTATTAGAACGCAATACGATTTTAGTAGAATATCCAACTTCATCATCTTTTTTATAAGTCAAACCTCTACGTATAGCAATAACTTCACCTAATTTAACCTTTTTCCACCCCTCTCTCATAACAACTCACGGATTTCAGCGATTAGACTTGTGGAATTTTCATTTAGTTCGGCTATGGCGTTGAGGATGTCGGCAGTGGTGCGTTCGTCAACCACCTCTACGCGATTTGGATTCTTCACCGAGAGGTCGTAGTCGTCGCCAAGATTGGCAACATTGAGTGTCCAAGAGTTTTCGCTATCGGCTTTTGTTTTATACAATTCGACGAACTCAGCCAAATCTTTTGCATTAAGAGCGTTGGTTTTACCGAGATTTCTGCCAGGATTGAGTTGATAGTACCAAATTTTCTTGGTAGGCTCGCCTTTTGTGAAAAACACGACTACGGTTTTCACTCCAGCACCAGTGAATACGCCCGATGGCAAATCCAAGATAATATGCACATTGCACTCCTCGAGCAACTTACGACGGAGAGCCGAAGCATCGCCATTGCTCAAAAATGTGTTTTTAATTACCACACCAGCACGACCATTCACTTTCAGCATTTTGATGAAATGTTGCATGAACATATAGGCTGTTTCGCTAGTGCGGATGTCGAAGTTTTGGAGCACTTCGGTGCGCTCGCTACCACCAAACGGTGGGTTGGCGAGTATCACATGTTTGCGGTCGCGCTCTTGAATAGATGAAAGATTTTCGGCAAGCGTATTGCCACGGATAATGTTAGGAGCCGCCACGCCATGAAATATCATATTCATCGTGGCAATGATATATGGCAAACCTTTTTTCTCTTTTCCGAAGAATGTGTTTTGCTGAAGAGTGTCGGAGTCGCTAACCGATTTTATCTGCTCTTGCATGTAGGCAAACGCCTCGCAAAGGAAGCCTGCCGAACCACACGCAGGGTCGTAGACCGTTTCGCCAATCTGCGGATTGACCACTTCGACGATAGCACGAATCAGAGGACGAGGGGTGTAGTATTCGCCACCGTTGCGACCTGCGTTGCCCATACGCTGAATTTTGCTTTCGTAGAGCACCGTCATTTCGTGCTTATCTTCAGCCGATTGGAAAGCGAGCGAATCGATTTTGTTTATAATTTCACGCAAATTGTAGCCACTCTGAATTTTGTTGCGTAGTTCAGAGAAAATTTCGCCTATTTTATATTCGAGGGTATTTGATGCCGAAGCGGTATCTTTAAATTTTTTGAGCATAGGGAAAAGTTTTGTATCGACAAACTCCACAAGGTCGTCGCCAGTCATAGCATTGATAATGTCGAGTTCGCCATTCTCCTTTTTAGGCGCAGCCCATGCCGACCAACGGAAAAAGCCGGTGATAATGCGTTTATACTCTTTGCCCGACAACTCGGCATTCATCTCTTGCTCGGTTTCGAGGTCGTCGAGATATTTCAAAAACAGGAGCCACGATGTCTGCTCGATGTAGTCCAACTCGTTGCTACATCCAGCCTCGTTGCGCAAAATTCCATCAATTGCATTAAAAATCGATTCGTATTTCATAGTAGTGATTAGCAAAATCACCTTTCAGTTCAGGGCATAAAAAAGGCGGTAACCATTCTATGCCATCTGGAACCACTGGTATCGGCAAACACCTCGTAACACAGATATGCACGAATGGTTCACGCCTAGATACAGACGTGAACCTTTATTCGTACTCATCCTCGTGTTACTTAAAAATTTTGCCGATTTCGTGGTACCGAGAATAAGAACTAAAAAGTTCTAAATTAGTATGTTATATTTATTTTATTTTTGTTATTTCCTTATTTTCGATTCTATCGTTTTTTATATTATAAATTTTGGGTTTCGTTAGTGGTGCAAAGATACAAAAAAAATCATTACTAGACATCTCCTGTTTCTAATATTTTTCTAAATCTTATCCTTTCCCCTACCCCACAGCAACCTTCACCATACCTTCAAGCAAGAAAACAGCCATCTTCACACCCCACATTTGCAAAGTTTACAAAGTTGGAGCAAGCTGAGAGCATAGCCAAGCTCGCTTGAGCTATGCCGAGGCGAAGCCCAACTTCATGATAATAAAGTTGGAGCAAGCTGAAAATTGCGATTAAGCGAGAGAAAAGATAAGTTTACTTAATCTTTTCCGAGCAATAGCAATTTCACGAGCAAAGCGAGTAAAGCATAGCCAAGCTCGCTTGAGCTATGCCGAGGCGAAGCCCAACTTCATGATAATAAAGTTGGTGCAAGCCTAGAGCAGAATGAAAATTTATTTTCAATTATGCCGAGGCGAAGCCCAACTTCACAACAGTAAAGTTTTCTACTTCTCCTATCGTAAAATTTACCACACAAACCCAACTTTGCAATTGCAAAGTGAGTGCAAACCGAGAGTAATCAAAATTTATTTTAGATTACCGAGGTGCTGCCTCACTTCGTAATTTTAATTTGCAAAGTTTGCAAAGTTACTAACACTCTGATTTTCTCACCATTACAAAAGTCCATTTTTTGAACTCTACAAGCACAAAATCAACAAATATCACTAATAATCAGAACATTACCCTCAACTTTGCAAACTTTGCAAACTTTGCAAGTCCCTTTTTCTCTCAAAATCCAACTCCTATAAAATTTATTCATTTCAAAATCAAGCAGTTAAACTCACAATAACTCTCTTCAATTAAACTAATTCGACACATTTTTCCTAAAAAAAGCTACATTTTCTCACAAAACATAGACACATTTCCCCCTACTCTCTCCCCCCCCCAAAAAATCAAACTTTTTTCAATACTTACTTGTTTATATCAATATTTTTTGTAACTTTGCATTGTTTTGTAAACCGCCATTTATATAAATCGCCATTTATATAAATTGTCATTTAGATAATTTT
>JAZLDO010000010.1:0-3949 GCA_045614825.1 Candidatus Aphodosoma sp. | reverse complement strand
GAGTGATGAGAATCATCTCTTCTGGCAAACGGGTGCCTTCGTCGTTCCATTGAGGGATTGCCTCGTTAATTCTTAATTCCTCAAGTCGAGGAATAGCATGTTCAGCAGCTGCGTCGGCATAAACTATCGCTTCAATGAGTGTGTTTGAAGGCAAGCGGTTTGGTCCGTGAAGACCAGTGCAAGGGCATTCGCCTGTTGCATATAGGCGATGAATGCTTGTTTCTGAATTTTCGTTCACTACGATACCACCGCAAAGGTAGTGTGCCGCAGGAGCTACTGGTATATATTGTTTTGTAATATCAATGCCGTAAGAGAGACATTTTTCGTAAATCATAGGGAAGTGCTCACGAGTCTCTTCTGCCGGTTTGTGTGTCACGTCAAGGTAAACGTGTTCCGAACCCGATACTTTCATTTCGTTGTCGATAGCACGAGCAACTATATCGCGTGGGGCAAGAGAACCACGCTTGTCATATTTATGCATAAATTCTTTGCCCTTGATTGTGCGCAATACAGCGCCATATCCGCGCATAGCCTCAGTGATGAGGAATGAAGGGCGTACACCAGGGTGATAGAACGCAGTGGGGTGGAATTGCACAAATTCCATATCGCGTATCACGCCACGAGCACGATGCATCATAGCAATGCCATCGCCTGTTGCCACGAGTGGATTGGTCGTTGTGTTATACACATTGCCGATGCCACCTGTCGAGAGCATAGTGATTTTGCTCAAAAAAGTGGTGATACGATTGCTACGAGTGTTGAGTGCATATATGCCGTAGCATTCGATATCAGGCGTTTTGCGTGTTACTATTTGACCGAGATGGTGTTGTGTGAGAATATCAATTGCAAAATAGTGTTCGAATACCTCGATATTTTTATGTTGTTTGATGCGAGCGATGAGCGAGCGTTGAATTTCTGCACCAGTTGAATCTTTGTGGTGCAATATACGGTGTTCTGAGTGCCCTCCTTCGCGATGAAGGTCGAATGAACCGTCTGGAGCTTTGTCGAAATCGACACCCCATTCTAGCAATTGCTCTATTTGTTTTGGGGCATTCATTACCACTTTTTCAACAGCTTTGATGTCGCACATACCATCGCCAGCAATCAGAGTGTCTTGTATGTGCTTTTCGTAATTGTCTAATACAGGATTAGTTACAGATGAAATTCCGCCTTGGGCGAGAGCCGTATTAGCCTCGTCGAGGGTGCTCTTGCAGAGGATAGCCACTTTGCCTTTGTCAGCAACTTTGAGCGCAAAACTCATACCTGCTATACCACTACCAACGACTAAAAAATCAAATTTACGAATCATAACTTTTGTAGTTAGGAGTTAGAAATGAGGAGTTAGGAGTTAAGAATGATTAACCAACTCTATTCTTTTTCAACTTTCATTTATTGACTCTATACTTTAAACTCTAAACTCTAAACTTTTTATCATGCAAAGTTACAAAAAAATAGCGGTATAAGCATAACCTATACCGCTAAATTTTATTAAAATTATGTGATATTCTGTGGAGTATGGTAATTTGATGCCTAATGGCTCTCCTTGCTCCCTACTCCTTGCTCTTTGAATTAAATGTTTTCCAACACGTGAGTAATCAATGTCCAGAATTTTTCAGTATCTGCAATGTGGAGACGTTCGTCTGGAGAGTGTACGCCACGCATAGTTGGGCCAACGCTCACCATGTCGAGGTGTGGATATTTTTCGAGGAACAAACCACATTCCAAACCTGCGTGGATAGCTGTGATTTTAGCTTTTTTGCCGAACAATTTTTCGTATGTTTCTGCCACTACATTTGCGATTGGCGATTTTGGATTTGGTTTCCAACCTGGATAACCATCGCCGTGTGTTGCTTTTGCACCTGCCAATACGAATACGCTTTCTACCATGTAAGCTGCATCTTTTTTGCTTGATTCAGTAGAGCTACGTTGGCTTGTTGTGATAAGAATTTGATTGTTTTCAATCATTTTCACAGCAGCAAGGTTAGTCGATGTTTCTACCAAACCTGGCATATCGTCGCTCATACGCAATACACCATGAGGGCATGCATAGATTGAGTAAATCAAACGACGAGTTGTATCTGCATCAATCATTGTAGCAGGACGTTCGCAGCTATCGATTGCCACTTTTACGCCAGCATCAGAGATTGCAAATTCAGCCTCAATTTCAGCAGCGAATGTGTTAGCACGTACTGTCAATTCGTGTTTGAATTCTGCAGGAACAGCACATACTGCGCTTGCTTCGCGAGCGATAGCGTTGCGAAGGTTGCCGCCTGTGATTGAAGCCACTTTCAAGTCTGTTGCTTTAGCAATTTGCCACATGAAGCGGTTCAAAATCTTGTTAGCGTTACCGCGGTTTGAGTGAATATCACCACCTGAGTGACCACCTTGAAGACCATTCACTGTGATAGTGAAGTAGAACAAACCTTCTGGCATAGCCTCTTCTTTATAGTCGAATGTTACAGTAGTGTCGATACCACCAGCGCAACCAATAAAGAATTCGCCGTCATCTTCTGAGTCGAGGTTAAGCAATACCTCACCTTTAAGCAATTGTGGGTCAATAGCAAATGCGCCAGTCAAACCAGTCTCTTCATCAACTGTAAACAAACATTCGAGTGCAGGGTGTTTCAAGTCGTTGCTTGCAAGGATAGCCAATTCTGTAGCCATACCGATACCGTTGTCTGCACCGAGTGTAGTACCTTTAGCTTTCACCCATTCGCCATCGATGTAAGGTTGGATAGGGTCAGTGTCAAAGTTGTGTTGAGTGTCGTTATTTTTTTCGCACACCATGTCCATGTGCGATTGAAGAATCACTTTTTTGCGATTTTCATAACCAGGAGTTGCAGGTTTGCAAATCAACACGTTGCCCGCAGCATCTGTGCGAGTTTCGAGGTTATGACGTTTACCAAATTCTTGCAAATAAGCAATCATTTTTTCCTCTTTTTTCGATGGGTGAGGAATTTGACAAATCTCATAGAATTCTTTCCAGAGACGTTCAGGTTGAAGTGTTCTAATGCTCATAGTGTTAGTTATTAATGATTAGTTATTAGTTGTTTACTGAAGCTATATTGTAGCAGACAACAATAAGTCTGATACACCGAATATTTTGCAAAGATACAAAAAATATTTGAAATGTGAAAGTTGAAATGTGAAAGATGGAATGTTATTTTATGTATAGTTTTTAATTTAACAATAATTATGAATTATGAATTATGAATTATGAATTAAAATAATTATCTTTGCACTGATTTTGTTATATTGCGTTTAGAAGTACTAAAATGCTAAAAACTACTTTGTTATCACTCGTTGTGCCATTGGTTATTTTGCTAATTGCAGTGTTGGCTATGGCATTTAAACCTCTTTTCCTTAAAAAAAGGTTCCCTAACATACATATCGGGGGAAGCAAAGCTCTTAAAGATCGCGGAATAACATGTGCTACATCGCAAGACCGCGAAGCTCAAAATCAAGCAAAAAAACATAATTATAAATATAAAACGGATAATAAATGAAAAAATTATTACTCTTATGTGTTGCTGCCGTAATGTTGGCATCGTGCAACCAACCAGCAAAACAAGCAGAAACAGCAGTTGCTGAACAATGTAATGTGAAAGTAGAAGAAGGTTGTCGTCTTCCTATAGCAGTTATCAATGTTGATTCACTTCTTCAAAATTATGATTTGAATCTTGAAGAAAGCGATCGTCTCATGCGTAAAGGAGAAGATATGCGCCTTGATCTTAATCAACGTGCTAATAGCCTTCAAAATGAAATGATTGATTTTCAAAAGAAACTTGAAAATCAAGCATTCCTTTCTCGTGAACGTGCAGAAGCAGAGCAACGCCGTTTGGTGAAAAAAGAACAAGACCTTAATGTTTTGGCTCAAGAAAAAGAACAAGAACTCATGTTAGAACAACAACAACTTAGTGTTCGTTTGCTCGATAGTGTTAATAGTGTT
>JAZLDO010000009.1:0-1703 GCA_045614825.1 Candidatus Aphodosoma sp. | reverse complement strand
CTCTTATTTTCAAGAGAATCAAGTATATATTGTTCTTCTTCTCTCTTTTTTTGTTTTATAATTTTCACCGTATCTTTACTGTTTTGCTGTTTGCAATATTCTCTAATATCTTTATATCTGCATGTTGTTTTTGTGATACATCCAAATAAACAAGACCAAGACTCTTCCATAGTACAATTTCTTGTATTCCATTTGAAGACGAATAAATCTAAATATAGTTGTAAATAATAATCTTTACAATGGGTTGTTGCATATCTAAACTGCCTTTGGTAATGAGAAAAAGTTCCTTCTATAGAATTGGAAGAATATCCATTAGGCGAAATATATTGTTTACGAGAATGGCAATTTATTTCACGAGCCGTTGAAAGATCACAATATAGTGGTGAGTCGTCAGAAACGTATAAAACAACATCTTTTGTGTGTTGTTCTAATATGGTTTTAATATTCTTTGAATTAAAGTTATTTGGTAGTATTTTTAGAAAAATATTATTTCCATCATTTCCCCCCAAAACAGGAGTCTTAGATAAACTCATTGCTTGAAAAGCTTCAGATGCATTAAAATACTGTTGTTCAGGTGGAATTACTCCCCAATAATGCAACAACTCTAATTTCTTTTTCCAGTGTTTATTCTTCCATTTACCACCTAGGTAAACTTCATCTAACGCAACCAAACCCGAGAGCGGAGTGTCTTGATTTAAAGCATGCTGCAATCGTTTCACTAAAAACCAACTTGTATTATAAGAGACATTTATCATTCGAGCTAGATCACCTGTAGATATTGCATTTTCTGCTAAAATGATAAAGATTGCACAGAGAATTTGGGCTGTCGATAATTTCGAATTTTGAAAAATTGTTTTTACTCTACTCGAATATTTTCTATTGCAATGATTGCATTTATAGCGATTGTTTTTACAAAGATATTGCTTCGTTTTTCTTTCACAATAAGGACACACTGGGGTGCCATTTTTCCATCGAAAACGAAGCCATATTGCTTCAGCATTATTTATTATATGAATGATATTCATATCAGATTTTTTGATTTTCATATATTGTATTGTCTTGATTTTCAATACAAATATACAAAAAATAATTGATATACACAAATATAAACAACTGATATTCAATATATTAAAGTGTTTTTTTGAGTCTTTTTTTGCATGTATGTTTGTTTAATGGAATTAGTGTCAAGTAATGGGGAAGTACCAGAAGAGAGGTCCCCAAGGGGGACACACGGAGTAGTAACCGCAGCGTAATCCCTGAGCTCGCCGAAGGGTTACCTGCGGACATAAGCACATCCCCCCGACCCCGACCCCATCGGGGTCGCACAACCATACAAAAAAATTCCCCCTCCTCTTGCACATATCAAAACAAATCACTACCTTTGCATCGACATAGACCAAGTAGCGTTCTTGGTCACCCAATAAAGCATTTTTGCTTCATTCTTTCTCTTATTAAATTTTGGCGATTTTAGGGATATGAAAGAATAAGTTAGAAAATGCTCACGTTTTGTGTATAACAGCGTGAGCTTAACTTGTTCGTATATTCCGAGGTCACGCCAAATACCTAATAAGAGCGAGAAAGTTAAGTTCTCGCTTTTTTTATGTATAACTTTAAAATATTTACTATTATGAAAAAAATTACATTATTTTTAGTTGCCCTCATCACCGCAACAATCGCATTTGCCCAAAAAGTCGAAATCGACG
>JAZLDO010000008.1:0-5721 GCA_045614825.1 Candidatus Aphodosoma sp. | reverse complement strand
TATATTTTCAAGACGGAGTGTATAAGTTGCCGCTTTGCCAGCAGGTACTTCGGTTGCAAAAGCATTAACTACAGAGAGTTGAGGTATTTCGATTTGCATAGTAGCAGTTGAAATCTCAGTTCCTGGCTCGTAGTATTTAGTTACCTCTGCAGCTTCGTAAGGACAAGAAGTTTGACCGCCACGTGTAGAGAAAATAGGACCGAAGCCATCAGGCGATTCGAGTACATCGATAGTAAGAGCATCGTTGTAACCTGCGTCTTGAAGTACATAGCTAGTAGTAAGACAGGTTTCGGATGAGTTTTCTATTGTACCGAAATAACGTTGTCCTTGTTCTGTTTTAGTAGAGACGGCTACGCCAGTACCTGCAATATCAAAATCAGTGTTACCTCCTGTAATAATCAAAGTTTCAAATTGAAGAGAATTATTGATTGTTTCAGATTCACAAGTTTGAATTGAAGATTCGATATTTGTACCAGCATCAAAAGAGTGATTTGTTTTGAGATAAGTTTCACGTTCTTTGATTGCTTTTACTTTTACAGCTTCATTGTTAGCTAGGGTTTCAATCCATCTTGAAATTTGTGAGTTATGCCAACGTATTTTATCATCGTATTTTTTGGTTGGGTTTAAATTTTTAGGCAGAATAATTGTATAACTTGGTCCGGATAGTTTATCTTTTCCTACTGCTTTATTTCCCCAAACATTTTCATCAAAGTTGTCAGAACCAAAACGTTCATCTTCAGGAGAGAGAGTTGTAACATAAATAGGTTCATCTCCGTTATTTACAATACCCTCTATAGATTTAACTTGTTGTAACAAAGAATTACGATTCAAGTAAAGATTAGGGATTAATACATTTTCAACATAATATTGAGTGTATTTAAAACCTGTTGAGAACTCAGATCCTGTTGTAATGATTTCTGTTTTTTGGATTGAAAACTCATTTGTTTCAGGGTTGTGGTGTAAGCCAATATTGCGTGCATTACCGAATAGAATGTTTGTTGCGGCACCTACAAATATATCACCATTAGAACCTACATAGTCAGGTTCAGCTGATGTAGAAATGACTTCAGTTGTTGTTATTGTAGAAGAAATTTCGTTATAACCAGTGTATTCATTGTTGATATTAAGACCTACTTCTAATTCAAATAGAGAAGATGCTTCTGTTATGACACCAGCGCCTAATCCAACAAAAGTAGCTGATTCGAAACCGAATGTTGTTAAAGTGGATACTTCATTATTGATTATACAAGAACCACCATCTTGTTCTGTTTCTGTAATAGTAATACCTTTTTCATAAGAAGAGTAAGAATTTGAACCAGCAGGGTCACGAAGAATCATTAATATTTTATCTGGACCTGAAGTTACAAAGTTTGTTCCTGAAGGGAGATTACCTAAAACAATAACTTGGAATGTGGAATTTTCGCTCCATTCAAGGTCTTGACCATTGATTTGGTATTTAATGTTCATTCCAAGTTTGTATGGTTCTATAATATTAGGGAAACCAGTTGTGAATCTGTATTCTGCTATACCATTAGAGTCTAATAATAACTGATTTTCTGCTAATTCAATAAATTGTCCATCGACAAAATTTAGAGTGTCTTTAATTGCTACTTGATTGCCGGTACCAAATAGGTTAATAATATTTACTATTGTATTTTGTAAAGGTACATGGTCATATATAGGTTCTACGTTATCTAAATTTACATACTCTTCGTAAGCACTAATTTTAAAAGTGTAAGGTACATTTTGCAAAAATACAGGATTACCAAATGTATATTCAATATTACCATTTTCAGTAACTTTATACAATTCTACATCAATACCTTTAGGATTTTCGATATCTGTATATTTAAATGTTTTTTCACCAAATGAACCATCGTTATTGTGATTTACTGATAATTGAGGACTTACGCGATGAGTTAATTTTAGAGATGCAACATATTCAAAATTAGCTTTTGAACCATCGGAGAATGTGATAGAATCGGTTTTTATATTCATTGGATTTGAAGCATCAATTATTCCGATTGTTTCTTTTGAGAATATGATTTCGGAGTTAGATGGTATATTTACATTCGAAACAGTATATTGTGTTGGAGGTAATTGAACTGCAAATTCACCAGTTATAGGGTCTGTTTCAATAATAATTTCTTCTGCTAATACAACATCACCGCCTTGAACGTATGCTTTGCTGTTCACGGCTTCTGTTGAATTTTCAAAGAATAAAGTATCATTGTTTACTTCGTAGTTTACGGAAGCTCCAGTAACAGCAGATTTCATATTCATCTTATAACCTGTTGTTAATGTTATATGAGCTTGACCGATATTTGCTTTACTTTGTCCGAAACAAAGAGGTTTTTGTTCTTCTACTTCACCGCCTACGACACGACCTGTCACAGTAACTTTAGTAATATCAGTGAAAGTGAGGTTTTTCATAGGTTGATCGAACGTGAAACGAGTACCTAAGCCATTAGGATCAGCAGGGAATCTGCCTCCATTTGCAAATTCATGCCCTTGTTTCTCAATACGAATAAAATGTTCGCCAATAGGTACATTGAGTTTGAATTTACCTTCAGCATTAGTGGTAATCATTTCTCCATCTCGAGAACAAATATTGCCATCAATGTAGAATGTACAACCTTCGACAGGATGAGTTGTGTTTTCGTAATAAACAACCCCCTCCACTTCAAATGAAGATATATCTTCAAAATCTACATTATTGAATACTACAGATGAAGGTGAAACATAGATAGGTTTTTGATCAGGGGAAAATTTGTGAATGCCAAATAGAGGGACAACATTATATTGGATACCTTCGGAAGTATAAGGTACTGTGTTAATTAAATAGTTACCATTCGCATCTGTTGTGGTTTTATTTGATAATTGTTCGGTTGAAGGAACCATTGTTGAGTGATTGGCCATTACACCAAGTTGACCATCATGTTTATTAAACATACCATTGCGTCCCGATTGGTCAAATACTTGTTGAATACCAGTTTCATTACAACGATAGTAAGCCCAAAGACCTTCTTCTCGTCCTGATAGATATGCGTTGTAAGTATTAGTTATCGTAACAGAATCAAGAGTCTTATTCCAAATACGAATTTCATCAATATAGCCATTATATCCACTAGAGCCAGTAGAGTTTGAACCTATATAGAATGGAGCATCAATTTTCTCTTCGATATTTGTAGTAGTAACATCAACTGTTTTTTCTGCAATAAATTTACCATTAATATAGTACTCGATAGTTGCATTTGTTTTATCATTATTTAAGTTACATATGTATGAAAGATGAGTCCATTCATTAGTAACAAGATATGTATTGGTTTCCCAATTCTGTCCAAGTATATATAATACTAATTGATTATTTGTACTTAATTTGACATCAAAAGTTGCATCTTTTGAAAATACATAAACGCTTGATGTATTGAGTTTTGCTGGATTAATCCAAGCTTGGAATGATATTTCATTATTATTTTTTAAATCAATAACCTCTGCTGGTAATTTAATATTTGATGAAGCATCGTTACCATTGAAATATACTGAATAATTTTCTTGAGCATTATCTCCACCAGTGATAGCTACAATAACGTCAGGTACAGCTTGATTTCCTGCATATGTTATTCGTCCAGATACGGTTGCATAAGGTTGGCTATAACCAATATCGTTTGCTGAGGCTCCTAATGAAGGTTGCCCATCGCATTCTGAATATCCTTCAATTGTATAGGTATAAAGTTGACCTACATTCATTGCTTTATCTTGATAACTATACGAAGTTAAACCTGAATGTTGAATTTGTGCAACTTGTACGGCATGTGTACTACCATCAATAGGTGTACGTGTAATGTTAAAATAATTGAAATCACTTGCATCGCTTGGGATATTCCAACTAAGCGTTACATTGTCGCTATAGTAACCTTTAGAAACTTCAAAATTAGTGATTTGACGAGCATTATTGTCTGGCATTAAAAATGATACTACTTTTGAAGTGTGATGCGATTTGCCGTTAATTGTTGTTTGTGATAATGTAGCTGAATATCTTTTGCAACTAACTAAATTTGAAACTTTAATTTCGGTTACATCGTAAGCAGGGGTGATTGTTTGTGTAGTTCCATTGCCACTAATTGTTAAAGTGTAGCCACCTTTATCGTCCCAAATCCCATTTGCATTAGTAAATGCCCATTTTATAATAGCTTCAGTTTTTCCATCTATAGGGTTGATACTTGTAATTTCAGCTTTTTTGTAGTCTGTAAAAATAATTTTTTTTGTTTCATTGGTTGACATGTATTGATGCCATAAATTTTGGGAATTAAACATTTTTTTCCATACACGGAATTGATATTCCACGTTGCCTTTGTTGCATTCGGCATCGGATAGACTGTAGGTGTAAGAATATGAAGTTGTTGCATAATCATAATCTACGGTTGCAACTTCTATCCATTTAGAACCATCATATTTTTCAACTGCAAATGCTGCGGTATTTAGATTATAAGAACTTGATGGTTTATAAATATTCCATGAAAGTTTTATATCGCGATTATTTTGTGTAATAGTAAGTGTGCGATCTGCAAAAGTTGCAGTTTTTCCTGTGTGAATAGAATTTTCCCATGTGTTGCTAATGGTATTGTCGCCAGCACCTGAATCTGGGTCAGTTGTTGCTGTAGCACTAAAAGAAATACCTTCAGCAAATTGTTGAGCTGTAAGTTGTGTTGTATTATTATAGTCGGAATATAGTATATAACCTGTTTCGCTCCAAGTTTTGTTGATTGTTGCTTGTTGATTTGTTGTTGTGTATGTGTAATTTCGATTAGTCCAATCTCCGTTCTCAACTTTTGTGCGAAGTGATATAGTGGATTTTGTAGTATTATGTTTATCTCCATTTTCTATTTTAGTTAATTTCACATTAAAAGCGCCAGTAGTAAAATTCCAACCAGCATTTTCGAGTATTGGAGTATATGTGTGAGTAGGAGATGATGTTGTAATTGTTGCAGATCTATTCCAATAATCATCATCTGAATCTCTAGTTGTTCCATGTACTTTGAATGTTAAGTTTTTATTTAATTTATCGGTCGGAGGATACCAATAAAAACTCATTCGTCCTCTGTCGTTGCCATCGTCATATACATTATGGTTTGTCCATACGTCATTTTTTATTGCAGTATAATTGGAATGATATGTTTTACCATAATTGTTTTGTCCAATAACTCTATACGATGCTGTTGAACTAGAACTTGAAAACCAACTATCAAAGCATACGAAATTTTGATTATCGCAGGCAATATAGACGTAAGAGAGCCATTCATCGGCTCCTGCCCAATCGTAAATTGTGATTGTAAAATAGAATGCACCTTTGTTTTTATCCCAAGAAATAGTGATGTCATCGTTGTTCCATCCACCTATTCCAATGTCTTGTGCTTTTATTTGTTGTGGAACAGCAAATAATGATAGTACAATTATAAACATTGTACTATTTAATAATTTTAGTAAATGTTTTTTCATAATCATATATTTTTAAATTGTTTAGGAGTGTGCGTGGTTTAAGTTTTGTTGTAATAATTAGTAAGTAAAGTTAGTTGTTTTAGGGGTATAATTACGCATATAATTACGCATTGTAATTAACTTTGTAAATTTAGTAATAATTTCGTTATACCCCCCCCCCTCGTTTTTTAACAATTTTTAACTGTTATTTTATGTGATATATTATAAGGTGAAAATTGACAG
>JAZLDO010000007.1:0-14029 GCA_045614825.1 Candidatus Aphodosoma sp. | reverse complement strand
TACTCAAATGGACATCAAAGTCGATGGTCTTAGCTACGAAATCCTCGAAAAAGCTCTTCAACAAGCTCGCGATGGTCGTATGCACATCCTCGACAAAATCCAAGAAACTCTTGCTGAACCACGTCCAGACCTCAAACCACACGCTCCTCGCATCGTAACTATGATGATTCCTAAAGAACTCATCGGTGCAGTTATCGGCCCTGGTGGTAAAATCATCCAAGGCATCCAAGCCGAATCAGGTGCAGTTGTTACAATCGAAGAAGTTGAAGAAGGTGGCCGCGTAGAAATCGCAGGTACAAACAAAGCTCAAATCGACTCTGCTGTAGCTCAAATCAAAGCTATCGTAGCAATCCCAGAAGTAGGCGAAACTTACACTGCAAAAGTTAAATCTATCATGGCTTACGGTTGCTTCGTAGAATTCATGCCTGGCAAAGAAGGTCTCCTCCACATCTCTGAAATCGACTGGCGTCGTTTCGAAACAATGGAAGAAACAGGCATCAAAGAAGGCGATAAAATCGATGTTAAACTCCTCGAAATCGACCCTAAAACAGGTAAATTCAAACTCTCAGCAAAAGTATTGAAAGAAAAACCTGAAGGTTATGCAGAGCCTGAACGCCGTCCTCGTCCAGAGCGCCCAGAACGTGGCGAACGTCGCCCTCGCCCTGAACGTCCAGAACGCGGTGAACGCCGTCCTCGTCCAGAGAACAACGAACGCCCAGCAGAACAACCTGCAGCACCACAAAACGACGAAACAATCGAATTCTAATTCATAAAAATAATATAGAGACGCAAGCAGTTGCGTCTCTATATTTTCTATAACTTATATACCTCTATAGTTTCTATTATGAATTATGAATTATAAAAACCGCTCCCATAGTTTAATGGATAGAATGAAGGATTCCGGTTCCTTTGGTTGCAGTTCGATTCTGCATGGGAGTACAAAAAAAGATGGATAACCTCACGGCTATCCATCTTTTTTATATATCCATCAAATATTATTTGACAAATTTAACATATGAACCATTTGTTTGCAACAAATAAGTACCTTTTACTAAACCATTCAAATTAAGTTCAGCTTTTTCAGAATCTGCAGTTTCTTGCATCACAAGTTTACCCTCCATTGAATAAACCGACAATACATCACCAGCTTCAATACCATTAACAAACAACTTATCTCCTTCTTGATAAATTACAAGTTGTGAGTTATCTGATACATATTCTACTGCTGTATAAGGACGATCAGTCAATTTTACTTCATAAGCTTGATAAATTTCAAAACTATTTACATCTGAATTTTTACCATTCTTACCTATCCATACAGCCAAACGCATATTATCCAAAACAAATTTCTCTTTTAAAGTTTGAGTAAATTCATTATAGATTGCTCCATCAGATACAGTTGCTCTATCACCAAAAGCTGAAGTCAAGAAAGAACGAATAATATGTGTGTGATTATATTTTCCTGCATGTCCAGCTTGAGTTCCTGAAATACCATCTTCAACAGTAATAACACCTATTCTAAGGTCGCGAGCTTCAAAATCACCTAACAATTTAGCATCAACAGTAACATTAAGTTCACGAGTTTCTTCATCCAATTCATAATAAACATTCAAGTCAATAGGCGACATATTCTTTTGGATTATTTCCATATAATCTTCCAATACACCACGAGAACCAACCTCATTTACACTAAATACAGGACCTGTAGCGCCATTAGAAGAAGTTACACCTACATTCAAAAGATTAACACGGTCAAGCATAGCACCAGGAGCATATGTCATTTGAGCGCCATAAAAAGCAACAGCATCACTACTTTCATCTACAGTAAGTTCTGATGCATTGTAACCTGCGTGGTGAATAGCCCAAATATATTTTTCAACACCCAACTCATCAATTGCATGATGCAAGTGATTATGACCTGTTGGACAGTTTGAACACATTGTTCCAGAGAACATTTCAAGCATAACAACTTTATCCTCAAATTCATTAGAAACTAATGTTTTTACAACTTGTTTGCTATCTTCAATGTTATCATCTTTCTCTGTGCCATTGATATTCTCAATAGTATAAACAACATCAAATTCACCTTCTTCTGTAAATTGAATATCTTTAAAGAAAACATTAGCAGACTCTCCATTTTTCAAAACATTCACTGGTTTTGGTTTTTCAGCACCATTCATTACCTTATCCAAGCCTACAGTTTTACGATAAACTTCAGTATCATTTGCATAAATCACAAAATCAAAAGAATTTACCTCTTTATCAACAGTATTTGAGATATTAGCAACAGCATCAAATTTAGAATCAGTACGAGCGAAATTAGCTGTACGCACAGCATTCATTGCAAGGTTATATTTAGGCATTTTATCACCAGAAATAACAACTTTGATAGAGAAGTTACCACAATTAGAGTATTGAACCCATTGAGTACCATCAAGAATCCAAGTTGCATTTGGATCTGCATTAAAATTATTACCATCACCACCGATAGGCAAACCACCACATTCGATTGTATAACCAAAATACAAATCAGAAGCCGCATCCACAGCATAGAAGTTATCAAAAACCAATTCATTCCATGCTCCAAATACAATTTTTGCAGTGTCAAAGTCTTGTTCCCAAAGGTTTTCACCTTTCAAAGTTCTACGAATCCAAAACTTCATACTTACAACAGAATCAGGAGTCCAAGTTTCATGTGCAGCCAAACCAACAGCCATTTTGATTACATAGTTATTTTTATAAGTTAAAAGCTGTTTTTGAGTCAATTTAATTGCTGCTGATTGAGCAACAATTTCTTGATTTTCAGCAGCACCACAAGCCGAAATAATATCTTCTGAAGCATATTTCAATACAGCTTGTTCTGTTGTATCAATTGCGTTTTGTGCTGTAAGAGAAAACACGCCACACAATAATGCAATAAATAAAATAGTCTTTTTCATAAATTTTATACCTTAAATATTTTAACCAAAAAAGCGGAGTGCTCACAAGAAGCCCCCGCATTTTTTCTCTAACTCAAATTATTGAGCAGGAGTATAATTGTAATTAACGTTAATTTTTACTTCTTCAGTACCATCAGAGAAAGTAAATTCTGCAGGGAAAACAGTTGCAGTTTCTACCATTGGAGCCAAGTGCAAGTCAACTGTTTGCATTTCACCAGCAGCAACAGTACCAATTTCCCAAACTTGTTCAGGTTTACCATCGCCAGGCATACAAGCAGAAGTACACAAAGAAGCAAAAGCAGTTGCAAGGTCATATTTACGAACTTCTTTTACAGTAAATTCTTTATCTGCACCTGAATTATTTTTCAATTCAACATGAAGAATAAGTTCATATGTGTCAGCACTCCAACTAGCCATACCGATTTCGTAAGTTTTACCATTTACATCAGCAGCATTACCCCAGTTAATAACGAGTTTACCAGTGTGTTCTTTTCCTTGTTCTGGTTCTTTTCCTTGTTCTGGACCTTTTTCACAGCTAACGAAAGCAAATGCAGCCAAAACAGCTACGAATAAAAATTTCAATGATTTCATAATTTTTTAATGTTTTATTGAGAGGCATGAACCTCTCGTGATTAATAATAAATTTAATTCTTAAAAATTAGTGAGCAGCATTACCTAATGCCACTTGAGAAGCTTGAATAACCTCTTTTGTATCTGTTTTGATAAGTACAGCAACGACAGCACAATTATCAACCACATAACGAGATTCGATATCAAAAGAATACTCTTTAGTTGTAGCAGCCGATAATTTACCTAATTCATCACCCCACAATGGGTTCAAAGCTTTGCGGAATACATGTTGATGAACATAATTGTTTCCTTGAGATGCTTGAGGAGCAACAATATTGTTTTCTACCAACCACATTTGTAATGAAACATTGTAATTCATTGTAGTATCAGGAGTGATTGTAGCAACAACCTTATGACCACCCTCTTTTGAATAATTCAAATCGATAAAGCAATCAGGAGCAATAGCACGTTGTTCCATAACTTGCGCAATCCATTCGTCTTTACCTTGAAGATACTCATCATCAAATTTAACGCCATTCACAACACCTGTAGGGAAAGCAGTAGTAGAAGATCCGCCATAAGCTTTCAAATATTCCATTGCATCGGCAGTGCTAAGCGCATTCACTGTATTTTCAGGAGTTGTAAAACCATGCCCTTCTGGGTGCATAGCTACAACGACAATATTTTCGCCAAGAGCTTCAACCAAAGTATGAGCTACAACAGCTGCACTTGGACAGTTAACACATTTCCATCCTGTAAACTCAAGCAAAAGCACATTACGTTTAGATGGTTCCATTTGAACAACCTCCAATCTGTCTTCCTCTGGAATTACATCACATGCTACGAACAAAGCAATTGTAGCAAAAATAGCAAAAATTAAACTCTTTATTTTCATAATTTAGACAAATTAAAGATTAGAAACTTACACTATACGACAAAGCCAAGCCTTTAGATGCAGGCACATAGCGACAAACACCACCAGAGCAGTTGTAACCAGCGCGTGTACGTCCGTAAGACAATTGTACACGATGAGTACCCCAGTTATAAGAAGCAGCCACTTTATAATAATGTTGTTTAGTAGCATCAATGTTATAAAGGTCTGAAACCTCAATCATTGCTTGTTGGAACAATGAGATTTCATACAACGCATACACCCATTGACCGCGATCTTGACGAGTATGCAAATATTGCAACTCACCACGCATACCTATGTTTTTAGAAGGTTTGTATTTTAATTCAACAATTGCAATATTAGAATTAACAATATTACCTGGTTTTGATGCATTAAAGCCAAATCCTTCTTCTGCAGCATTCCAACCATGCCCTTCAACTACAGCTTGATTGTATTGTTGGAACATATAGAGTGCAGTCATAGAAAAAGTCTTAGTGAATTTTTTAGCAAATTCCAAATGCACATCAAGATAATATGTTTCATCACCCATAGCAAAGAAAGGAGATGTATAGCCTTCGGTACCTTGCAAAGTACCAGAAGCATTAACTGCGATAGGATCAGCTTTGATACCACGAATATAAGTACCATTCAAGCGGAAGCTTGTACCATATTTACCACCCATAAGAGTTTTACGTTTGAAAGTATAGCGAGCTTCTGCTTGAAAAGCCCACTCTCCACGAGCAGCATGAGGGTTACTTTCGGTTGGAGCTGTACCATATTGAGTTGCGTATGGATACATTGCAGCAAGAGCGTATGTATGTGTCATAGAGAATGCTGGCATGTGGTTAATAAATCCTCCGATACCAGAACCTGTACGATCAGAACGGAATGACATATTCTCAGAACGTTTAGCTTGAACGATGAAACTCATACCTCTTTGAGAATAAGCCAAAGAGAGCATAGCCACTTGACCTGGTTTATAGATATAACCATTGTCAGCAGAAGGGTCATTTGCTTTATAAGCATATTCCACCAAAGCATTCCATCCACCTTTTTGGAAACGAACACGCACATCACCAGCACCAACAAATTGAGGCAAATTAAGTTTGTACATTGGACTTGGCTGAATTAACTCTTCTGGGTCATATTTACTAACGTAAGAAGCACCAAACAAAAGATTATAACCACCATCTTGCATAGCTTTAGACCATTCGTTGATATTCAATTCGAGGTCAGCACCCATAACAGCACCTTGAGAATAATCGAAACCAAAGGCATTGTCCATTCCGTAATTGAAATATTTGCGTTGCATACCGCCTAAAGCTTTGATACGAATACCTTTGTAAGGAGTAAAAACCAAACGAGCACCACGCAACGAGTTGTCAACACCGAGAGGACGATCTTCGTAAGCACGGAAGATAAAACCAGAGCCAAATTGGTCATAAACATTACCAACAGTAGCTTCTAACCATTTGTATTTACCTGTTACATATACATTAGGCAAACCTCCACCAGCAAATGCATCTTCGAAGCCTGGAAGTGGACAATGCAACAATTCAAGACGAGCACCAGCAGTCACATATTGACTAGCCAAAGAAAGGTCGAGATATGAATTACTTACAAATGGGCCATTATACTCATTTGCTCCAATTACGCTATCAATTTGTCCAACAAGAGCATCGGTTTGGAAGTTACCTTTCAACGTAACACCCCCACCATCAGCTTTTGCGATAGTAGGGAGTAATAATAAGCCGACAACTAATGTGCCAACTATATTTTTAAATTGTTTAATCATTACTATAGACTATTAGTAGCAAGTAGCGAGTAGCAAGACTTTTAGTAAAAAAATCTCGTTACTCGTTACAAGTTTACTCATTACTTATTTTACAAGTTCGCGTACTTTTTCGATAAGGTGTTGTTCAGAGCCATCAACATAACCAGAGCGACGGTCAACAATTTTACCTTTACCATCGATAACGAATACAGTAGGCACTGTACCATTAACATTCATAGCACGGTTGAAGTCGCCATTTGGATCGAGAAGAACTTCATATTCCCAACCTTTTGCATCAACAAGAGGTTTTACTTTATCAACGTTTTGACCTTGGTCGATAGAAACAGCAATAACTTTTACGCCAGTTTCTTCTTCCCAATCAACGATTTGTTCGTGGATTGCGTCAAGTTCGCGTTGACAAGGTTTACACCAAGTAGCAAAGAAACTAATAATAAATGGTTTACCATCATTATTCAATTTAGCAGTGTCCACAGTTTTACCATCAATGTTTTTCAAAGTTACAGATGGAAGTTGAGCAAAACAGCCTACGGCCATCATTGCTACCATAATTAAAGCAAATGTTTTTTTCATACTATTAAGAAATTTAGTTGCGTGTTGCAAGTAATATAGATTAACTTGACACTACGCTTAGTTATTATTTTTTTATTTTAGACTCGAAAAATATCAAAAAGTAAAATTTACAAAGCAAAGTTAATATTTTTTTTGCAATTATACAATAGTACTAACTTCTTACTTTTTTTTATAAACTTTGATGTAATCTATTTCGAAATCGGCTTCACCACCTTTTTTGCCTTCAGCAATAAAAGAGTTAAGCATAGGATACATAGCTTCTTGAGGCATAAAATTAGAAGTACGGAAGACTTCCAAGTCATTAATGTACCAAATCAATTCTTTTTCATTCCATTCAAACGAATAGATAAAGAAATTAGAAAGATTAAGACCTTTAATGCGAGTAGAAGTGTATTTAGTTTCGAATTTAGAGCTCCAATAAATACCCACTTCAATTTCACCATTTTCACATTTACAGATATTTATGTGAGGAGTTTTTTCTTCAGCTTTCAACCAAAAAGCATGAGTTACACCTTTAGCACCTGCGAAACGCATTTTAGCACGATAAAGGCCACCTTGTTGACAACAAGCGTTACGTCCGTGTATTACATCAGATGTATAATCAAAATCTTTCTGAACAAAACCTTTTTCAGGATGCCAAGTTAAAGCTTCAGCTTTTTGTTCTTTTGTAACGATATGCAAATTACCAGCTATTACTCGAACATTATTTCCATTATTATTAGCTTGTTGTTCATTTATAAAGGAGTGCTTACCGACAAAAGCAGGGCTTTTATAATGAAAACCAACATCCCATTTTGACGCATCAAGCGAATTCCAATCAAAATTATCTTCAAAGACTAAATCATAACCACCAACCAAAGAAAAATCAGAGAGTTTATGTTTCAAATAGAATTTCATATCGTCATTGTCAGCCAACTGATGAAATCTATTTTCTAATTCATACTCTTTAGTAGTTTCCCAACGTTTTGGGTTAGACCAAAATTCATTATTTTTTTGGAATTCAGGGTGCGAAACCTTTTCTTTTAATTCAGTATATTCTTTTACAATATAAGAATTATGGAAACGAGTATAAATTTGGTACTCTTTAGATTTTTCAAATTTTTTGAGGCGAGACAATTCAGGAGATTGTTTCACCAAATCGTGATTAGCTAAAGAAACGAATTCAGGAGTAACCTTAAACGCCAAATAATCAGCTAATTCTTGACTTTCTAAAACTTGGAAATATACTTTTAAATTAGAATTTGAGTCTAATTTTTTGAACTTCGCCATATCGCGATACTCTTGAGTATCTTTATACTTACGGCTACGAAGTGTACGTTTTAATTCTTTGAAATTCGAAGACTTTACTTGCTTGTAAAGTTCGTTATACTCTTCCAATTCTTTAGATTCGCTAATTAGAAGAAAACGATTATAATCAGCTACTTCCTTATGAAGTTTATCTTCATACTTAGCAGTTGACATCAATCCACCAAAAAGACTTTTCCAAAAAAGATTCATATTTTTTTTAGATATTAGATATTAGACACAAGATGCGAGACACGAGATGCGAGATTATCAATTATCTATTTTTCCTATTTCCTCTTGCAATTCTTCAAGCGTATCTACCACTTTCAAGTTGCCATTTCGAGTAAATTTATACCCCAACCCTGATTTCAATATTTTATCAAATTGCAACAATAGTCCAGTCCAAAAATTATCAGGATTATAAAGAATAGTAGGTTTGTCATGTTCGCCAACCATACAAGAAGAGATGGTATCAAACATTTCATCAAGTGTACCAAAACCACCAGGCAATACCACAAACACATCGGCATACTCCTTCATCATTGTCTTACGCTCAGCCATATCGCCAACAACAAATAATTCTGTAGGCAAATCGCTTTTACGACCTTTTTCAACAATACATTCAGGTATTATACCAACAATATCACCCTCGGCTTCTGCAGCACCTTCAGCCACAGCCGACATCAAACCTCCTGTAGCACCACCATAGACAAGCGTATGACCTTCACGAGCCATCCACTTACCTATTTCAGTTGCTTGTTGTTTGAATTCGTCACACACTTGATCTGACGACGAACAATATACACAAATATTCATTTTCCATCAATTCATAATACATAATTCATAATGCATGATTAATTTTTCTCTAACGCCAAAACTAATTGTGCATTATGAACCAAAGGTCTTTGAGTCGTTAGGCGAAAAAATTGTGCATTGTGCATTATATTAAATTTCTCCTGCTTGGATTTTAGCGTGCATACTTGCAGCAGCGCGACGACCATCACCCATAGCCAAGATTACAGTTGCGCCACCACGCACGATGTCGCCACCTGCAAAAATAGTAGGAATAGAAGATTGCAATGTATCTTCACCCACTTCGATAGTACCCTTGCGAGTAACAGCCAAACCTTCGATAGCACTTGGAATCAATGGGTTTGGAGATACACCAACACTCACGATTACTTCGTCAACATCGATAGTTTCAATAGCACCAGGAATAGGTTCTGGTTTGCGACGACCCGAAGCATCAGGCTCACCCAAAGCCATTTTTTGAAGCAACATTTGCGACACGCGACCTTTCTCTGTGCCTTTATATTCAATTGGGTTGTGAAGTGTCAAGAATTCAACACCCTCTTCTTTTGCATGTTTCACCTCTTCAAGACGAGCAGGCATCTCTTCTTCCGAACGACGATAAACGATCATAGCACGTTCAGCACCAAGACGTTTTGCTGTACGAACAGAGTCCATTGCTGTGTTACCACCACCGATAACTGCCACATTTTTACCTTTCAACACTGGAGTGTCTTTTTCTGCTTTTGCAGCACCCATCAAGTTAACGCGAGTGAGATACTCGTTCGACGACATGATACCGATTAAGTTCTCACCTGGGATATTCATAAAGTTAGGAAGACCAGCACCCGATGCCACAAACATAGCACGATAGCCCTCTTCTTTCAATTGATCGTAAGAGATTGTTTTACCAACAATACAGTTTTTAATGAATTTCACACCCATTTTTTCAAGGTTGCGAATTTCCACATCAACGATATTGTTAGGCAAACGGAATTCAGGAATACCATATTTCAACACACGACCAATCTCATGAAGTGCTTCAAATACAGTAACATCATAGCCCAATTTAGCCATATCACCAGCAAAAGACAAACCACAAGGGCCAGAGCCAACAACAGCAATTTTAATACCATTAGAAGCAGCAACTTCTGGCACTATCATTTGACCACTATTGCGTTCATAGTCAGCAGCAAAGCGTTCGAGATAACCAATAGCCACAGCAGGTTTGCCAGTTTTGGTATGGATACATTTGCTTTCGCATTGACGCTCTTGAGGACAAACACGACCACACACAGCAGGCAAAGCCGATGTTTGTTTCAACACTTTGGCTGCTTCAAGGATTTCGCCACGTTCGATATTTTTAACAAAAGTAGGGATATTAATGCTTACAGGACAACCTTGCATACATGATGGATTAGGACAGTCAAGACAACGTTTTGCCTCCAACAAAGCCTGTTCCATAGTAAGACCTTGGTTTACCTCTTCCGAATTTTTGCTACGATATTCACCTTCCAACTCATTCATCTTCACGCGCTCAATAGCCATGCGTTCTTTTGGTTTCATAGCAGTGCGCAACTCTTCGCGCCAAGCCTCATTTCTTCTTTCCATATTATTTTTTGAAATTTTCGAATGATTCTACTTCTTCTGATTTATAAGCCGAGAGACGCATCATCATCTCATCGAAATCCACTTGATGTGCATCAAATTCAGGTCCATCTACACAAACAAATTTTGTTTGACCACCTACAGTCACACGGCAAGCACCACACATACCAGTGCCATCCACCATGATAGTGTTCAACGATGCAACAGTAGGAATTTCATATTTTTTAGTCAACAAAGTCACAAATTTCATCATCACCGCAGGACCGATAGTCACACACAAGTCCACTTTTTCGCGATTAATCACCTCTTCTACACCTTGAGTTATAAGACCTTTATTGCCATAAGAACCATCGTCAGTCATAATCACCACTTCATCGCTATATTCGCGCACTTGCTCTTCGAGAATGATAAGGTCTTTAGTACGACCAGCCAACACCGAAATAACACGATTGCCAGCCTCTTTCATAGCTTTGATAATAGGCAACATAGGCGCAACACCTACACCACCACCAGCGCACACTACTGTACCAAAATTTTCAATGTGCGTTGCTTTACCAAGAGGACCAACAAGGTCGAGCACCTCATCGCCTACATTCAAGTCACACAACTTGGTTGACGACACACCCATTTTTTGCACAACAAGTGTAATTGTACCACGAGCAATGTCCGAATTTGCAATTGTCAAAGGAATACGTTCGCCATCTTCGTCAACGCGAACAATCACAAAGTGACCTGCTTTACGTGATTTTGCAATAAGTGGAGCTTCAATCTCCAACATCACAACATTCGCTGAGAAATGTTCTTTTCTTACAATTTTATTCATTTCTATATCTTTATTGTTCAAATTGATACAATATTAAATTAATAATTAAAAATTATCAACCATCAAGATTTATCACACCACTCTACTTCCAGTAGTACTCTACACAATCTTTCAATTTGCAAAGGTAATAAAATTTCCGATTATAACAAAAAAAATAGATAATTTTTACTTATTTTTTCAGTTGTAATCGGAAATTTTATTATTTTAACGTGAGTTCGATATAATTTTTATCTCTCACGGAATGCACGGAAAACACGGTTTATCAAGATTTTGTTTACACTCGGCATAATCCAAATAAATTTGGCTTTTGCTCTCGCTTATAACAAAATTCGCTCTCTTGCTTCGCAAAAAGTCGCTCTACCTATCTTTTATTATACGTTTCTTTGACACACAACTAAACTATATTTCACGCAATAAAAAGTCTACTATATGCATACACTCCACACCATCAATATTTCCCACCATCAAACTATCTGTCGTAACCAAATATTTTGGATAATTATCATCTATCAAACGGAAAGGTTTCAACTCTCTATCGCGCATTTCAACCGAATCTATTCGATACGACACCTGTACATAAACTTTCTTATCTTGCTTTATTCCCACAAAATCCACTTCATAATTAGCCCCTTTTCCCACATACACGATATAGCCTTGACGCAACAATTCAAGAAAAACAAGATTTTCTAACATTCCCGAAATCAATTCAGGCGTATAACCACGATGAGCATAAATCAATGATAAGTCCGATATAAAATACTTCTCGTTAGTTTGCAACAACTCTTTACCCTTCAAATCATATCGAGGCACCTTATATGTAATGAATGAAGACTCCAAGGCTTGCAAATAGTTATAAAGTGTTTCATAGTCTAACTTACGTTGCTGATTTTTGAGGTATGCAATTATATTTTTTGCACTAAAGCAGTTACCTAAATTATCAAAAAGGAAAGCCACCAGACGCTCCAACATATCAACATTACGAATATTGTAGCGTTGAATCGTATCACGCAACAGCACCGAAGCATAAATATCCGACACTAGTTGGTATATCTCCCTATCTTTATAATTATTTATATGAGCCACAGGAAATCCACCTTGATGCCAATAGACATCAAAAGCCTCTAACATCTCGGTTTTACCCAATACCCTATCGCCGTTTTTGAAGAACAAAAACTCTCTGAACGACAAAGGAAAAACCCTAATTTCAATATATCGTCCAGCCAAATAAGTTGATAATTCCGACGACAACAACCTCGAATTCGACCCAGTAATATAAACATCCACATCCCAATCGGCATATACCGAATTTATCACCTTTTCCCAATCCTTCACCTCTTGTATTTCGTCAACAAACAGATACAATTTCTCGCCCTTAGCATCATCTCTCTTTTTATCTAAATAACCATACAAAGCCTCGGCTGTGGCATAACTACGCCAAGCAAAACTTTCAAAGTTGACATAGACAATTTGCTCTTCCGCCACCCCTCGATCAATTACCTCTTGTCGAACCATTTTCAACAATTCCGACTTTCCACAACGACGAATACCGGTTATAACCTTTATAACTGGTTTATCAATAAATGGTCTTAACTTTTCTAAATATAACTCTCGTTTTATCATAACTACCTCCTTTTCTTTTTCAAATCCGATGCAAAGGTAATAAAATTTCCGATTATAACCAAGAAAACAACAAAAATATATACACTTTTCTGGTTATAATAGGAATTTTGAGTGATTTTATAGTATTTTTCGGGTTATAATCGAAAATTTAGACGAAATATATCAGTTTTTCGGGTTATAATCGGAAAAACTAGGCAATATACAAATTCTTTTGAAAGTTCAGATATTGATTTTTTATTTGAACAGGATTCATACTGAGTTGTTTTACGGCATCTATTGTTGAGCCATATTTCATTTCTAAGAATTTAGGCAAATTGGTCATTGTAAACTCACTTTCGCCATTGCGCACATATTGCTCCATAAGAAAATCCAAAAACTCTTTAGAGCTATCGGTTTGTTTTTTATAGTAATCTTGACGCACCAACTCAACACGACAAACGCGGTCAATCGGCGTTGTGGCATAGGCTAGGAATTCTAAGACATCGAGCAAATCGCAATCTTCACGACCAATCACGCGTTGCACCATACGCAGTTTATCTTCGGCAAATCCCTCTCGCTCCAACTGGTCGAGCAGAGCCAATCGGGTGTCGGGATGTTCCCACTGTTTGTGCAAATCGACCGAATCATTAAAGAACTTAGGCAATCTTCCGAATAGTATTTTAATAAACTCCTCCAACGAAATCAAATCTTCTCCATATTGAAATTTTTCGGTCCATGTCGTTTTTAGTTCCAATTCACGCTTAGCCGACAAACGCACCTTAATGGTTGTTCCAGGTCGTCCGCCCTCGCAAGTACAAGGCAGATGACCACACACAGGACATGGTTGAGGTCGTGGTCCATATTCGCCACCATCTTCACCTGCACCTTTTTCATCCCCACCTAATATTTCTTCTTCTCCTTCGGTATATCCACCCCCTCCTGTCTTACACGAACATGGATAGTTGCCACACACAGGACAGAAAGGGTCGCCATCCCATTCAGCGTCTTGAAAATTCTTATTTGCCCCCACAAAGTCGTATATCGTAAAATAGTATTTATCGTCGAACAAACGAGTGCCACGCCCTATGATTTGCTTAAATTCGACCATATTATTCACAGGTCGCATGAGCACAATATTGCGCACATTGCGAGCATCTACG
>JAZLDO010000006.1:0-2170 GCA_045614825.1 Candidatus Aphodosoma sp. | reverse complement strand
ATATACACTTACAAGGCTGTCGCAACCACTAAATGCATACTCTCCAATCCTCGTTACGCTATTGCCAATAGTTATACTTGTAAGGTTTCGGCAATTTTTGAATGCACCATCTCCAATTGAGGTTACGCTATCAGGAATAGTTACACTTGTAAGGTTACTGCAATCTAGGAATGCACCATCTCCAATCCTCGTTACGCTATCAGGGATAGTTACACTTGTAAGGTTACTGCAACCCAAGAATGCTTGCATTGTAGTAATAGGCTTATTGAAGATAATCTTACCTATATTGGTATAGGTGTGAGAAACGATCTTTGCATCAAATATATCTAACAACCCCAATTTATATTCCATAATTGGTAGCATTTTCCCATCAGTTGTGGTGTATTCAAAAATGCAAAGTTTGCTATTGGTCAAATCTGCAGAGATAAGTTTTGCCATATTGGTATCAGTGTATTATTTACATCTAACAAAGGTAGTGATTTTTTACAATATGTATGAGGATTCGTATTCTTTTTCTCCTATCTGTTTCTAGCACTGCAAGACTAACCGTTGTGGTTCATTGATAGTAACATAAAAAAAGCACCTGTTAAACAGGTGCTCTGTATTACCACTTTTCGCTTTTTACCACTTTTCGCTTTTGCTGAAGAAGTTGGAGACAAACTCAATATTAAGTTAGATTAAATAAGGACAGGACTTCGGTTCTGTCCTTTTTCTTTTTTAGGGCAGTGTTCGGGCAGTCTCACCTCCCTCACTTACTACTCTTCTTTTCAGGAGGATTTGGTAATAGTTTCAGGGCAGTTTTCGGGCAGTTTCAGTCATTTTGGGGCAGTTTTCGGGCAGTATTTAGGCAAAAAAAGACCGACTGGACTGCCCAATCGGTCTTTTTAACTTGTTGATATTTAGGTTTTTAACCTTCTTCAACTAATCAATATTCATCCTCGTGGAAAAATAGTCATACCCCCATTACTCCCTAATAACCACCACCATATAACAAACTATCCCATTGGGGCAGTGTTTGGGCAGTATATGGCCCATTGGACAATGCCGAAACACATTTTTAATTGCCCAGAAAATACCTCAAAGAACCACTACTCCTCTTCTTCGTGGAGGATAGAGTAGCAACAAAAAAATTTTTTTTGTTAGACACCGAAAGTTTTTTCAAAAAAATCCCTTCAACTTCTCTCTATCAGTCATATAGCCAGCATACACAAATAAGTTTTGTCCATTTTGAGTATATAATAAATGGAATAAACCAAACTTGAATAAATTCTCCAAATATTTTGCGAATTAAAAAAAAATCGTACCTTTGCATTAACAAAATTGTTAAACCCAATTGTTAAATCACTATATTAACAGAAAAATAATGAGCGAACAAGTAGCACAAAGCAAAGAACAACAGATACTTGAAGCAGCGGAGCGAGAGTTTTTGGAAAAGGGTTATGATGGAGCGAGAACAACATCAATAGCCAAGGCTGCCGGTGTAACACACGCTATGTTGCATTACTATTTCCGTACAAAAGAGCAACTCTTTGAGCGTTTCATCGACAAAAAGATGTCAGAGGTAGTTCCTTTGTTGACACATCTTTTTGGCAATAGCGAACTTCCGTTAGTCAAGCGTATTGAGGAGGCGGTATCAGTCCATTTTGATTTTATTATGGCAAATCCTGATCTACCTCGATTCTTGATAAATGAGGTGTTGCCCTATAAAAATAGATGCGCAAAGATTGCAAGTTACTTCCACCTCTTCAACTCTTTTCAACGAGAGGTTGACGAGGCGGCTGCAAGAGGGGAGGTTGAGTCATTCAATGTGTTACTGTTGTTTCAGTCCATATTATCGCTTAACATATTCCCTTCGTTAATGGCAAATATGATAGAGAACTTATTGAGTGATAACAGGCAATCAATAGAGATGCTGCTCGCTCAACGCAAGACTGAAAATATAGAACTTATTATGCGAAGAATCAAAAAAGAATAGTATGAAACGGTTTGTTTTATTATCGTTAATGATGCTAACGGTACTCACCTCTCAGGCGCAAACGCTTGACGAGTGTTGCAAATTGGCACGAGAAAACTATCCCGAAATTAGGCAATACGACTTAATAGCGGAGACGGAGCAGTATAACATATCGAATGCTGCTCGTGCGTGGATTCCACAGGTGGTATTCTCTGG
>JAZLDO010000005.1:0-21225 GCA_045614825.1 Candidatus Aphodosoma sp. | reverse complement strand
AATGGTTGATAAAGTAGTTGCTGCTACAAAAATGGCACAAGAAAAAGCTCCTGACATGATGATCGAAGGCGAACTTCAAGCCGATGCTGCTTTGGTTGAATCAGTAGGTCAATTGAAAGCTCCAGGTAGCAAAGTTGCTGGCCACGCTAACACATTTGTATTCCCATCACTCGAAGTTGGTAATATCAGTTATAAAATGGTACAACGCCTTGGCGGTGCCGAAGCTATCGGTCCAGTACTTCAAGGTATGGCTGCTCCTATCAACGACCTTAGCCGTGGTTGCTCGGTGACTGATATCGAACAAATGATTGCTATCACTGCAAACCAAGCTATTGCAGCGAAAAAATAATTAAATAATCTGAAAGTTGAAATCTGAAAGTTGAAATTTGCCATTCGGCTTCATGTCTCAATTTTCACATTTCAACTTTCACATTTAACTTTTCAAATTTCAACTTTTATGAAAGTTCTAGTTCTCAACTGTGGTAGTTCGTCAATTAAATATAAATTGTACGATATGACTACTAAAGAGGTTATGGCTCAAGGTGGTATTGAAAAACTTGGTTTGCCAGACTCTTTCCTTAAATTTACATTGGCTGATGGTTCGAAAAAAATCATCGAAAAAAATATGCCTGAGCATACTGTAGGTGTAGAGCTCATTCTCGAAGTGCTTACAAATGCCGAATATGGATGCATCAAATCGCTCGACGAAATCGAAGCAGTAGGTCATCGTCTTGTGCATGGTGGCGAGAAATTCAACACTTCAGTAGTTATCACTCCAGAGGTTATCAAACAAATGGAAGCTTGCACCGACCTTGCTCCACTTCACAACCCTGCAAACCTCAAAGGTGTGGCTGCTATCACTAAAATTTTGCCTAACGTGCCTCAAGTAGGTGTGTTCGACACAGCATTCCACCAAACAATGCCTGCTCACGCATATATGTATGCACTCCCTTATGAGTATTACGAAAAATATGGTGTTCGTCGTTATGGCTTCCACGGAACATCTCACCGCTATGTATCACGTCGCGCTTGTGAATTCCTTGGTTTGGATTACGAAAACACTAAAGTTATTACAGCCCACATCGGTGGCGGTGGCTCTATTACAGCTGTTAAAAATGGCAAATCAATCGACACTTCAATGGGTCTCACTCCAGTCGAAGGTTTGGTGATGGGTACACGTTGTGGTGATGTTGACCTTGGTGCAATGACCTATTTGATGGAAAAAGAGGGTCTTGATGCAGCTGGTGTTAACGCTGTTATCAACAAAAAATCAGGCGTTATGGGTGTTTCTGGCGTATCAAGCGACATGCGCGACATCGAAGCTGCAATCGCTGCTGGCAACGAACGCGCTAAACTTGCTCTCGATATGTTCGAATATCGCTTGTTGAAATACATCGGTGCATATACAGCAGCTTTGAATGGCGTTGATGTACTTGTATTCACAGGTGGTATCGGTGAAAACCAAATGCAAACACGCGATTACATCTGCCGTGGTCTTGAGTATCTTGGTGTTAAATACGATGCCGAATTGAATGGCAAATCACGTGGTGAAGAGATCGAAATCTCTACTCCAGACTCAAAAGTTCGCGTAGTCGTTATCCCAACCGACGAAGAACTCACAATTGCTTCTGATACAGTATCTTTAATTAAATGTTAAATTTGAAAGTTGAAATTTGAAAGTTTTAAAATCTGATTTAACTTTCAACTTTCAACTTTTAACTCACAACTTTTTATAATTATGGCTTATAAAGTAATGACAGCCGAAGAAGCTGCCTCTTTTATCAATCACGGTGATATTATTGGTTTCAGCGGTTTTACACCTGCTGGTTGTCCAAAAGAAGTGCCAACTGCTATTGCTGCTCGTGCAGCAGCTGCTCACGCTGAAGGCAAAGAGTTCAAAATTGGTATGTACACAGGTGCATCTACTGGTGCTAGTCTCGATGGCGAATTGGCTAAAGCTAATGCAATCCTTTTCCGTACTCCTTATCAATCAAGCAAAGAGCTCCGCACTCGTTTGAATGCTCAAGAAGCTCACTATTTCGATATGCACCTCAGCCACTTGGCTCAAGAGTTGCGCTATGGCTTCATGCCAAAACCAAAATTCGCTATCGTTGAGGCTTGTTCTTTGTCTGAAGATGGCAAAATCGTTCCAACTTCAGGTGTAGGTATCCTTCCTACTATCTGCCGTTTGGCCGACCATATCATCGTTGAGCTCAATGCTGCTCACCCTGCTGAAATCTGTGGTATGCACGATATCTATGAGCCTCTCGATCCTCCTTGCCGCGAAGCTATCCCTGTATACAAACCATCAGATCGTTGCGGTCAACCATACGTACAAGTTGACCCTTCAAAAATCATCGCTGTAGTCAACACTAACCGTCCTAACGAAGTAGGTGGTTTCTCTCCAGTTGACGAAGTGACTGCTAAAATCGGTGAAAACGTGGCTAACTTCCTTGCAGGCGAAATCAAAGCAGGTCGCATTCCTGCATCGTTCCTCCCTATCCAATCAGGTGTAGGCAACATCGCTAACGCAGTGCTCGGTTCTCTTGGTGCTAACCCTGACATTCCTCCATTCGAAATGTACACAGAGGTTATCCAAGACGCTGTTATTGGTCTTATGCGCGAAGGTAACTGTAAATTCGCTTCAGGTTGTTCGTTGACAGTATCACAACCAGTGCTCGACGAAATCTATGGCGATCTCGAGTTCTTCAAAGACAAACTCGTGCTTCGTCCACAAGAAATCTCTAACAACCCAGAGGTTGCTCGTCGTCTTGGTCTTATCACTATCAACACAGCACTCGAGGCTGACATCTTCGGTAACGTAAACTCAACTCACGTTACAGGTACTAAGATGATGAACGGTATCGGTGGTTCTTGCGACTTCACACGCAACGCTTATATCTCAATCTTCACAACTCCTTCAACTGCTAAAGATGGTAAGATTCCAGCTATCGTGCCTTACGTATCGCACATCGACCAATCAGAGCACTCAGTGAAAATCCTTATCACTGAACATGGTGTGGCTGACCTTCGTGGCAAATCGCCAATTCAACGTGCACACTGCATCATTGACAACTGTGTTGACCCAGAATATCGCGAAATGCTCCGCGACTATCTTGCAAAAGCACCATTGGCTCATACTCCACTTAACCTCGACAATTGCTTTGCAATGCACAAAGCACTCATCGAGACTGGTGATATGAAAAACGCTAAATTCTAATAATTGAGCGATAATAAAAAATTCCATTCAGCACTGCCGAATGGAGTTTTTTCGTTTATAGTCTAAGATAATTTAAAGCATAGCAACACGAAGGATATACGAAACATATACGAAGGATAACCCTACCTTCATCCATACCTCCAAGATAGTGAGAGCAACCTTCAAGCAAGGTGCAAGCAAGAAAACCGCAAAAAAGTCTATCGGGGAAATTCGATGACCTCCATGTTTTTTATTTCGCCTTCTGTGATTTCGAAGCGGAGCATTGTGCGTGTTTGGTGGAATCCTTGTTGACCTACGGCTCCGGGGTTGAGTGTGAGCATGTCGAAGTGTTTGTCATACATCACTCGGAGGATGTGGCTATGCCCGCAAACGAATATTTTGGGCTTTGTGGCAAATATTTGTCGTATAGCTTTCGCATCATATTTGCCCGGAAAACCGCCTATATGTGTCATCAACACAGAGACACCCTCACAGTCGAAAGACAGAAACTCCGAGAATTCGTGGCGGATATTTTGGTCGTCAATATTGCCATACACAGCACGTAGCGGAGCGAATGAGCGCAGTTTGTTGACAACCTCAAGCGAGCCAATATCGCCAGCGTGCCATATTTCATCGCAATCCGCAAGATATTTTTCCATTTTCTTGTCGCACAATCCATGTGTGTCGGACATTAGTATGATTTTCATTGTTTCTATGAATCAGGTTTTCTATGTGCAAAGATAGTAAAAAATCTATATAAACAGACTCGCAGAAGTGAAAAATTTACCTATATATTCTGTGTGCTATAAAAACGCAGACACTCGTTGCGGAGTGTCTGCGTTAGTTTTTTCAAGAGCAATTACTTAGCTATTCTATTCTTTCAAAAGTTATGATACAGTTTGAATATTCTTCTTTTAAAATCAGTTTATTGTTTTCTATAGAATAAACATATTTCGTTCCTCCTGCAAGATTCATATAACTGCTATATTCGCCATCTTTGTATATGGGAAATAAAAGCCACATAATAGAGTCTGTTTCATTTATTTTGTTTGTGATAAGTGGTAATATTTTATCTTCAATAATGCCTACACCTTTTTTACTTATTGTTACGTTATATGGTTCCATTACGTGTCTAAAATATTCACCTGTTTCATTGTGGTTATTCTGTGTGTTATGATTAATTGTGCCATTTAGAAGGAGAAAGTCATTGATTTTGAATTCGATAATTGAATTTTCTAATGTATCAATAACATGTTTTGCAAATCTCGTACTATTACTATCTAAATTTTCTGTTGATATCCATTCATATTTACCTAAAAGACCTTTTATTTCTTCTTTAAGGGTCGTATGATTTATTGTGTCTGCAATAAAAGACAAATCTGGTCGCCATTGAAATTCACGTGTGGTATATGTTTCGTAAAGGCGATTGTAATATGTCAATATGAGTTTTTCGTCTTTAATGATCTCATATTTGTATTTGATGTAACCAAGGTCGGAATTTTCCGTATATGCCTCTTTGCTGTGATAAATTATAAGTGAATCCTCGGAGATGAATTTACTATTTTCTGTGCTTATGTAGAAAATCAATGTATCTAATATTTCTGTACTTGTATTTGGGTTGTTAGTTGTAACTGCCCAAATGCCATATACATCAGGGTTGGCGTAATCAACATCTTTTTGTTGATTGCAAGCAACAAAAACAGATGCGAGAATTGCAAATAATAAAATTGATTTTTTCATAATTATATAATTTTAGTTTAATATGTTTTTTGTTTATTATATGAAAAGGAGCGTTTTTTATTTGCAGACGAGGCGGACGGCTTGTCCGTAGTAAGGGTTATATCCGTGAGTGAGAGATAGATAGTTGGAGCAAAAATAGAGGTATTGGGGATTGTTTTGTTCTTTGCATGTGGTGGTCCAGTATACTCCTGTAGTGTTTACATTGCCAATTTCTGCGCCATTTCTATAGCCACATGCAGGCAGGAATACTGCTCCTGCAAGTTGCATTTTGTTCCATTTGTTTGTGTTATAGTTGTTTTTAGAGAAATATTCATTTCCGAAAGCATTGCCCAAGCCTGATTTGAAAATAATACCTTGTGGTGTGACCCAATTGTCAGGGAGCAGAATGATGCCATTGACACCTTCGATAGTGGCTACGCCATATAGATTTTCGGCATAGTTGCGTCTAAAAATAAGATAGTTCCATTCTTCAGCGGTTAGTGTCCGCCATATACTATCTTGTCCTCCTCCGTTTGTAATAGCATTGTAAATTCCCCAATCGTAATTGGTGCTATCGATGCTGAAATCAATGGCGATGGTGTCAATATGAATGGAGTCAATGCTAATAGTGTCAATGATGATAGTGTCTAAAGAAAACCGAGAGAATCCGTAACCAAAAGGGTTGTCGGGACAGTTGGAGTTATATTCGTTACTTATTGTCCAAGGTTGATAATTGACTGCTAATGAGTCGAGAGCGGTGTTGTCGAACCCCGATGTTGCCCACCCGAATAGGTCTATCCATTTGTTGTATTCTGCTGAGTGTGAGATATAAATATTATTTCCAATGACGTCTATTTGATGTTCGGCGAAACGCCAAGTGTTTGTTGAAGCTTGGTATTGTAGATTGCCTTGAGAAAAATGGATGGTTGTGCTATCAGATACTGAAAAAATACCAGGTAATATGCCATTTTCGACTTGAAAATTAATTTGTTCATCATCTTGTTGTTGATTGGTATCAACATTAGTTTCGCAATAACAAAATAATAGCGGTAGTGCGAAATAGGCAAAATTTATTTTTTTCATAAAACAATCATTTAGTTTTAATGAAAAACGAAGTGAAATGAATTTTATTGTTTTAGTTTAATTCTTTTATGTAGTGATAAGAACATCCTCCACAGAGAAGGTCTTCGCCTTTTCC
This sequence comes from Candidatus Aphodosoma sp., assembly GCA_045614825.1. Taxonomy (GTDB): domain Bacteria; phylum Bacteroidota; class Bacteroidia; order Bacteroidales; family Paludibacteraceae; genus Aphodosoma. The sequence continues at coordinate 15,109 of JAZLDO010000005.1, read as the reverse complement.
TATGGGGGTTAGGTATAAGTTATCACTAATAATTGAAAAATGAATTTTTAGACTATCCTCTAAAATTATTTCGCCATAATATTTATTGTTTGCTTTGTCATATATTGTGTCATTGAGAAAGAATTTCATCTGAGTGGATAATTTTCCTTTGTTATATATGGTATAAACCATATTGGAGTCGATGATTAGTTTATAATCAAAGCATTCGTGTGGATAACTATATTCAGGGGCAACACCAAGTGGTGTTTTTGAAACAGAGTTCCAAATGCCATATAGCCGTGATTCTAATGTTGGACCATTGTTTTTTAATTCTGTTGGTGTCGTTGGTTGTTCACATGAAAATAGCATTGTGCTTGCTAATAAAATGATAATGAGTTTAATTGTTTTCATAAGTAAATAGTTTTTTAGATTATAATAAAGTCGCCGCGAAGGATATCTCCGTTGCTTAATTTGAATGTTATAGTGTACACACCTTTGCCCCATGGGGTATCAATGATTGTTGTTTTTCCGGCATGTAGAGTTATATTATCGGTATAAACAATACCTCTTACTCGTTCAAAAATAGTAATTTCAATATCTTTTTCTGTGAAATTTGATAAAATAGATAGTTGAGAAGAGTTGAATGATTTGAAACATATTATTTTATATTGGTTATAATCAATGCCATTTCCAGCAGATATGGGTAAAGTGTCTCGAGGGAAAGGAACAATGTTTAATTCTAATCCATTAAAATCATATTTTTTTAATATGATGGGGTGGTTGTTTATAGGTGTGAATGCGGATAGGTTATGTATAACCAGTATTAATAAAAAAGATAAAATGAGTTTGCGCATACGGTTTCGTGTTTATATTGCAAAGATAGATAAAGTGTGCTTTTCAAGCAAATTTATACTATTAGAAAACGTAAATGTAGGGCTATTTATTGTGTGAAATATAAGATGTTGATGTATAGTGTATTATATTATTTTCTAATAAAATCTAATAGTGTTATATTTATTAGAAAAAAATTATTACCTTTGCAGAGTGATAAAAAATCGATTTTTATGAAGAAGAAAAGTTTTATTTTATTGCTAATTATAGCATGTTTGTTTGGGTGTCGAAAAAATAGTAATATTGATTATGACGATATAATACAAGGTGCGTATAAAGCAAAAACACTTCGCAATTTGCAGTCAGTTAATCTCGATAGTTTGGCAATCGTCAATGCCGTATGCGTAGAGAAAGGGGATATGAGGGGTAGTTGTATTTGCGAGGGAGTGATGGGATTTGCGAAATTTTATGAAAGAGATTATTTGGGGGCGTTAATATTGTTGAAAGAGGCAGAGTCGAAACTGCAGTTTTGTGATTCGATGTCGGGATTTGTGTATCATTATCTTTCGGAAATATTGGCAACAGAGGATTCGGTCGGAGCCTTACAATATATAAATAAGGCAATTGCTGTCAGTATAGAGCAGTGTGATACAATGGATTTGGTGCATGCTTATCGTCAGAAAGCGAATATTGTTGGAGTTGATTTGGCTAAAAAATATATAATTGAGGCGTCAGATATATTGATTGTAAGAAAAGATACGTTTCAAAATATGTTGTGTTGGTCGCGTTATGCAATCAATTATTATGATAAATTGCATCCAGATAGTGTTATAAAATTTGTTAAGCCACTGTGTGATATACGACCATACGCATTAGACCAAATGGTTTTGGCAGATGCTTATATACGAAAAGGGGAAATTGATAGTGCAATTGTTTTTGTTGGTTTATTTGAAAATCATCCAATGTTTCAAATAGATAAATATTATCTGAAGGGGAAAATAGCAGAGTTGCAAAATGAGAATGCTTCTGCAGCGGTTTGTTATAAGTTAGCTTACGAAACTTATGATAGAGAGATAAATGAATATTTGAAACTTAATTTGAGTGATAAAAATTCTCAATATAATATACAACTGCTTAAAATAGAGAGCCAAAAAGAGAAAGTGGCATTGTATAAAGCAATAATAATTTTGTTGATTACTTTATTGTTGATTTTGTTGATATTGATTGTTTTGTATTTTGTGATAAAGAGATATAGAGATAAAATAGGGTTGATGAATATAAAACAAGATAATAATCAGAAGGCTTATAATAGTTTGTTGAATCAGTATGTAAGCAAATATTCAAAAAATATAAATAGGGAGACTATTGTGTTTGAATCTAATAATGTTTTGTTGAAGGTGAAGGATTTATATCCAACATTGACTAAAACTGACATTGCAATTATATGGTTATTGTATTTGAAAAAAGATAAAAAGTTTATAACCAATATAATGAGTATTACAGATGCTTATTATTTTCAGAGACGTACAATAATATATCGCACATTTGGATTTGACTCAATAAAAGAGTTGGATTTGAAATTGATACCTTTTATAACAAGTTGTCTTTTTGAATAAAAAAATGCGCCTCAAGTGGTTTCTTGAGGCGCATTTTTTATTTTGTTTCGGGTTTTGCTAGCATTCCGTCGAAGAGGGTTTTGATGATGATGTGTCGATGGTCGCGGATGTAGGTTCCAATGTTGTTTTTTAGGTAAGGGGCTTCGAGACCTTTGAGTGAGTAGAGCATCATCATGGCTGCCCATTGGGTGCTGTGGATTTGGAATATGCCGAGACGTATGCCTTCGTCCATGATTTGCTTGATCATACGAATTTCTTTAATGTCGATAGAGCGACGAGCTTTTTCGACTTCGTAGATGTTGCGGAAGAAGTCGGCACGGAGCGAACCGTTACGTTCGATAGCCTCTTTTACTGCTTCGAAGCGGGTGAAGATGTAGTCTTCGAGTTTCTTTTCTGGCGAGAGGTCCTTGTTCATGACTACTTGTAGGCGTTCGATGAGGTGGTCGAGTTCGTTCTCGATTACAGCAAGATATACCTCGTCTTTGTTGCTAAAGTAGGTGTATATGGTGCGGCGACCTTTGCCTGCAGCAACGGCAATGTCGTTCATTGTTACATTGTCTTTGCCATACATGGCAAATTGGCGACGGGCTATGTCAACTATTAGTTTTCGAGTCTTTGATTGCTTTTTTTGATCCTTTTTCATGCACAAAATTAGATTTTAGTGCAAAGTTAAACTTTTATTGTCATTCTGCCAAATTTTAGGACTGTAAAATGACACAAAAATGGAGCTTTGTGCATAAAAATGAGTGTAGTTGTTAAATAAAGTTAAAATAGGGGGGGGTATTGCATGCGATAATAAAAAATTGTATATTTGCATTGTCAACCTTATTGTTTAATTATAACATCCTTATAGTTATGAGAAAATTTATTTTATTATTGATTATTGCTATTGCTACAAATGCAATGGCATACACTCCAATGGTAGTTGATGGGTATAGCTGGAATGTTGTTTGTCCTTGGGATTATACTGGAGATAATAGAGAAGGATATACAACGCATGTAGAAAAAATTGAAGGTGACTCAATAATTGGTGGTGTTACATATAAAAAATTGTGGCGATATTATCCTAGTGATCCAGAAAAGTGTTTTTTAGAGGGGTTGCTTCGTGAAGATGTTGAGGCGCAAAAAGTGTGGGCTTATGGTAATGGGATTGAAACTTTGATGTATGATTTTGATGTTGAGGTAGGTGATACTATATCTCTTTTGTCGTGGTTGCATTTTATGAAAAATATTAAAATTGAAGACCTTACAGATGGATATACTATTACTGATTTGGTTGTAGATAAAGTGGAAATGGTTGATATTGAGGGCTTGGGGGCTATTAAGAGATTAAAGCTTTATGAAGCAAAATATCCTAGTAATAAAAGTCGTAAGTTTTATATTTACGAGCGATTAGGTTCGCTTTGTGGGTGGACTTTTAGTGATTTTGCAGAAGTAGAGGGTGGAGGTGGCAATACGGTGTTATGCGTATTTGATGCTGATGGGGAATTGATTTTTAAACCCAAAACTGGTAATAATATTTTAGATAATGACCAAGATTGTATTGTAGATACATCGTTTGTTTTTGTACCATCAACTTATAAACCAATGCTTATGCCAGGTTATAGTTGGAATGTTGTTAATCGTCGTGTTCTTCTTGATGAAAATAACACAGTAGAATACAAAACGTATAGCGAGAAAATTACAGATTATGAGTATGTAGATGATAAATTTTGTTGGACACTTTATCGCAGTACTGACGATGAATTGCTTGAATATGAATTTGTTGCTCATCTTTGTGAGAATGCTCATGAGCGTCAAGTATCGGCTTTGATAGGAGGCGAGGAGTATCTGCTTTATGATTTTGGTTGTGAGGTTGGAGATACAATTGAGGTCTTGAAGTCGTTGGCAAGTGCTAAGTTTAAGCCCGAAATGATAAAAATGACAATCAAGAATATCGAAGAGATAGAGGATTTAACTTGGGATACAATTCGAAAATTTGTTGCTACTATCGAAGATTTTCCTTTTGATGTTGTTTATTATGAGCGTTATGGTTCTGAAAATGGATGGTACACTCGTCCTTATGATGGAATTGTTGGAGGTGGAATCGACTTTTTGTTCTGTGCATGGGGCGTACAGCAAAATTATCTCTTATTCAAACCTGACCATAACAACGAATTAGACAAAATAAATACGTGCTATCTTAATGAAACAAGAACTAATATATCAGATGTTGATTTTTTATCAAATGAAGTATATTATAATGGCAAAAACGAAACTTTAATGTTTGATGTAGAAAATGTAACAAATATAACTATATACGATGCTATGGGTAAGATTGTAGTGAATAAAGAAGTGTTAGGTGTCAAACAGCTCCCATTGTGCTTGAATGCTGGTGTTTATATTGTTAGCATAATGACAGATAAACAACATAAGCATAGTAAGATTATAGTAAAATAATAAATTATTCATATATTTGCTCTATATTTCTTTATCCATCACATAGTGAAATGTGGTGGATTTTTTATTTTATTTGTGGCTTTAGGGGATTTCTTGCAAACTTTGTATTTTTTTTGTGCGAATATATGAAAAAAAATAGTTATATTTGCAGATATTTTGTAAATCTTTAATTTATAATATCCATGACAACTCTTATTGAAAATATTGGACGTTTGGTTCAAGTGGAACGTGAAATTCGTCCATTCGTGGCAGGCGATGCTATGAGCATTTTGCCTGAGATTGAGAATGCTTATCTTTTGGTAGAAGATGATGTGATTAAGGCTTTTGGTCCTATGTCGGAGGCTCCTGAATCTGCAGATCAAGTGGTGGATGCAGAGGGTCGTTTTGTGTTGCCTGCTTTTTGTGATGGTCATACTCACATTGTGTATGCTGGTAGTCGTGAGCATGAATTTATTGATAAAATCAATGGTTTGAGCTATGAAGAGATTGCTAAACGCGGTGGCGGTATTCTCAACTCGGCTAAACGCTTGCACGATACTTCGGAAGATGGACTCTATGAACAAGCACTTGAACGCGTGTATGAGATGATTGGTTTTGGTACTGGTGCGGCGGATATTAAGAGTGGTTATGGTCTTTCGACAGAAGATGAGTTGAAGATGTTGCGCGTGATTCGTCGCCTTAAAGAGACTACTCCGTTGACTATTCGTGCTAACTTCCTTGGCGCGCATGCTGTGCCTGCTGCGTATAAAGGTCGTCAAGGCGAGTATGTGGATTTGATTTGTAATGAGATGATACCTGCTGTGGCTGAAGAGGGATTGGCTGATTTTATTGATGTGTTCTGTGATAAAGGTTTCTTCACTGTAGAAGAGACTGCTCGTATGCTCGAAGTGGGTGCTAAATATGGTATGCGTCCGAAAATTCATGCTAATGAGTTGGATGTGTCGGGCGGCGTGCAAGTGGGCGTGAAATATAATGCTCTTTCGGTTGACCATCTTGAACGTACTACTGCGGTAGAGATTGAATGCTTGCGTAATTCGAATACTATCCCTACTATTTTGCCTGGTACTTCGTTCTTCCTCGGTTTGCCATACGGTAATGCGAAGGATATGATTGCGGCTGGTTTGCCTGTGGCGTTGGCTTCGGACTATAATCCAGGTTCTACACCTTCGGGCAACATGAAGTTTGTGATGTCGCTCGCATGTATCAACATGAAATTGACTCCTGCACAAGCAATTAATGCTACTACTATCAATGGTGCGGCGGCTCTTGGTTTGGCTAAAACTCATGGTTCGATTGCTGTAGGCAAAAAGGCTAACTTGTTTATAACTAAGAAAATTCCTTCTATCGACTTTATCCCATACGCATATACAACCGATATTGTAGAGGCTGTGATGCTTAATGGTGAGTTTATTCAATAAGCGAAGCGAAAAATTTATTTTATTATGAATGCATTGAATAAGTTTCCGTCGGTGGTGTTGGGATTGTTGATGGCGTGTGGGTTTATATTCACACAGGTGCTTGATGGGTTGATTGGAACGGCGTTTGTGTTATATACAATGCTGTTTTGGGAGTTGTGGTACTTGAAGGTGTTGTTTTCGACTCGCGACAAAGCTGCAGAATATTATGATGGAGTAGTGGGTCGGTTCAAGGCATCGGTGGGATTGATTCTTGCGGTGGAAAGTATCTTTTTGTTGTTGAGCATACTATTTGTTTTTGTTCCTAATATTGTGCCTGCGGCGGTGATTGGCATGGCCAAATCTGCACGATTTTTAATACATTCGGTGCTATTTATATGGCAAATATCGATGTTGATGAATGCTTTTGCTGCTACAATGTCGGCAGAAGAGTATAAAGCAGAGCGTGGTAGAATAGCGCTTATGCTTGTGTTTGCGCCTTTTGGTGCTTTGACAATGAAGAATGAATAGTTATTTTAATTATGAATTGTGAATTATGAATTGTGAATTGAAATTGCAAGAGCAAGTAAATGAGCTATTTGAACAACAACTTTCGGTGTGGGAGATGGCTCGCAATAATTTTGAAGGATTGAAAACTGTACAAATCCGTGAGTTCGATTTTGATGGATTTGCTGTTAAAGTTCAGTTTAATCCTGCGCGTATGGTGTCGTCAGGAGCAAAAGTGGATGCTAAGACGATTGCTGAGCGCAAATGTTTCCTTTGTGCCGCTAATAGACCAGAGGTGCAACGTGGCATAGAATGGCGCGATTATGATATATTGATCAATCCGTTTCCAATCTTTACTCGCCACCTCACTATCCCTCGTCGCGAGCATGTGGATCAACGTCTTGTGCCATATATTTCAGATATGTTCGACTTGGCGCGCGAATTGCCTGATTTTGTAGTCTTTTACAATGGACCAAAATGTGGTGCTTCGGCTCCCGATCATATGCATTTCCAAGCAGGCAATGCCGATTTCTTGCCTCTTGTTGGCGATTATTTTAATCTTAAAGGGGCGGGTAAAACCGAGTTGGTTGAGTCGGCAGAAAAGGTTGATACCTATCTAATCAAAGACTATTTGCGTGTGGTATATTGTCTTGAAGCTACTGATGCTGTGGCGTTGAAAGATGCTTTCATGAAACTATATAATTCGTGGGTGACTGATGCCGATGTCGAGCCGATGATGAATGTTGTTTGTCTTTATCGCGATGGCAAATGGTATTTGTTTGTGATTCCTCGTGGTGCTTTCCGTCCATGGCAATACACAGCTGAAGGCGACAAGCAATTGCTCGTTTCGCCAGCAACAGTGGAGGTAAGTGGTTTGTTTATTACTCCTGTAAAAGAGCATTTTGAGCGAATTACAAAAGAGGATGTGGTGGATATTCTTACTCAATGCACAATAAATAAGGAGTAAGGAGCAGGGAACAGGGAATAAGGAATAGTGAGCAGGGTGTAAGGTTTAATTTTTAAAATTATTTTTACAAATGGGTATAGAGCAGAGAAAAAAGGAGTGGGTCGAGTCGGTTGATGTTGAGCGATTGTGGGTGCCTAAAGAGTTTGGGACAGAGATAGATTCGTCAAAAAAGAGAAAAGTAGATATGGAACAATTGCCTAAACTATTGCAAGAGCCGATAATTACGGTTGGTATAATGCATGCCGAGCGAATAGGATTCTTTTTCGATTCGCCATTTCGTTGTGCCGAATTGCCAAATATTACGTTCGATGGTGAATATGAGGTGTTCTACTCTGAGTCGGGACGCGTGCGCTTCTTAGAACAAGAGTTTGATTCATTGCATTTTACGCCTATCGAAGAGCAAGATTATACATCGGAAGATGGCTATTTCGAACTCGAAGATGTAGTTATAGGTATCAATTTCCATTGGGAGCGCAAAGAGACTCAACGTTTCAAAGGTGGCTTGACCTTTATGATTGAGCACGATAGTGTGGTGGCTGTGAATGAAATACCTACTGAGGCTTATATCTTCTCGGTTATTTCGAGTGAGATGAGTGCTACTGCAAGCCTCGAACTATTGAAGGCACATGCAGTCATATCGCGTTCGTGGTTGTTGAAACCTATTATTCACAATGAACATAATGCCGCTGCAGTGCTTGAACATCGCACTGATGATGAACTTATAAAATGGTATGAGCGTGATTCGCATGAGTTGTATAATGTTTGTGCCGATGACCATTGTCAACGTTATCAGGGTATTACGCGTGCTCGAACTGAGAATGTGCGCTTGGCGATTGAAGCAACTCGTGGTTTGGTGCTTGCATCGCACGGGCAGATTTGTGATGCTCGATTCTCTAAATCGTGTGGCGGTGTGAGTGAGACGTTTGAAAATTGCTGGGCTGATGAGCATTATTCATATTTAGAGCGCGTAGTGGATAGTAAATCTGCCGAGTCGGTAGTGGCTACGCCCGATTTGACTATTGAGGCTAATGCAGATGCTTGGATTCGTAATGAACACGATTCATTCTGTAATACTCACGACAAAGAGATACTCTCGCAAGTGCTTAATAACTACGATCAAGAGACTACCGATTTCTATCGTTGGACTGTGGAATATACTACTGAACAATTGTCGGAATTAGTTGCTCGCCGTTCGGGTATTGATTTTGGAACTATTGTTGCGCTTGAGCCTGTTGAACGTGGCGTGTCGGGTCGTTTGACTCGCCTTCGCATAGTAGGTACTAAGCGCACTATGGAGGTTGGTAAAGAGCTAGAAATACGTCGTTGGTTATCGGAGTCGCATCTTTATAGTTCTGCTTTTGTAGTTGATAAGACCGAAAATGGTTTTGTTTTGATAGGTGCAGGTTGGGGACATGGAGTAGGATTGTGTCAGATAGGCGCAGCTGTGATGGGTGCAAAAGGTTATAGATACGACGAAATACTTTATCATTATTTTGTTGATTCGCAATTAGAAACATTATATAAATAATTAAGAAAATGGAAAAAAGAATTTCACCTTGGGCGTGGGTGTCAACGCTCTACTTTTTGCAAGGGATTCCTTATGTGATAGTAAACAACATTTCGGTGGTTATGTTTACAAAAATGGGCGTTCCTAATGGCGAGATGGCTTTATTTACATCCCTTTTGTATTTGCCTTGGATGATTAAACCATTTTGGAGTCCATTTGTAGATATCTTTAAGACAAAACGTTGGTGGACTGTTACCATGCAAATTTTAATGTCGGCATTGTTTGTGCTGTTAGTTGCTACAATTCCATTTCCATCGGCAGAGGTAATAGCGTCGGGACAAACACCAATTAGTTTGTTCTATATTACATTGTTGATATTTATTATAACAGCATTTATTTCTGCAACTCATGATATTGCAGCTGATGGATTTTATATGATTGCGTTGAGTCCGGGCGACCAAGCATTTTTTGTTGGCATTCGTAGTACTTTTTATCGTTTAGCAACTATTTTTGGTAATGGTGCTGTGGTATATATTGCAGGTATGATTGAAGCAAAAACTGGCAATATTCCAATGTCGTGGCAAATAACAATGGTTGTATGCGCTGTAATTTTGTGTGTGTTAACTCTATATCACACATTTATCCTACCACGACCAAAGTCAGATGCATCGGTGCTTGATGGAGAAAAACCAACGGCAAAAGCCATAGTTGCAGAGTTTGCAAACTCGTTTGTAACATATTTTAAGAAACCTGGAGTTTGGTTGGCTATCGTGTTCATGTTGCTTTATCGTTTGCCTGAGGGATTTTTGTTAAAGTTATGTATGCCATTTTTGCTTGCATCTCCAGAGGCTGGTGGTCTCGGTATGACTACAGCGAGTACAGGTGTTGCTTATGGTACTATAGGAGTTATTTTCCTTACTTTAGGCGGTATTTTAGGTGGTATCTATGCTTCACGTGTAGGACTTAAGAAAGCACTTTGGCTTATGGCTTTGGGTATGACTTTGCCTTGCTTGGCATTTGTTTATTTAGCAATTTATCAACCAACAAACATTTGGGTTATTTCTGTAGCTATATCAATTGAGCAATTCGGGTATGGTTTTGGTTTTACTGCTTATATGCTTTATATGATGTTCTTCTCTGAAGGTAAATCTAAAACATCGCATTATGCTATTTGTACTGCATTTATGGCAATGAGCATGATGATACCAGGCATGTTTGCTGGTTACATTCAAGAAGCTTTAGGTTATGTAAATTTCTTCTGGATGGTGATGGCATGTTGTTTGGCAACATTTATAGTGACATTTTTTGCTTATCGTAAACTTGACCCTAATTATGGTAAGAAATAGGTGATTTAAATTATAATTGAAAAGTATTTAGATAAAATATTAAGAAAAGAGGCTGATTATTTGTTTAATCAGTCTCTTTTTCGCTTTAATAAGATTTTTTGGCGCAAAAAGTTGGTTATTTCGAGAAAAATATATACCTTTGCTAATCGAAAATAAATATAAACTTTAAATACTATTAAAATGAAAAAGATTTACTCATTATTTGTTGCTCTTATTTGTTGTGCAATGATGTTTGTTGCTTGTGACGAACAACCTAAAGAACCAGGCAGAGACACTGCCAATGCCACTCAATTGGTAGAGGCTCATGATACTTATTATAGTCATGAGTATGTTGAAGGTGTAAGTAATGATTTTTGGATGTCGTTTACGACAGAAGATATTGAAATACCTGCTGATGGTTATGAGATTTATGGTACAGGTGAATTTGTTTATCTTGAAGTTTTTCCTGCAACAGTAGAAAATAATTTTCCTGCAGGTAAATTTCCATTGCAAGCAGAACCAGAGGATGGTTATGCATGGGCAGGTTTTGAGTATGATTTTGGTGTAGAATTGGGAATGGAAGAGGGTTATTATGTAATTCCTCAAGGTTGTTTTGCTTATGTTATTGAAGATGATGAGGTGGTTGCAACTAAATATATGGTTTCTGGTTATGTTGAGATAACTGGTACTCCTGCTGAGGCTGAAGTTTTTGCTGATGTTACATTTGATGATGGCTCTAAATCAACATATTATTATAAAGGTAACTTGACATTTATGAATAATGATATAGAAGATAACCCAGATAATGGTACTGGTGGTTTGACTTGGGATTATGAACCAACTACTGCAGGTGAATATGAAGCAACTTTTGAATATTGTGAGATGAATAACTGGGGTGATTATTATGGTGATGGCACTGAGTATCTTGATATGACATTGAATGGTACTGAATGGTGTGCTGTATTTGGTCTTTGTGCTCCTCTTGGTTCAGGTGTAGATGCATACGGAACTTATACAGTAAAAGATGGTTATACAGATTGGACAGCTGTTCCAAGTCCAGGTGGTGATAATGATTACGATTATGCTTCTTTCTTAGGTACAAACTTTAGTGCAGATGGTGCATATAGTGCGGCATACTATGTGGCTTCGGGTACTGTGGTTGTTGCTGAGGATGGTATTACTATGGATGTTATTTCGCACTATGGTTCAAAAATTCATGCAGAATACAAAGGCGCTGTGACTATTGCAGATAAATCAACACCACAATATGCTCCTACAATGTCAAATAAAGCGAAAGTTAGATCGCTTAAACTTGAAAGAGCTTCGGTTGAGGATATGGCCTATTTTGGAGCTTTGAAAAATCGTGTACGTAAATAATTAATAATAAATTAAACTCTGTGGTGTAAATAACATCACAGAGTTTTTTGCTTAACTAACTATAAATCTATTATTCTATTATGAAAAAGACATTTTTTTATTTTTTGGCAATGTTTTGTTGTCTTTCTTTTTGTTTAGTTTCTTGTGAAAAACCAGAAGAACAAAAATCAGAAGAGGAAAAACCAGCAGAGGAAGAGGTGGTATTGCCTCCTGGAACAATTCGTTTGCAAGCTTTGGCTTCGCAATATGCTACTGGTGCAGATATGGGTTATAGTAGTGCCGTTTCTCATAGTTTTTTGTTGATGTTTGCAACAGAAGAGTGTGAGGTGGTTATGGGTCAGCCATTTGGAACCGGTGAGGTTGTAGTGCTTGAATTGTGTTCTGAGTCGGCTGAAGATTTGTTGCCAGCTGAGGGTACTTATAAAATAGGTGATGAGATTAAGGATGGTTGTATTGTTGCTGGTTTTGATTTTGATGGTACTCCGATAGGAACTTATACCCGTAAGTTGGTTGATGATGAGATTACTGAATCAGCATGTATTGTTGATGGTGCTGTAGAGATTAAAAAAGGCTCGAAAGATGGTGAAATGGAGTTCTTTATTTATGCTATTTTTGAAGATAGTAAAGAGGCTTATTATTATTACAAAGGTGAGCTGTTGATGGAGAATTTATCGGCTGCTCAATAAGTGAGTGTAATATAGAAAAATGGACGACTAAGTTTGATTAGTCGTCCATTTTTATTTTGCGGGTATTTTCGTCGATGAGGGTGATTTCGATTTTTATGGTGTCATCGGGGAGAAGAGGTTCGATGCATTCGGGCCACTCCATGAGGCAAGGGTTGCCAGAGTCGAAATAGTCGAAGAGACCGAAGTCGAGGGCTTCTTCGGGGCGATTGATGCGGTAGAAGTCGAAATGGTAGATTGTGTTTTTTGCACCTTCGTATTCGTTTACGATGGCGAAAGTTGGGCTATTGACCTCTTCGGTGACGCCGAGTTCATGGCAGATGGCTTTGATGAGAGTGGTTTTGCCAGCTCCCATTTGTCCGTAGAAGGCGAATAGTTGACCGTTTTGCATTGCTTTGACTACGGCTTTGGCGGTTTCTTCTATTTGATTGATTGTGTATGTTAGTTCCACGATGTCAATTAAGAATTAATAATTAAGAATGAATAATTTTGTTGAAATTTAGTTTTGCAAAGATACGAATTTTTTGTGGAATATGGGTGGTTTTTGGTGGAAAATATGTTATGGTGGCTATAGGGGGGGACTATAGGATAGAGTAGTTATAGTGGGAAGCGGCTATAAAGGTGATTTTTGTTGTTATGGATTTTAGATATTCAAGTTTTATTTGTAACTTTGCAAAAAAGTTGAAAGTTGTATTTAAACTATATACTATATACTATGTTGTTTAGTGATATTATTATTGGACCGATAAAGAGTCGTCGTTTGGGACGCTCGTTGGGTGTGAATCTTTTGCATCAGACGGCTAAGATTTGCTCGTTTGATTGTATTTATTGTGAGTGTGGATTGAATTTCCGCGCTGATAGTCATCAGCCTTCGCGCGATGAGGTGCAAAAGGCTGTTGAGGCTAAAATGATTGAACTTACCGAGAAGGGTGAGGGCATTGATGTGATTACGTTTGCTGGTAATGGCGAACCTACGACGCATAGGGATTTTCCAGCTATTATCGATGATATTGTGGCGTTGAGGGATAAGTATTTTCCTGAGGCGAAGATTTCGGTGTTGAGTAATGCTACGATGATTTGGAAGCAAGAGGTGCGCGCTGCGTTGGCTAAGGTGGATAATAATATTCAGAAGCTCGACTCAGCGAAGGATGAGACTGTGAAGATTATTAATCAACCACAAGGTCGCTACTCGGTGGCGAAGGTGATTGAGGATATGCGTGCGTTTGAGGGCGAGGTGATTGTGCAAACACTTTTTTTGCGTGGAGAGGCGTTTGGTGTGAAGGTGGATAATACTACTGAAGAGGAGGTGTCGGCATGGTTGGAGGCATTGAAGGTGATTCGTCCGAAAGAGGTGATGCTCTACTCGCTCGACCGCAAGACTCCGATTGATACGCTCTATAAGGTGGAGGCAGATGAGTTGCAGGTGATTGCTGATAGAGTGGAGGCGTTGGGTATTAAGACGCAAGTGACTAAATAATGAAGAATGAGGAATGGGGAATTAGGAATGGGGAATTAGGAATGAGGAATGAAAAATATTTAAATTTCACTTCTCATTCCTCATTCCTCACTCCTCATTCGTCTCGGGTTTTGGTGGCTCCGTTGAATTGGGGGTTGGGGCATGCGACGCGTTGTGTACCGATAATCAGGGGGTTGTTGGCAGAGGAGCATGAGGTGGTGATTGCGGCGGATGGGTATCCTTTGAAGTTTTTGCGACGTGAGTTTCCGCACTTAGAATGGGTGGTGTTTGAGGGATTGAAGGTGAGGTATGCCGATGGGCAGTCGCAAGTGGGTGCGATGCTGCGTCAGTTGCCAAGTTTTTTGAGAGGTATATGGCGCGAGCATAAGGAGTTGAAGAGGATTGTGGATGCGTATGATATAGATGTGGTGGTGTCGGACAATAGGTTTGGGTTGTGGTGTCGGGATGTGCACTCGGTGTACGTGACGCATCAGTTGATGGTGAAGATGCCGCGAGGATTGAAGTGGATGGAGTGGGTGGTGTGGCGACTACATCGTTGTTTTATTGGACATTATGACGAATGTTGGGTGCCAGATGTGGAGGGAGAGGATAATTTGTCGGGCGATTTGTCGCATAAATATCCACTACTGAAGAATACGAGATTTATTGGTCCGTTGTCGAGATTTTCGGCTGAAGGGGTTGAGTGGGAGGATGTGAGAGTAGAGGCAGAGGCGTTGGGATTGAAGGAGAGATATGATGTGGTGGCGGTGCTTTCGGGACCAGAGCCTCATAGGACAAATTTAGAGAGGGAGATTACAGATTACAGATTACAGATTACAAATAACAGATTACAGATTACAGATAACGGATTGCAGATAATAGATGGTTCCTCATTTCTTATTATTCAGGGTTTGCCGGCGGATGATTTGCGATTGGCGGAGCATAAGGATAGGGTGGATTATATACCGCATTTGCCTACGGAGTTGTTGCAATGGTATATGCAAGAGGCACGGGAGATAGTGTGCCGG
>JAZLDO010000004.1:0-9923 GCA_045614825.1 Candidatus Aphodosoma sp. | reverse complement strand
ACATTCGCTCCACGTTTGTCATTCTTCTGGGCTATCGGTACTAACCACTTCATGGAGATTGCAAAAATGCGTGCAGCACGTCTCCTTTGGGCTAAAATTGTTAAACAATTCAAC
The DNA here is from genome assembly GCA_045614825.1 of Candidatus Aphodosoma sp. GTDB lineage: Bacteria > Bacteroidota > Bacteroidia > Bacteroidales > Paludibacteraceae > Aphodosoma. Next base: position 9,809 of record JAZLDO010000004.1, on the reverse strand, counting down.
CCTAAAAACCCTAAATCACTTGCTCTTCGTACTCACTCTCAAACTTCTGGTTGGTCACTCACAGAGCAAGACCCATTCAACAACGTAGGTCGTACATGTATCGAAGCTATGGGTGCTGCTCTTGGTCACACTCAATCACTTCACACTAACGCCCTCGACGAAGCTATTGCATTGCCAACTGACTTCTCAGCTCGTATCGCTCGTAACACTCAAATCTACATCCAAGAAGAAACTCAAGTGTGCCGCGAAATCGACCCATGGGCAGGTTCTTACTACATCGAAAGCCTCACTAACGACCTTGCTGAACGCGCTTGGGCTCACATCGAAGAGATTGAAAAACTTGGTGGTATGGCTGCTGCTATCGAAACAGGTCTTCCAAAAATGCGTATTGAAGAAGCTGCTGCTCGCACTCAAGCTCGTATCGACTCAGGTAACCAAACAATCGTTGGTGTTAACAAATATCGCCTCGAACAAGAAGATCCAATCGATATCCTCGAAATCGACAATACAGCCGTTCGTAAAGAACAAATCGAACGCCTCAACGAACTCAAAGCTAACCGCGACAACGAAGCAGTTAAACGTGCACTTGACGCTCTTACAGAATGCGTTAAAACAGGTGAAGGTAACTTGCTTGAACTCGCAGTTGAAGCAGCTCGCGTTCGTGCTACTCTTGGTGAAATTTCAGACGCTTGCGAAGTTGTCGTAGGTCGTTATAAAGCAACAATTAGAACTATTTCAGGTGTGTATAGCGCAGGAACTAAAAACGATGCAGACTTCAAAGAAGCTTGCGAATTGACAGCTAAATTTGCTAAAGAAGAAGGTCGTCAACCACGTATCATGATCGCTAAAATGGGTCAAGATGGTCACGACCGTGGTGCTAAAGTTGTAGCTACAGGTTACGCTGACTGCGGTTTCGACGTAGATATGGGTCCTCTCTTCCAAACTCCAGAAGAAGCTGCTAAACAAGCAGTAGAAAACGACGTTCACGTACTTGGTGTTTCTTCTCTCGCTGCTGGTCACAAAACTCTCGTGCCACAAGTAATCGAAGAACTCAAAAAACTCGGTCGTGAAGATATCATCGTTATCGCTGGTGGTGTTATCCCTGCACAAGACTATGACTTCTTGTATAAAGCAGGTGTAGCTGCTATCTTCGGCCCTGGTTCTCCAGTTGCTAAATCAGCTAAAACAATCATGGAAATCTTGATGGCAGAATAATCGTTATTAAGAATTACATAAAACTTGAAAGAGACATCGAATTTATATTCGGTGTCTCTTTTTTCATATTAAACAATCACATATAATCTATTATTGGTGTCCGATAAAATATAAATAAACTGCAGAGGATACTAATAAGTAAAAGTAAGGAGAGATAAATTCATGAGAGAGGGGACTTGCTTTTTTATATTTTTTATTATTCGACCCATTTAGGGTCGTGTTTGGAGTGGATATTTTTTAGCCGCAAGTGATTTTTTCGCTTCGCTCAAAATTACATGCGGTTAGATATTGTTCGACCTCGTTGAGGTCGATAGATTTAGCATTATATGAATTAGCGGATGAACGAGCCATGTATTCATATTTTGTGTCAGTCTGATGGCTGAAAGTACACGGCACGCCATGTCGCTACTTTATGCGTTGAATTGAGGATTAAATTATGACAATTAATTTTTATCGGACAGCAATGATAATCTATCACCCCTTCGGGGTTTAATATGGGGGGATATCCTACCGGGGGGACGTACAAATTGCTCATACTCGGCAATCAGAGTAAACTCTATTGCACTCGCTTATTCGCAATCCCCCCCGGCTGGATTCTATCGTCCCTACGGGACTTTTCTTAAAACATGTAATACAAATTACAAAACCCAAAGGAGTCACTCTACGGATGACACAGATGCTATGCGGCATTTTAACTTCTTCATCCTAAATAACAATAAATAGCCAACACATAATAACAACAAAGGCAATATTGCGTCTCCAATAGGAGTTTCCCAAATAATAGAATCAGAGTTTAAACCACCAATACTACCAGAGCCACTAATTTGTGCTATAGCACCACATTTTTTACATGTCAAAGTTTGCCAATCTAATTCATGATCGCAAGCTGTTGCTGCACCCATATGCCCAGAAGTTTTAATAACATCTCCGAAAGAATGGCTATGATTTACACCTCGCATTTGCATTACTTGATAGTGTGAAGCATTTTGTGTCATCAAAGGAGTCAAATGATTTTCGACAGAAGATGCACGCCCCATCATTGATACATTCGCATTTGAAATTACAACTCGTGGCATTGTTGAATTAGATAACATTGACAAATCATCACTTACATATGTGACTTTCTTTGAATTTATTTTTGGTGTAGAAGAACTATTATATACACTGGCATCAACCTTTAAATTTCGTCTAATACGTCCATCGACAGTAGCGACCATATCTTCGCTCTCGATTACACTATTATTAGAATTTCCGAAATTAGTTCCTCTAAACGTAATATTTGGACCATTATTTATACGTGAATCTGATAATGGCAAAGAAAATGCAAATACAACAACAATAACTGTTATCACTGCAAAAGTTAAAATAAGAGCTTTATTTTTCATAATTTCCCAATTATTATCTAACAATAAATTTTTGAACTGATATATTTTCTGTAGTTACAACTTTCATCATATATGCACCTTCAGGCAACGAGACCGAATAAGATGAATCATAAATATTATTTGCATTATGAATCATACGTCCTGCGATATCATAAATTTCAACCAATACGATATCCGTATTTGCATATACTACAGATTCTCCTATACGACTTACAATGCGAATAATATCATCTCTTAGATTACAATTTTCGGTTACAACATCACCTACTTTATTACATGTTATATAGTAACGAGGCATGCCTCCGGTAGGAGTTTCAAGTTCAAGAGTTATACCCTCTTCTAAAGGCATCATCAATCCAGATTGAATATCCATAAGATACAATGATTCAATAAAATTATCTATACCTTCAAAAGTAAGATTAAATGTTGGCTCTATTAAAGTTGAATCTAATACCATTAATGCTACAGGTATATCTTTAATTTCACCGACCCTATTATGAACCACTGCTGTCTTAGACGCCAAAGTATAAAGAGCAGCAGGAGTAAGGTCAGCATCAAACATCACAAGTTCTGCATCCTCTTTATTGTCATAAACTTGCAAAGCTTCAGACGAAGTTTCTACATATGCTCTACTTTCGACATCTCCAATTTCAGCAGTCAACATCAACATTTGCTTTTTAAAATTACTATAGTTTGGAGCTTTTGCCACCGATGAACTAATGTGCATCATTGACGAATTAAACGTAATCGTAATTGATTGCGTATTATCATTGGCTTTAACCAAAAAAGCTTGTGCTGGCTTAATAAGAGTAGAAGCCGTAACACTTTCAGCGATATTATTAACTCCATCATACAAATAGATATACGATTGATTCAATGCAGAATTAGCAGCAAGAAATTCTTTAACTTTTAAATCACACACAAAAGGATTGCCCACTAGGAATAGATCTCCATTGGCTTCATTAACCAAAGTTACAGTCATTGTTTCGGCATTACCATAAACAAATTTTCCTGCATCTACGGTTCGTTCTATAGGGACTTTAGCCCAATCGGCAGGTATCTCTATTTCATTACCACTATTATCAGTATAATAATAAGAGTATGAAGTAGCAGATTTTGGCAAACGAACAAAAGACTGAGAAGATTCTTTCTTTACTGCATATCCTCGACAATCATTAAGTGCCATATTCAACGCATTTGTAGTAGGAGACCACTCTGCTTGATTATATGTATAAATAGTATCTTTAGTAATTGCACCATTGACATTTCCTGTTACATTCAAACCTTTAATCGCAGAATTATATACCTTCAAATTGAATTTATTAGTATTACGACCATCGATAGCTGCAACTCCAGCAAAATCTATTTTACCATCACCCTCAGAAGGAATATAAAAGTCGCCAGTAACAACGCCTTTAATCGGCATTGACAACAATTGCCATTGATTATCCTTCTCAAATGGTATATCAAGAAAAACAGTTCCTTTATAATTCAATTGATGCTGATTAACCAACTCGGTATAAGGAGCTAAATAGATATTATTACAACTATTATAATCTACACCAACATTGTACTGAAGATTTGGAGTCGCATTAGAACTCAAAACATCATACAATATCGGACTTACAGAAGTATTTTCAATAATTACATTCGTTTTAGCAAGAGGAATAAATGCATTTTCACCAGAAAGAGATTTCCAATTATTATCATTATGCCACTCATTATTATCCGTTGCGCCCCAAACTACCGTAGAAGGAACAACAAAAACATCAAAACGAAAAGCCTTCAAAGGCACATAACGACTACAGAAACTATAGCGTTTACCTGGTTTCATGACAAAATCAGAAGAAATAGGAGAAAGAGAATAATTTGTGCCGTTTACAGGGTTCGTAACTGTGTAAACATGAGTAAGATTTGCTGCTTTTTGCGCATAATCATCATCATCTGTTGCATATAAACATATATCACCAAAACCACCTAACGAAGTACATCCATCTACCAAATAATCAACTTTCATTGCAGGCAAAGTATTTTTCACATCATCCTCAGCAACACGCACTACGCAATTAGTATTTTTCAACTCAGCAGGACGCACATAATTAGGATTAAACAATGAAGCAGATTCAGCGTTGGTAAATTTTGTTATTTTAATTTTTCCATCATTCGTACCAACAACAAGATACAAGTTAATATTCGTTCCATCAACAACAGTTTCGGCAGAAGCAAAAACAACATCAGCAGAAGCGATTTTCACCGAAGGAGAAATAAACTCACCCGAAAGCCATGTTTTTCTTTCAGGATAAGTAAATCCATTAGTCACATCAAAAAATCCAACTCTTATATACCCTTCTGTATCAACCATAGGAACAGATACCATAGCTCTACCAGCATATCGAAATCCAGAAATTGTAGCAAATTTCTTAAATATATCACCATTAAATTCCAAAACATTCTTACCATCAGCAGGAGTCATATTACCATGTGTATTCTCAACACCCATTTTAAATTCAGTAGGCCAAATACCTGGTGCATCAATTAAATACAATCCATTTACATCCTTACCATTTATTTGTGTTCTAGGAGAAACAGACAATGTATAAGGAGCCCCTCCTAATGTTTCATAAGTAAGATAGACTTGCCCATCAGCATTAGGAAATTGAGTAAACATTCTAGATTTAGATTCGCCACCTACAATGTTCCATTTAGCCAAACGTAAATAAGCATTAGAAGTAGAAGCATCAGCAGCCGTAACAACAACATCACATTCGTCTAAAGTTCCATCAACTAGCAACGACATACCAATATTCGCACTTGGAAGCTCGCATTTATATTGAGTATCAAACCACTTTTGCGAAGAACCAACAAGACCATTTTGCCATTTAAAGAAAGTCAATGTACCTGTAGTAGTATTATTTTCAGTTACTAATTTTGCATAATTACACGCCACAAGAGCACCATCTTGCGTACGACATATATCCGAAATTTTAAAATAAAGATTATTCAAATCCGAAGCTTGATTTACTGCAGTAACATCAAGATAACTAGCAACGCCTGTTGACACCGTAAATCTTCTCAATTCGGTAAAAGCTTCATAAACCTTACCGCTCTCGTCAACGACTTTCTCTGATTGAGTCAAAACAACAGTTGTATCCCCAAATTGAATAGCACGTTTAATTTTTCCACTAATCGAAGTTTCATAGGAAGCAACCTGCTCAAAAACTAAGACTTCTGGCATTTTAGATTTTGGAAATGGGTCAACATAATACTTGTTAGCAAAAACAACAAATCCTACTAACAAAAACAATAAAAACAAAGTAAATCTTTTCATAATTGACACTAAATTTTATATATTTATTTACTAACTCTCAATAAATCACAAAGTTACAAAAAAAATCTCATATATTAAATTATTTTTGAGAATTTTACACTCTGCAATCATCACTAAACAGCAATAAAAAAGGTGTGTCAAAAATTTGACACACCTTATATAATAATTTAGGAAAATATTAATATCGACGACGAATAACAACATAAGCCATCGCACAAAGCAAGAATCCCCAAACGACATCAGTAATTGGACCAGGTTGAGCTCCAGCTCCACCTCCATAAAATCCATCTTCACTTACGTTCTGCATATTACCTGTTGCTATAATATCATCAGCAAAAGCGTCAGTCACTTGTGTTCTCGCTGAATATGCATCAATTGTCATTGGGCGATTAAACGTTACGTTTTGTGCAACTGTTGCATCAACGCCAGTACGAGTATAACCATTCCAAGTGTTATTTTGCAATGTCATTTGCGTAGGCGCAGACGAAACACGATCAGCTCCATTCACAATAGAAACATTACGAGCTACATTTGTTCGTTGGTTATAATTATAATCTGCATTTTTTACTTGAATATTACGTTTCTGCAAATTATTACCAAACTTATTTATATCAATATCTTTAGAAAAAAGCGCAGATTGTGCAGATTCTACTGCAAAACCGCCATCAAAAGGAGCTGCATTTACACTTAAAGAAACAAGCATAACTACAACTGTAACAATTACTTGTAATTTCATATTTATCATTTTGCCTATATATTCAAAAAACTTTGCAAAGTTAATATTTTTATTTGAAAATAACAACTTTTTTTGTATTTTTCTATAAAAAAAGAGAACAACCAAAATCCATTGATTATTCTCTCGAAAATATCGTGGAGCTGACGGGAGTCGAACCCGTGTCCGAACGAGGAAGCAATATGCTTTCTACATGCTTATCTTCGCCTTGATTTTCGAACGACAGCAAGACCGAAGCCACCAACTATCGCCTTATCTGCTAAAATCTCATCAGTTGTGCACAGCCACAACTGACCAGCCCCGAATTAATAGCACCTCTGAAGCAGACCGCCTCGGCGCGATGGCATCTGAGAGATGTCTTGTTTCAGCACCTTGTGCCGAAATTAAGCTAATCTACTATACTTCGATTAAGCAGCAAGAGCGTAAGAATTTTCGCCAATTATAGTTTACCTGCTATGATTAAAGTGCTTAACAGACAATGCACTGCATGCTTACATACCTCTTCTACCCGCCGTCAAAACCAAACAGCCCCTTTTTCAATGCACAATGCATAATGCACAATTAACCATTCGGCATTTTAATTATGCATTATGAATTAAGCATTATGAATTATTATTTTGCGTAACTTACAGAACGAGTTTCACGGATTACGGTGATTTTTACTTGACCTGGATATGTCATTTCGTCTTGAATCTTCTTAGCGATGTCGTAAGAGAGTGTTTCTACTGTCTTGTCATCGACTTTGTCGGCACCTACGATTACGCGAAGTTCGCGACCTGCTTGGATTGCGTATGTTTTAACAACACCTGGATACGAGAGTGCAAGATTTTCAAGGTCATTAAGACGTTTGATATAAGCTTCTACGATTTCGCGACGAGCACCTGGACGAGCACCTGAGATAGCGTCGCAGACTTGTACGATTGGAGCAAGGAGTGAAGTCATTTCCACTTCATCGTGGTGAGCACCAATAGCGTTGCAAACGTCTGGTTTTTCTTTATATTTCTCAGCAAGATTCATACCAAGGATTGCGTGTGGCAATTCAGGTTGGTCATCAGGCACTTTACCGATGTCGTGAAGGAGACCAGCACGTTTCGCTTTTTGTGGATTCAAACCAAGTTCAGCTGCCATGATAGCACAGAGATTGGCAGTTTCGCGAGCGTGTTGGAGAAGGTTTTGTCCGTAAGACGAACGATATTTCATTTTACCTACAAGACGAATGAGTTCAGGGTGAAGACCGTGAATACCGAGGTCGATAGTTGTACGTTTACCGATTTCGACAATCTCTTCTTCGACTTGTTTGCGAGTTTTAGCAACAACTTCTTCGATACGAGCTGGGTGAATACGACCATCGACTACGAGTTGGTGAAGAGCGAGGCGAGCAATCTCACGACGTACAGGGTCGAAACCAGAGAGAACGATAGCCTCTGGAGTATCGTCAACGATGATTTCTACGCCAGTTGCAGCTTCGAGAGCACGAATATTACGACCTTCGCGACCAATGATACGACCTTTTACTTCGTCGCTTTCGATATTAAATACTGTAACTGAATTTTCGATAGCAGTTTCAGTAGCAACGCGTTGGATAGTTTGAACGATAATACGTTTAGCCTCTTTATTAGCTGTAAGTTTGGCGTCTTCCATCATTTCGTTTACATACGCCATAGCTTCGGTTTTAGCCTCATCTTTGATTGATTCAACCAACTGATTTTTAGCCTCTTCAACAGACAAACCTGCAATAGCAGAGAGTTTTTCAGTTGCCTCGAAATTGAGTTTATCTAACTCAGTTTGTTTAGCATCAACAAGAGTAAGTTGTTTTTCGAGGTTTTCACGAATCGCTTCAACTTCGTTGTTTTTACGATCTAACTCTTTTTGTTTTTGGTTGACTTGTTGTTCTTTTTGTTGAGCGCGATTTTCGATTTGTTGCGCACGATTCTCAGATTGTTGTATTTTTGAGTTTCGTTCAGCTACTTCTTTTTCGAATTCGGCTTTCATGTTAAGGAATTTCTCTTTTGCCTCAAGGAGTTTATTTCGCTTCATATTTTCTCCTTGATCTTCAGCTTCTTTGAGTTTGCGAGCTACTTTAGCTTTCATAGATGCGTTTACGCCAAAATATCCAGCTGCACCACCTACGACAAGACCTGCAACTGCAAGAATAATTGAAAGTGTCATGATTAATGTGTGTTTTTAGTTACTAGTTACTATTTAGTAGTTTTTAGTTAGTAGTTTTTAGTTAGTAGTTAAAAAAAACGCATCTTTTACATAATTTATAGATGTAAAAAATGCGTGATATGACTGCACAACCAAGACGTAACCCGTCTTGTGGCTATTCGTTATTATCGAGAGCTTGTCCTATCAAAGATGAGAGTTCTTCCATCTTTTTTAGTGGCGCTGTATGTTGCTGTGTTTCAAGAGTTACAGCTTCGACAGCCATTTCATACGCCACCATTGACAAAATATCTGGATAAGGTAAGCTAAACTTTTGGTTATAGACTGATATGCGTTCGTTTAGTATTTTAGCGGCTTTGCGATACACCTCTTCTTGATCTTCGGGGATTAACAATTTTGTTGTAAATCCATTGATTTTGATAGTGATAATACGCTTTTCATCCATTTTGCGAGTAGTCTATTTCGTTTAGCAACCCCAAACATTTATCTATATCACGCACCAATTGAGCTATTTTAGCATCGGCTTGACGCTTGTTTTTTTCATCCCATCCGTACATTTTTGCTAGCTTCAATCGGTTGTAGTTTGCATTTAATTCAACTATTTTCGCATTCGCCTCGGCTAATTCTTTCCCTCGCGTAGCTAAATCTTGTTTTAATTGACGATTTTCTCCTTGTAGTTTTTTATACGCTTCAAGAAGCATATTCACTTGATCTTCAAGAGTATTGGCATCAATTACTTTTTTATCACTCATAGTAGAATTAAAACTTTCACAAAGTTACAATTTTTTATCGAGACTGCCAAATGTTTTTTGATTTTTTATAGAAAAATATTTTCCATCAAGTTTACTCATTCTATTAAGTTTTTTTTGTACCTTTGCAAGTTAGATTTTTCAATGCACAATGCACAATGCACAATGCACAATGCACAATGCACAATGCACAATGCACAATGCACAATGCACAATGCACAATGCACAATGCA
>JAZLDO010000003.1:0-3166 GCA_045614825.1 Candidatus Aphodosoma sp. | reverse complement strand
GACTACAAAGACCCTGAATTCTTGAAAAAATTCTTGAATGAACAAGGTAAAATCCTTCCACGTCGTATCACTGGTACTTCGTTGAAATTCCAACGCAAAGTTGCTCAAGCTGTTAAACGCGCTCGTCATTTGGCTTTGCTCCCTTACGTAACTGATATGTTGAAATAATAAAAACTGGAGGAATATATATGGAACTTATTTTGAAAGAAGACGTAGCTAACTTGGGCTACAAAGACGATATCGTAAACGTTAAACGTGGTTACGGTCGTAACTACCTTATTCCTACAGGTAAAGCTGTTATCGCTACTGAATCAGCTCGTAAAGTGTTGGCAGAAAACCTTCGTCAACGTGCTCACAAATTGGCTCAAAACAAAGCTGATGCTGAAGCTATGGCTGAAAAAATCAACGGCCTCGAAATTACTATCGTTACTAAAACTTCTGCTACAGGTACTATCTTCGGTGCTGTTAACAGCATCCAAGTGGCAGAAGAATTGGCTAAACTTGGTCACGAAATCGACCGCAAAACTATCGTTATCAAAGACGCTATCAAAGAAGTTGGTACTTACACTGCTACAGTGAAACTTCACAAAGAAGTTGCTGCTTCTATCACTTTGAACGTAGTTGCTGAATCTGCTGAATAATAATTGCGATAAGCAAGAGTAATAAGCTACTATAATGATATTTTTGCAATAGCAAAAATTCGTTAATAAGAAAAAGGCTGAGTCAAAATGCAAATTTTGGCTCAGCCTTTTTTATGTGTCAGAATTCTTGCGAAAACAAAAGAAGTTTTACTTGTCTCGATGAGCGAAGTAAGAATCTAAATAACGGCATTTCCCGTGTTTCTGTGCATTTCGTGAGTGATAAAAATTATATCGAACTCACACTATATTAGTGTTTGTGATTGCTTGAGAGAAGTCCGCAGGCTGCCATGATGTCTTCGCCACGAGAGCGACGGATGGTGCAGATGACGCCGTTGTCTGTGAGATAGTCGCGCAACCAAATCATGCGTTCATCGTTAGGGCTGTGCATGTCCATACCTGGGATAGCGTGCCAACGGATGAGATTGACGCGGCAAGTGAAGCCTTTTAGTAGGCGGATAAGCTCGCTGGCATGGCGTTGCATATCGTTGAGGCCTTCGAAGACAATATATTCGAAAGAGATACGGCGTTGGTGTTCCCAATCGTATTTTTTGATTTCGTCGATGACGCGAGTGATGCTATAAGCCTTTTCGGCTGGCATGATTTTGGCGCGTTCGTCAGGGAATGGGTTGTGGAGCGAGATGGCGAGGTGGCATTCGGTTTTTGAGAGAAACTCCTTCATGCCAGGGATGAGGCCGACGCTCGACACTGTGATGCGGCGAGGGCTCCAAGCAAAGCCCCAGTCGGCAGTCAGGATTTCGCAAGTGCGAAGGATTTCGAGGGTGTTGTCGAAAGGTTCGCCCATGCCCATGAAAACGATGTTGGTGAGGCGATCAACCTCTGGGATGCCACATATTTGATTCATAATTTCGGCAGCAGTGAGGCTACCGCTCCAACCTTGTTTGCCAGTCATGCAGAATTGGCAATTCATTTTGCAACCCACTTGGCAAGATACGCAGAGAGTGCCACGGTCGTCTTCGGGGATAAAAACCGTTTCGATTTGACCATGGGTAGTTTGGAAAAGATATTTTTTAGTGCCATCGACCGATGCAGCTGACCAACCAGGTTGGGTGATGCCAACGCAGTAGTTGGCTTTGAGAGCCTCGCGACTTTTGACTGAGATGTTGGTCATTTGGTCGATAGAGGTGACATGCTTTTTGTAGAGCCAGTCGGCAATTTGCTTGCCAGTGAAGGCGGGGAGACCAGCTTGTTGAGCTATCTCTTTGAGTTCTGTGAGGGTACGGCCTAAAAGAGGTTGCATATTAATTAGGAGTTAGGAATTAGGAGTTAGGAGTTGGGAATTATTGCGGTAAGCGAGAGCTGAAGAAGCTTGCTCATTATGCCGAGCATAGCAATAATCACGAACGAAGTGAGTAATTAACTCTAATCATGTTTTTTTTATGATGGACCGAAGGTCTTTGAATCTTTGGTGATAAAATTAAGAGTTATGAGCTGAAGGTCATGACCAACGGGAGTAATTGTGCATTGTGCATTGTGCATTGTTTGAGGGGTAGGTCTAAAAACAAGAAAGGGCAGCCTTCGCGGCTACCACAATCTTTTCTTAACCTTAAATCTAATACCATGAAAAACACGTTGCAAAGTTACGACTTTTTTTTGAATTAGCAAGCATTTTGGCGAAAAAGTTGTAATATTTAATTTTATTTAACATTTCAATAGTATGATTTAATTGGGTTTTATGAGTTAAGTAATTGATGTACTTTTATTTATGTTTATTTTGATAGATTTTGTAAAATATGTTATATAACATGTTTTTGAGTGATGGTAATGGGTGTAATATGTAGTTTTTTTGATGAATTTGGTCTATTTTTGGTCTATTATGAGGTGTTTTTGGCGTGAAAAAGGGATTTTGCTGTGTTTTTATAAAAAATATTGCCAAGTACACATTGTGAGTGGTTGTTGAAAATGGCGGTTTTCTACGGTGCAGTTACCTCACACCTTGCTTGAGGGGATTACACACTGAGAGTGGTTGTTTTGTGTAAAAAAATAATCCGCTTCTACTGGTTGGGTAGAGAGCGGATATTTATTGAGAAAATCGCACTGCCGTTTTGTTGAGAAAAATTCCTATTGAGTAAGATTTGAGGTGTTCCAGTTCGCTGTAATCTGCCGACCTTGTTGGTTACAACTCTTTGAGAGAAGCGCAGCCCGCCATTGATAAAGGAAGTTAGCCTCGGTGGTGTTAAAAAGTAACTGTTGAATTTTCTAACCTCAGGCTGAAGGTGTGATTTTGTACTATTAGAATTGCAAAGATTGTGCCAATGTTTTGTTGAAGTTTGATGTTTTTTTGGGGAGTGTTTTTTTAGACGTTCTAGTTGTTTTAGACCGCTTTGCTGTTCTATATTTTATGGATTTGTGATTTTTTTTTGTACTTTTTTTGAAAATATTTTTGTTATTGACAAAAGTTGTCAATTTGATGTTGTAATTTTGTAGCGCGAAATTTTTAGATAGACCGATTATGAGAAAATGTTTGAATTATGGATGTCGCGAGAAGAATACGCGCGAATATCGCA
>JAZLDO010000002.1:0-21267 GCA_045614825.1 Candidatus Aphodosoma sp. | reverse complement strand
CACTAAACAAAAACCACCGGTCAAACGCCCACCTATCTCTCTCGACCGCTTCTTACTCATCAAAGGCCTCCCTGCCGGATTGGCTCTACTCTTACTATCAGTGCCTTACGGCATCACATCCAGCTACATCGCCGTATATGCACAAGAACTAAACCTCTCTATTTCAAGCGGACTTTTCTTCACTTTTATGGCTGCTGGTATGATGACTTCGCGCATATTCTCGGGCAAATTGGTCGACCGTGGCAATGTTTCTCAAGTAATATCTGTTGGCATCACAATCGTTTTTATATGCTATTTCGGACTTGCAGCATGCCTACCTATCAGCCAATTCTACCCAAACACACTCAACTTCATATTTTGCATAATAGCCCTACTCGTTGGAGTTGGTTTTGGCACTATCTTCCCAGCTTATAACACTCTGTTTGTCAACCTCGCCGAACACAACCAACGTGGCACTGCTACCTCTACCTACCTAACATCATGGGATGTCGGCATCGGCATCGGACTCATCCTCGGTGGCATCGTTTCTCAACACACCTCTTTTGCCTACGCCTATCTCATCGGTGGCACACTATGCCTCATCTCAGCCATATATTTCACCCTATACGTAGGCCCTCACTTCAACCGCCACAAACTCAGATAGTATATTTTTTAAACACAAGTACAAAACTAATTTGCAGGCTTACAAATTATAATCTATATCTTTAACTCTATTAGGATAACTACTTTTTCAAGTACAAGCCCTAAAACATAAAAAAATTACTAATTAATCACAAGGTATGTACTTAAAAAACAAAAGTAACCAATTAAAACCATTCAAGTATAAAAGACTTAATTATCCCATAAATATATTCTGTACTTATGTTAAAATAAAAGTCTAAATTATGAATTTCCTAAAAAACTGGACTCTCCCCATTGCCATGCTCGTTGGAGCTTTAGGCTATAAAGTGATGGACTATCTCTCTTTCATCACTCCCTATCTCATTTTCACAATGTTACTTCTAACATTCAGCAAAATATCTCTTCGCGACCTCCGCCCTCGCCTATCGCATCTCTATCTTCTCGCTATCGAAATCATCGGGGCTATTGCAGTCTATTTTCTCATTGCTCCATTCGACCCCATTGTTGCACAAGGCATTATGGTCTGCATCATCAGTCCTACCGCCACTGCCGCTGCTGTCGTAACAGGCAAACTCGGTGGCAACGTAGCCAGCATCACCACCTATACCCTCCTCTGCAACATCGCTGTCGCCTTCGTCATCCCTGCCCTATTCCCTCTCATCACAAACAGCTCCCTCAATTCTCAATTCTCAATTCTCAATTCTCAATTTCTCCCTGCTTTTCTACATATCATAAGTCACATCTTCCCTCTTCTCATCTGCCCATTCCTTCTTGCTCAACTCATCCGCTGGCAACTACCAAAAATAAATGCCAAACTCACTTCTATCAGCGGTTTGGCATTCTATATGTGGGCTATTGCGCTCACTATTGCTATGGGTATGACGGTTCGCTCGCTCATCGAAGAACCTACCGACCTCCACACCCTAATCCTACTCTCTATCGGTTCTCTCATCGCCTGCCTATTCCAATTCTTCATCGGTAAAGCCATCGGTAAATCATCAGGCGACACCATCGCATGCGGACAATCTCTCGGACAAAAAAACACTATCCTCGCCATCTGGATCTGCTCTGCCTATCTCAATCCCGTCACTGCCCTCGCTCCTGGCCTCTACGTCATCTGGCAAAACATTTTCAACTCCACTCAACTCTATCTCGCTCGCAAAAGACCTTAGAATTTATATAAAAGTGTTATTACAATATTATGACGCACAGTTTTAACACTTGCAAGATGCGCTTGTGATTGGGCATTCATCACACCATAATAACCATTGCCTAATATTTCTGCACCTTGTTGAAATGGTGAAAAAGCTTGACTTTGTTGACTATATGCGTATGTTAAGTCAATACCAAAACCATTGTAGCGATAACCAAATCCACCAGATGCATAAAACATTCCTTTATCTACAAACACTTCCATATCAGTACGAGTAGTATTATCTAATAATGTGTGCGTTGCATTATCCGCTAAATTTGGAGTACGATATGCTGCACCTGCACGAAATGAAAATTGAGATGCAATACGGAACTCTGCACCAGCCTTAATTGTATGTGTAGAAAGAGAATATTTCTTTATTTCACTATTTTCATATTGAAATTCAGGTTCTGCAAAAAGATAATCTGATTCTTCACCCTTAAATTTCATTCCCACATTGTGTGTATAAAGATAATCAACATTAATAAGTGCAACTTTACCAATAACAAAGCCTGCAGAAGCTTGCAGTTTGAGAGGTGAATTGAATCCATAACTACTATTAGATCTTGGTGTTGAATATTCAACCAATGCATAATCGGCTGATGTACCTTCACCTTTTATCGTGCCATAAAAACGATCAGTCATAGCAAACCATGTTGGCGATTTTAACGAAGCACCAATACGCATCCATGATATAGGACGTACAATGAGACCAATACTAAGATTACAACCTATGCCGGATGTATTAAATTCATTCTTGAGCGTAGCACTAGCTCCATTATCATACATCTCGCCTGAATACGAAATCAACCTATAATCAATAGTTTGCAAGCCAACTCCCGCACCTATATAAAGAAAATGTCCAACATTAGCTGCGTACGAAAAATTATATTCATCAATACGTCCACTCTCCTCGCCTTTATATACCATGCGATTAGCATCATAAGCGTATGGAGTATAATACATAGAATCAGGATACATTGGATCCATCAAATATCCTTGATAACCAAGAACGGAAAGATATGGAACATAGAGATTATCTTCATGAATTTCAGACGGATAAAATCCATTACTGAAATCAGCTATCATATTAGTCATTGATGATGTACCATTTGCAGCAACTGACACCTGACGATGAAAATCCTTCAAACGATTGTAAGCAAAACTAAAATTGCTTGAAACATAACCATTATCCTTACCTGTTTGCAACGAAACAACATAGCTTAATTGATTGAAATTAAAGAAAAAATCGTTTTGTTTCACTGCATGAGTAGGTGAAGTTGCGAGTGTAACCGAAGGTGTGGCATTAAGCGTAAAACTCAACTCTGACGAACGATAAATACCAAGAGCTGCAGGATTATCAAGCACAGCAGAAGGATCACCACCAAGTGCACCCATTGAACCTGCCATTGACATATATCGCGCTGTACCCATAATGTCGGTATTAGCCATACGCGAAGCATCCATCAAACCTTGTGAAAATGCACAATGCACAATGCACAATGCACAAACTAATATTAATATTCTTTTCATACCTATTATCTGCAATTTGTAATCTAAATATGTTATCTGCGTCGTGTTGAAGATGAACTTGAGCCTCCCGAACGACCACCGCCACTACTGCTACCTCCACTGAAACCTCCAGAAGAGCGTGTTGATGAAGATGATGGACGATATGTTGAAGCAGAACGTGTTGTAGCAGAACGTGTTGTAGATGACGAACTTCTTACATTCGAAGAAGAGTTTCTTACTTCTGATGACGAATTATTTGAAGTCACAGAAGTTGAACGTATAGGTGCTGTAGTTACAGTTGACTCTCTTGGTAATATTGGTCGTGCTGGCAAAGCGGATGTAGATGTCTTACGACGTTGAGTGCTTGTAGTAGTTGTAGATGTGGTCCTATTTGTTGAAGTAGAAGCACCACGAACTGTCGAAGTAGAAACTTTTGCATCACTTGCACGACGCACAGATGCAGTTGTAGCTGTAGTAGAAGTCGATACTCTACTAACAGAAGCTACATTAGCTGCCACTCTTGAAGAACTATTCACTTTTCTACGTTCATTTTCGTTGCCACGAGCTACATAATCACCCCAATCTGGTTTTGGATGATGCGAACCACTACCGTAATTAGGATAATAACCATGATGATGGTGGTGATGATGATGATGATAATAACCACAATAAGGATCGTAATAACCTGCATAACCCCAATATGGAGTATAGAATGGGTCGTACCATGGATTATAAAAACCATAGAAATATGGGTCGTAATACCCTACCGACCAACCATAACCACCATAATAAGAACCATACCAACCATACATGCTACGATTCCAATAATAGCTTGATGTATATGGACCATAAGAATAAGGATTATTCCAATAAGCATTACTCCAATCCATATACGGATAGTTGTAGTTTTCGACAATCTGAATGTCGTTGCCATCAACATCTACAACATATTGTCCGTCGGTAAGAACAAACACATTAGTTGTATAATTAGGATCTGCAATATGAGCAAGACGTTGTTGAGTAGAATCCTCAGCGCGATGGAACATATTGATACGCGCAGTATACGACATACCATCCTCGGAATAAGCACCATCGACAACTGGCGCAACCTCTTCTTCAACCACCGCTTCAGGTGCTTCGACTACGACAGGTTTTATATCTTTTTTAGGATTAAAATAGATATCATCATAATCATAACGTTGAGCAAAAGTACTACTCACAATGCACAATGCACAAATATATAACATTAATCGTTTCATAATTACATCCTCCTTTGTTTTTTTTAGACCCACATTATATATAATAGTTTAAAACAATTGGAATATAAAATATATTGCAAAAGACACACACATAATCAATTTAATACCGATACTGAGCATAGTACCTACAAAAGTAGCGAGACCACTACGAAGGGCTTTATCGCCCGAAGCTCCACCGACAAGTTCGCCTATAATAGCCCCAAGAAGTGTGCCTAGAATCATACCTACAGGCGTAAATATGATGCCGACAATCATGCCTATTATACTGCCATTGATACCAGCTTTCGACCCACCCACCTTTTTGGTTGTCCAAATAGGGAGATAGTAGTCGAGTATCGTCACCGCCAACGTAGCAATACCCCATCCCACAAGAAACGAGACAGAGAACTGAACCTTATCGGTAAATTGTAACAACAATAGACCCACATAGCCCAATGGCGGACCAGGCAATGCAGGAACCACTGCTCCAATTATCCCCACAATAATCAACACCGCAGAAAGAATAAATAAGAAAATTTCCATATATCAATTTTTTAGTTTTAACAGAAGTACAAATTTTTACAGATAACTATGGACAAACAGGACGTATAAATGCCGAGCTACCTCGATACCAATCATAAACATCTACCGAATATTTTTCCAACACCATTTGATAAGCCTGAAATGGTAATGATATATAGAGAGACGAAGACCAATATCTCCCCACACGAACCCACATAGCCTCACCTTCTTCAATATCTGGCATAGGTAAAAATATAAAATTACCATTCTTACCTATCACTTTATAACCTATTTTCCCATTTAACGTCTGTAATTCAAAAGTACAATTATCACAAAGTTCATCAAAATCCTCCTTAGTTGGCATACGCCATCTACCTCCCCAATTAATAGTAGCCGCATCATCTTCTACATCTAATATAATTTTATCATCAACTAAACCATTATATCCGTATTTAGCAATAGTACAATATTTAGTAATATCACTAGAATATGCACAATATTTATTCTCTTTTGAGTCACCCCACTGACGAGGTTCCACCTCTCCCCATTCAAAATGGGCACCACCATACCACGTGCTATCAGCACCTATATTACATGTAGCCCATTTTACCGACAAACCAAGATCAACATATTCATGTCCATTTTCATACCCTCCTTTTTCATTTACACAAGAAATAGATACAAACGAACAAATCAATAATAAATTTAGAAAGACGACAAACTTCTTCATAAAATACATTATTAATAAATTAATAAAATATGTCGTTCTGTTAAAAACAAACATCTAAACTTTTTGGTATTTGTAGCCGAGACGATAGAGTTCGCAACTTGCACCGATGCGAAACATCACTTTAGTGGTACGAGCAAAGACGTGGAATGCCATTTCGCTTTGAGGCTCAATCTCCTCGTGACGAATTTGTGCCAATGCAGTTTGCGAGAGTGAGCGCATAAGGTTTTCGAAACCTTGAGCAGTTTTGCTATCGAGCAAATAACCCATCACGCCCTCGATGATATATTCATCCATCTCGTCGAAACCACGAGGATTGCGCAACGAAGCATATACATCTTCGCGACCAAGCACCTCTTCCCAATTCTTATCCCATAGATGAGCAAGAGCCATGCCAATATAACCAGCCCAAGCAATAGCTACAGTTGGATATTGAGCAATTTCAGGTATTGCATCCACCATATATTGTGGAGCAATCTTATACCACATCTCCTCTAAATCTTCAGTATGATAAAGTTGCTCTGCTCCATAACGCAAATCATGTGCTTGACGGAGTAATTTCTGAGTCAACTCCTCTTCGTATTTTTGTAAATAGTCCTTATCAATCATCTTACAAATTTATTTTTTATAATCTACAATAACTTTCACAACACGACGTATATCATCATCAGTACACATTGGCCCAGAAGGAAGACAAAGTCCATCATTAAATAGTGCTTCGCTGACACCATTGACGTACTTTGGTGTGTTGGCAAATACGGGTTGTAGGTGCATTGGTTTCCAAAGTGGACGTGTTTCGATTTGTGCGTCGTCCATTTTTATACGTAAATCTTCGCGAGTGTAACCTGTTATAGCTGAATCAATAAGGATGCAAGTGAGCCAGAAATTAGAGTCGTATTCGGCTGATGGGCGTTGCACGACAGTGATGCCTTCGACATCTTTTAGGAGTTCGGTATAAAGAGCATGTATCTCACGACGACGTGCTACGTGCTCGTCGAGAACATACATTTGTCCACGACCAATACCAGCACAAATATTGCTCATACGATAGTTATACCCTATTTCTTCGTGCTGATAATGAGGCGCATTTTCACGTGCTTGTGTGGCATAGAACATTACGCGATTTTTAGCTTCTTTTGTTGGAGTTACAAGCGCACCACCACCTGAAGTTGTAATCATTTTGTTGCCATTGAACGACAATACACCATACTCTCCAAAAGTTCCACAAGCTTGACCTTTATAAGTAGAGCCCAATGCTTCAGCGGCATCTTCTAAGACTGGGATATTATAACGATTGGCAATTGCCATGATTTCGTCCATTTTTGCTGGCATTCCATAGAGATGAACAGGAATAATTGCTTTGGGATATTTACCTGTTATGTTTTTGCGATCGAGAATTGCTTGCTCGAGCAATTGAGGGTCCATGTTCCATGTATCGCACTCGCTATCAATAAAAACAGGTGTTGCTCCAAGATAAGTAATAGGATTGGCAGAAGCAGCAAATGTGAAACTTTGGCAAATGACTTCATAACCTGCTTTAACCCCAAGCATAACAAGAGCGAGATGTAAAGCTGCAGTACCAGCAGAAAGAGCTACTACATGTTTATTTTCGCCAATATATTGCTCTAAATCAGTCTCAAATCCATTTACATTCGGACCTAATGGCACTACCCAATTAGTATCAAAAGCCTCTTTAATAAAGTCCTGCTCACGACCCGACATGTGAGCAAGCGAAAGCCATATTTTTTTATTCATAATCCTTACCTAAAACAGTATATATTATTATTTTTATATCTTCAAAAAAAGACCAATTATCCAAATAGTTAAGATTAATTTTTACTTTATCAGGAAAAATAACCTCATCATTATATTTAATTGGGTTATCTTGCAAAGCCAAAATTTCTTCTTCATTACGATATTTAAGACTCGCTGGACCTGTTATACCTGGTTTTAACTCTAAAACTCTTCTATCATTACCTTCTAACATATCGGCATAACCAGGCACATCAGGACGAGGTCCAACAAAACTCATATCACCAATCAACACATTCCATAATTCAGGCAATTCATCCAATTTGTATTTACGCAATTTTGCACCCAAAGGTGTTATACGATTTTCACCAGCCACTGAAATAGAAGAACCTCCATGTCCAACCGTCATACTACGAAACTTGTACATCGTAAATAATTTTCCATATTGCCCCACACGTTTTTGAGTGAAAACAATAGGACCTCCAGGCATTTTTATTTTTATCAAAATAGCAACTATTAATAATATTGGACTTAAAAATATAAGTCCCAATAGCGCCATTATTCTATCAAATATTATTTTTAAAATCATAACCTTTGCTAATATACTCTGTATAATCTTTTTCTAAATCAACAAATAATGCATGAATAGGATACTGATCTAATGTTTTTTGATCTGGCATTTTACGCCAATCACCAAATCGCAAAGTCAAATACTCTTCAGCTTTTTCTGGGATAGGTAGTTTTTCTCCATCAAAATCAACATATCTCATAATACCCAACCATTTTTTAGGAAAAGAAGTTCTCTTATATGGCGCTTTACCAAAAAAATGCCCTACAAGATTAGTTTCTTTTTTATTTAAACTACGAACAATAGATAACAAAAATGATTTTATTTTCCCCCTTACAAATAAACGTGCAAAAATCATCGCAACCTTCTTTTTAAAAGAAGTATTATAAGCATATCCACGCTTATCAATTGTTTGTGCGGTCAATAAAAGAGCTGAAACATATTGAATAAAACGATAAATATTGTTATCAGACACATTATTAAGACACATTATATCAATAAATACACCCTGATGCATAGTTGAATTCTGAGTATTCTCTTCTATAAAAGTAGTACCATTCATTCTCAACTTTGTGAAAAACATCGGCCACTCCTCTGTATTTTCTTCTTGCAAATAAAAATGCTCTGTATCAAGATGTTTTTTTGCACTTTCTATAAATTTCCGATAGTTATCATATGTCATAAACACATCTAAATCATCATCCCATGGTATAAAACCTTTATGGCGCAATGCACCTAATGCACTCCCTCCCATCAAATAGTATTCAATCTGATGTTCACGACAGAAACTATCCAAATATAATGTAATTTCTAATATTTTTCTTTGTAATAATTTTATATCTACCATATAGCCCTATTTTAACTCACTAATTTTATCTCTTAAAATAGAAGAAGAGATTCCATCTGTATGTGATAAATACACAACTTCTACTCCTATTTCATTAAATTCTTGTTCATATTTTATCCACGCATCAGTTCCTTGCCAATCACTACCAACAAACACCACATCACAACCTAAATCTTTAACTGCATTTAATTTATCCATATCTATTTGATAAACCACTTGATCAACATAACGAATAGCCTCTACTATCGCCACCCTATCAACACCTTTAATAACTGGATATTTTTTCTTTCTCTCGTAACATAATTCATCTGTTGTAACACCAACAACTAAATATTCACATTGTTCTTTTGCTCTACGCAATATATTTAAATGACCTATATGAAACATATCATATACACCAGTCGTATAACCTTTCTTGTATTTTTTTATCATACCAATAATAATACATTAATTACCTTTTACCGAATTTATTGCAGATAAATAAACCTCATACGTTTTATTTACCATTGTATCTAAAGTAAATTGCTCCAAAGCTTTTACTTTTGCTTTTTTTACCATATCTGAAAATTGCAGAGGATTATCAATAAAACGCTCTATATATGATAAAAAAATCTTTTCATCACCAAAAGAAATACCTACGCAAATATCTTTCATATCCAAATAGCCTCCAGTTTGTGTCCTTATAACTGGAACTTCCATAAAAAAAGCTTCTACAGCAGCTAACGGAAATCCCTCTCTTCTACTAGGTTGCAACATTAAATCAGCAATTCCTAATAAATCTCGAGATTTACACCACCCAATAAAAATAAACAAATCTTGCAATTTATGATGAATCAAACGCTTATTCAATTCTTCATAATATTCATTATTGCTATATTCTCCAGAACAAACAACAATAATTTTTTTTAATTTTTCAATATCTAGATTAGACAATACATCTATCAAAAAATCTAATCCTTTTGCATGAGCAATTCTACCATGTATAGCAATGACTATCTTGTCCAATGGTATTTTAAAAAATTCTTTTAACTTACGAATTTCATCACTAGATAGAGTTGTTAATTCTTTTTCATTTACACCATTATAAATTAAATTAACCTTTTCTTCTGATATATTTAAAACATTCAATATAAACTCTTTGCATTCTGAAGAAACAGCAATACATTGATGACCATAATATCCCATCATTTTTTTTACAATATTCATAGGAAAAGCTCCTGAATGAGATGTCCAAACTACAGGAATATGAGAATAAAAAATGTTATAGACACCCATCAAAAATGAAGACATTCTATGGTTTGCATGTACGACATCAACTAAATGTTTTTTTACTAGTCTTCTAAGTATTTTTAGATTAACAAATATGTTAATAGGATTTGTGTTAATAGGTTTAAGTAAATAAGTTGTCACACCTTCAATATGTAAATCATCTTGAGCTGTTGCAATTATAACATTATCCCCCCTAGAAACATAACTAGCAGATAAAAAACGAATATAATTACCCACGCCAGAAAAAGTAACCAAATCTGCAAGTATTAAAATATTCATACTTTTATATATTTTATCTTACTCTAAATAATTTTTGAAAAACAAAACCTCTTAATTTATTTGGCATTAAAACTTGTATAACAAATCGACCTAAAATGTTATAAACAAAACGAATAACAGTTATAATGTTATTGTCAAACATATATTTCTGCAATTTAGCTTCACTGAAAAAATATTTCCATCCACCACGCCTTTGATACATCTCTTTTCCAACTCGAACATTAACTAAAACCTCTGGCAAATTAGCAAATGTACAACCATCTAAAAACATTCTTATCCATAAATAATAATCTTCATTATAATGCCAATCAATATAGTTTCCGACAGTCAAGACTTTATCTTTACGAAACAATACTGTCATATGATTAAATGGACAACGTGCTTTTATATAAGCATTTATATCATTTTTCAATAAAGGCACATTTCTAACCCCAACAATATTCGTCTCACAATCAATAAATTCAGTTATCTGTCCACCTACAATATCAACATCTAAATTTTCTTGCAAAAAAGCTATTTGCTTTTCAAACCTATTCGATACTGCAATATCATCACTATCCATTCTTGCAATCCAAGCATATTTTGCTTTTTCAACAGCTATTCTCAAAGCATTACCTAAACCTTGATTTTTCGCTAATTTAATAATACTAAAAATTTCAGAATATTTTATAGCATAATTATCTATCAAACATTCCAACTCCTCTGATACAGGTCCATCAACAACCAAAACTATTTCGTTGGGTTTAATTGTTTGTTTAATAAAAATACTTTGAATTGCAATATCTACATATTCCGGTTTATCATTTTTATAAACCGACATACATACAGAGAATTTAAAATCTAGCATTTTCAGAATAAACTTATTTCAAAATACACTCTTTTATAACATTCAAAAAACCATGACCATACTTCAAATCTGGTTCAACATAATTACCCTCAGCCCACTCATTCCATGATTGCAAAAATAATATTTTATGTTCATCATTTTTATCTTCTAATAAACTTAAAGCAGAAAGTAATTGCTCCCTAAAAACTTCAGGAGTACTATCAGTATAAATACGAGCCTGCTTTCCACTACGAGCAGAACGATCCCAATTAGGCAATAAAGTAGGATAAACATTTTCTAACTTATCGTATTCATCGTAGATATATTTATTTATTTCCTTTTGAGGCATTTTAGCCAAAACAAAATGATTAAATAAAACTCTTAACACATAACGTTTTACTATATTAAATAAAGAACGAGCTAATAATTCAGCCCTAAATACACCACGCGAATTTATTGCATCAAAACCTTGAGCAAACAAGTTTGCATACAAAAAATTACCTTCGCTTGGAATATTACGTTTAAACACATTTAAAGTTGACTGCTTATCAACATCTATCGATGGAGAAATACCAACGAAATGAATTCCATTAAGTCCTTGTTCCTTTGCTAAAGATTGCCATAAATCAATAAATTCTTTTGGATTAGGTATTTCTAATGGTCTAAACACCAAAAATAATGGTTTTCCATCAACTTGAATATATCGTTTATCTTTAAATGCAGGTAAAACTTCATTAAAATGCTTAATATATTCCTCTTTATTATAAACCATCTCAAGCAAGGTTGCTTCCTTTACTTTACGAGTACCAGCTTCCCATGTTTTATTCGTCCAAGAATGATTAGCCCAACCCAAACAAAATGGGAAATCAGGTTTACCTGACACTAAAACTTCATTAAATGGACGCTCTAAAATTCTTTTGCCATTTCCAAACCAATAATGCCAATAACAAAACCCTTCAATTCCAGCTTCTCTTGCCATATCTGCTTGTGCTTCTCTTACTTCTGGCATTCGCAAGTCATAATAACCTAAATCAGCAGGAACACGTGGTTGATAGTGTCCCTTGAACAATGGTTTTGCTTTACCTACATTAGTCCATTCTGTAAAACCTTTACCCCACCACTCATCATTTTCAGGTATAGGATGAAATTGAGGTAAATAAAACGCTATGACTCGCGCTTTTCTTTTTTGCTCTGACATATTATCAATTTTTCAAAATATCACAATAAAAATTATAAACATTCTTAGCACTTTCTTCAATAGTGTATAATTTTACAACATCTTGAGAACGCTTAATCATTGGATTATAATAATCAATACCATTACTTACTATTTCTTCTAACAACACCGAAATTTCTTCATCCTTATTAAAACGCAATCCTATTTCATTACCTGAAATATCAACACCATTATCTAGTTGCTCTTTAAGGCCTGTCGTATTACGAGCGACAACCAAAGAACCATTTATCATTGCTTCAGCAATAATAAAGCCAAAAGGTTCATAGTGTGAGGGAACAATTACAGCCATTGCCTTGCCCATTAAAGGATAAACATCTTTTCTGTAACCTAAAAAATCAACTCTATCAGATAAATTATTCTGCGAAACAAATTGTTCCAATACTTTTTTATAATCCACATCTCCATCTCCAACAATTTTTAACTTAACAGAATCATTATTTTTACAAAAAATATTAAACCCCTCGAGCAAATCTAATACTCCTTTATATTTTACTAATCTACCAACGTACAAAAAATAATCATCTTTATTAATAATATTTTTAAAATTATAACTCTCAGAAAAAACTCCATCATATATAATACGTCCCTCTACAGAATCATTGGAATTCCATAATATGTCTATTCCTTTAGTTATAAAAATATTATTATTTCCACTCCATTTAAATTTACTAAAAAAACTTTTCCTATTAATAAAACTTTTTCGCCCAAAACTTAGTTCGGGATATTCTCGAATATGTTGTACATGTTTTATTCCAAAAATTTTTGAAACTATCAAACCTGTATATACACAACTATTATTTGTATGTATCAAGTCTGGCTTAAATCCTTTTATTATATCTTTTGTTTTGATATATAAATATAAAACAGAATTATACCATAATAAATATATTAAAATTCGCGGTAACCACAATATATAATCCCTTAATACATCTAATTTAGGCCATAAAACCTGACCAAAATTCATTATGGAATAATCATAACCTAATTCATCTAATTTTACAGTAAAATCACCTTTCCTTGATGTAATTATATATGGAACTACCCCTTTCTCTTTAGCCAAAACTGACAATATATTCAATAATGCAATATTATCACCATATAATGTTGAAGTTGGAGCAAAATACAAAACTTTCATAACTTATTCATCTAATAATTTTTCTTCACTATTAATACAAGGCAATAAAAAAATAGTCATTATAAAAAACCAAACAAACTTACGCTCAAAAAAAGTATCATCAATTACCATCCAAGGCCAAAAAGAACAAAATATAGTATAACCTAAATACCTAACCCCCATATCACCATCTTTCGCTATTTTCAATAATGACTTCATAATAAAATAAGCAAAGATAATAAATAACGGCCATCCGTAAACAATCAAAAATTCAACTATAAAATTATGAGCACGATGTATAGCAACTTGCGTCATAGTATCATAAGCTTCATTCATAGCCTCGATACCCCAACCAATTCCCATAGAAGAAACACTTAACCCTAAACCTGAAACAATCAAATCCATACGATAAGAATCCTCAAATAAACTAGACCCACTATTAGACAAAGAATCTAAACGCCCAAATAATTGATTAAATAAAAGCTCCCCATACATCACTAAAAAATAAGCACCTATAACAAAAACTAAAATAGACACTAAAGACTTATATCGTAAATTAGATCTATAATAAAAACATAAAAATAGAACCAAATCAACAACAAGCACCAACATTCCTCCTCTTGAAGAATTTATCAACAACAAAACAATAGATATAATTGCTATTACAAAGAAAAACCACTTATATCTATCATAAATAAAAATAGCGGAAAACATAAATGGCAAACAAACACATAACAACGAAACGTAAGTATTAAGATTTGCAAAAGTTGTAGATGCAAAAATACGCTCTCCAGACTCTCCATCTGCTCCTGTTATCTCAAAACCTTCAGTATAACAAAAAGGCAAATGCAATCCCGTATTAATTTCCCAAAAAGCAAGAGGAAAAGTTAAAATTGGTAATATCGTCCACCCTAATAAAAATGATTTTTGTGGCATTTGTGATTTTTCAACACAAAAAGAGAGTCCTACAAACACAACCATATACAACATAAACTCATAAACACTTCTAAAAGCCACGCCATCAACATCTATTGTCCAAAAAACAGAACACATTGCATAAATAAACCAACATATAAAGAAAAGTATTATTGGTTTTATTTTATGTGTTTTAAATATATGAACAAATTGCATAACAGCACAAGGGAAACAAATAATAGCAGACAATAACAACGATGAAACAATCCAAATTTGAACCAACCCCATTGCTTGCAATGCTATAACAACAATTATTATTATATCATAAATATTAAACTTCATTACTTACTTCATTAATTATCAAATATTCAATGCCTTATTTAATAACATTTTTGAATTATATGTCATATTATCAAATTTAGATTTCACATCAACATAATCTATATAATCAAAATTAACTTTACTAAAATCATCAATATATCGTTCCTTTAAACCTAAATTATCAAACAATGTTAAAACTCTATCACTATTAGCACCTAATCCTAAGGTATAAAATTGTTTTTCGAAAATCAAAGAAAAAGCAGTTCCATGAAAAGATGTAGCAATAACAAATTTAGCATCTCTTATCACTTGAATAAATTCTAAAGGAGAAAGTGTCTGTCTCTCATTCTTTTTATATGACAATGAAACAGATGCTGTAATAATCAACAATTCACAATTATATCTTTTAGCCATTTCATAAGCTAACTTTTCAGCCTCAACTGATGGCAATAATCGATAATACACAACATACTCCTTTGACAGATATTTACTTTTAGGCAAAATATCATTCCATTGTTTTTTTGATAATAAAAAGACTGGATCACAAACAATATCAGATTTATAATCAAAAGAATTTAATAAATTGAATAAATTATTTTCCCTTACTAAAATAGTTGAAAAATTTGCAATTGCCTTTTGTAAAAAAATTTCCTCTTCTTTAGTATATTTAATAATCCCCATGCTTGCTGCATAAGTTATTTTAGGAACAGAAGAATCTACATTATATCCAAAGTAGGTAGAATCAAAACCAATATATTTTTCTAATGTAATCCAATTACGCCAAATTTGATCACTTCCATAAACAAGACAATCAACATTTATATTTATATCAGAGTCTAATTTTTGATATTTTATTATTTTATCCAATTCCAAATAAGAATAAATGAAATTATTAAATTTATCTATTCTCTTTTTTTTCTTAAAAAATAATAATAAAAACTTAATAAATATTTTTAATCTAATAATAAAAGATTTATTTTTAAATACATCTTTATTCCACAATTTATAAATTTTCTCATGTGATACAGGCCAATAATCAATTAACTTCACATTATGACCAAGACCTACAAGAAATGTCTTCAATGCGTAAGCTTGCAAAACAGCTCCATAATTATGAGCTCTATGAAAAGTTAAAATACCTATTTTCATATTTACCTTATAATTATTTCAATAGAGTACGTAGCGCTTGTAATTTATCTTCAGGAATAGAAGATTTAACAACTTCCTTTATTTTATTAATTGGATTATTTTGAGGTTTAGTAACTATATTACATATCATATTTAAAGCTTTTGTTTCTTGTTCAGAATCTGTAAACACCTCAAAAACAATCGGTTTATCTAAAGAATCTTCTTTAAAGAATTGATCCGATTGTTTTATAAAATCCATTTTATTTGTAGCACACAAATACTCAAAGCCAAGAGATTGTACATAATTTTTTATAAGATCTTTAGACTTATGCGCATAATGCCCCTCTGCAGCAATATAAAGATTAGTATCTTCCCCAAAAGAGTAACTATTTTCAAATGATGGATTACGAAATTCTTGTCCCAAACCATTATTCACAATAAGAATACGTATATTTTTAGAAATATGCCTATTTCCCAAAACATTCATATCATAAAAAAAAGCTAAATCTCCTAAAACACAAAAATGCAATTTAGAAGGAGATACTAATGATGCACCAATAATTGTAGAAACAATACCATCAATACCAAATCCTCCAACATTACAATCCGACACTATGGTACTATCAAATTGAAAGAAATTCCAAGAACGCAAAGAATTAAGTATTCCAAAATGTATAACTGAATTTTTAGGTAACAATAACGACGATTGCTGAGCAATCCATATATTACTAAATGGCAATTCTGGTATTTGAGAGCAAATTTTATTATACTCAAACTGACAATCTTCTAATAATTTATTTTTATCGTCTACTCTATCCAATAAATAATTATTAAAGAAAAAAGTCTCTTTCATCTCAAAAACAGAGGTTAATGTACCAAAAAAATCTCTAATTTCACCATCTTCATTTATTCTCCAAACTACTTTTGGTTTTATCCTTGCTAAATAATAACACCCTGAAATTTCTCCTATATGTATCAATAAATCAATCTCTGATAATAAATCAGTAACTTTTTCTTGACACATAATCAACGAAGCCAAAACTCCACACTCACCAAAATAACCACTAGTATGGTCATAAAGTACTACTGCATTATAATTTCTACAAAAAGAATCAATTAAATACACTTCCTCCTTAGAAAATAGTTTATGAGATCCAATAAAAACAACTATTTTACCTTCTGGCAAAATTGGCAAATCATCACCTATAGAATAACGATGTATAGCCCTAACAGGTTCTATATTTCGTACTGAAAAATCAGTAGGAGTTAATGTCATAAGATTTATATGTGCTGGACCTCCTCCTGCTCGAGTAAGTGCTAAAAGTGCTTTATTAACATTTATAGTACACAAATTTTCTGTTATTTTATCTACCACTAAAGGGGCTGTTACATGTTCTACTACAATATCTGAAGGCAAATTTTCTCTATCTGTTACTTGTGGTTTAAGATGTCCTATTAAATTTTCACCACGAGAAGAAGTAATAGCTAATATCGGCAATTTTCTATAAAATGCCTCAGTCAAACCTGGCATATAATTACGAGATGAAGTAGCTCCTGTACAACTAATAACTACAGGTTCTCCACTTTCTGCAGCCATACCACATGCCATATATGCCGCACTTCGTTCATCTACACATGAATAAACTTCAAAATAAGGATCTATTTGAACACTTGCAACAAAACCAATATTCGTAGCTCCTGGTGAAGCTATAATCTTCCTAATACCATGTGCCTTTAACAATGATATTACTATTTGTGTATTTCTTTCTTTCGAATAATAATGTGTTTTCATCTTTTATACAAGCGAAAAATTATAAGGTACATCATCTTGCGTCAATAAGCCAGCTCCTCCTGTCATATAAATAGTATCTCCTATCACCGAACGCCCCATATCACTCACTAAAAAAACTGCACCATTAGCTATTTCCTCTGGCAAAATCCAACGTCCCAACAATGAATTAACTTTTGTTATATTATCCGTTGATTCTTTTTGCAACATGGGTGTTGCCGTTGGTCCTGGTGCAATTGCATTAACTATTATTCCATAAGGAGCCAATGTTTTTGCCAACCCTAATGTCAGACTCTTCATTCCCCATTTTGAAATAACATAAGGGGAATTTCCAAATCTAAGACTACTAGAAGATTCTATATTAAGAATATTACCTTTTATATTATTTTTAACTAAATATTTACCAAATAATTGAGATAAAAAATATGCACCCTTTAAATTTGTAGACATAACCAAATCATAATCACCCTCTTCTGTATTCGGATAAGATCTCCCTACTCCAACTCCCGCATTATTTACTAAAATATCAATAGATTTTGAATACGGAGATACTTTATTTAATATTTCTATAAAATTATCTTTTAAATTTGATATTTTAGTATTATCCAACTCACATCCTAAAATAATACCATGTTTAGAAAGAGTATTACAAGCACAACCAAGTCGCTCTTTATTTCGCCCAGTAATAATAACTATAGCACCTGCCTTAAGAAAGGCTTCAGCAATAGCATAACCAATACCACTAGTTCCTCCGGTTATTAAAGCACATCTACCTTTTAATAATTGACTTGGCTCTAAAGAAACTATATTTGCTTTCGTTACTGTAGCTCTGGCTTCCAATAAAAATGAAATTAACTTTAATATCCTTTTTTTTACTGACATATCAATTCCTTAATAAACTTTTTATATTTACTATATCTTTCCATCCAAACAATAAAGACTGCGTTTGTACTGCAAATATACCTCTATATACTGGAATTATAACATGAGACAAATATCCTGTAAAAATAGCTGTAATCACACTTGAAATTGCTGCTCCCATAATTCCCCATATAGGAATTAATAAAACGTTTAATATTATACTAATAACACAACCTATTAAATTACGTAATGCAACCAATTTTTGTATCCCTTCTGAAATTATCATCGCTCCAGTAAACTGCGCTTGAGCATATCCTATTTCTTTAAAAATGGTTATTTGCAGAATAGGTATTGCAACTAAATATTGTAAACCATAAGTATAACGAACAATTGGATAAGCAATAACACAAATGAGAATACAAACAATAATAACAATCCAAGTTGCCACATTCATAAATAAATGCGATTTTTTACGATATATATATTTATTTTCTCTATAAGCACGAACTAAAATTGGAGTTATTGTTTGAGATAAAATAATCGGTATAAATCCAACAATATTAACAAATGCACCTGCCACAGCATAATAACCGACTGATTCTTTATCTATCATATTTCCTATCATTATTTGATCTATTTTTTGATATACAACAATAGCTGCCCCACTCAACAATAAAGGAAATGATTCTTTCAACAAGAAAATAGCTAAATTTTTATCAAAACTCCATTTAAATATAGAATCTATTTTCTTTTGATATGACATCAAATAACCCATTGCTATCAATATGGTATCAAATAAGATAGCTACAACAAACCAAACCAAAGATGCTCTAACAAATAATAATAAAACTTTTAACAAGGCTCCCAACAAAGTTCTTACAATCTCCGTTTTTACTATATACTCATTCCAAATAATCGAAGTAAAATAATTTCTAACAACACTAAAACTATTCATTATTATAGATAATGAATACAATACTATTAATTTCTTTGTCAAATCATCTGCTTCAAAAATCCAAGCAGTCAAACACACTAACCCTATTGTAAAAATTGCAAAAAATACTTTTAAAAAAAATGCAGTTCCTATAATTTTATCTTTTTCTGTTGGAAATTTAGACTCTTCACGAATTTCTATATTATCCATTCCAAAAGACGCAAAAACCTGAAACAAAGCCACATAACTCATCACATAACTCATCAATCCATACTGTTCTGGTCCTAAATAACGCGCGACAAGAATTCCTACAAAAAGTCCACCAAGAAGTGTTACAACTTTTCCTAATACAGCCCAATATAGATTTCTAAACACCTTAATTTTGGTTTCAGAAACTCCATATCGTGATAATATTTTATCAATTAAACTCATTTTTAACGATTCTTATACATCTCCTCATAATACTTCTCATACTCACCAGAAGTAATATTATCCATCCACTCTTGATTATCGAGATACCAACGCACTGTACGCTCGATGCCTTCTTCAAATTGAAGCGATGGTTCCCATCCTAATTCGCGTTGCAATTTTGTGCTATCGATAGCATAACGCATATCGTGTCCTGCACGATCAGTAACATATGTTATCAACTCTAATGAATGACCTTCTGGATTACCTAATATGCGATCAACTGTGGCTATCATCACTTTTATCAAATCAATATTCTTCCACTCGTTGAAGCCTCCAATATTATATGTATCAGCTATTTTACCTTCGTGGAATATCAAATCTATCGCTCGTGCGTGGTCCTCTACATACAACCAATCGCGCACATTCTCTCCCTTTCCATAAACTGGCAATGGCTTACGATGACGTATATTATTGATAAACAACGGTATCAATTTCTCTGGAAATTGATATGGTCCATAGTTATTCGAACAGTTAGTAACAATAGTTGGCATTCCGTATGTATCATGGAACGCTCGCACAAAGTGGTCTGACGATGCTTTTGCTGCTGAATATGGCGAGTGTGGATTATATTTTGTATCTTCATAGAAGAAATCCTTACCGTATGCTTTATGTCCTTCAGATGAAGCTACTGTCTTAAATGGTGGTTCAATCCCCTCTGGATTTGTCATCTCTAATGCGCCATACACTTCATCAGTAGAAATATGATAGAAACGTTTGCCTTCATACTTCTCAGGCTGAGCTTCCCAATAGAGCTTTGCGGCTTGCAAAAGCGACAATGTACCCATCACATTGGTACGCGCAAATGTAAATGGATCTTTTATACTTCTATCAACATGACTCTCTGCTGCCAAATGGATAATACCATCTACCTTCTCATCTTGCATCAATTGATAGAATGCCTCAAAATCACAAATATCCATCTTGACAAACTTATAATTTGGTCTATCTTCTATATCTTTAAGATTAGCGAGATTACCTGCATAAGTGAGTTTATCTACGTTAATAATATTATATTCAGGATATTTGTTTACAAACAAACGAACGACGTGCGAACCTATAAATCCTGCTCCTCCTGTTATTATTATATTGCGCTTCATAAAATTAATTTTTCAAATTATTGATACATTTTTTTAGTGAGTCGGTC
>JAZLDO010000001.1:0-2277 GCA_045614825.1 Candidatus Aphodosoma sp. | reverse complement strand
ACACCACCGAGGAGGTGTTTTTTCAAAAGCACACCTTCGCCTGAAAGGATGTTGCGAACTGTGTCAGTTGGTTGAGCACCGCACATTACCCAATAAAGAGCGCGTTCGAAGTTAAGATCGATAGCTGCAGGGTTAGTGTTTGGGTTGTAAGAACCGATACGTTCTACAAAACGTCCATCACGTGGAGCACGTGAATCAGCGATAACAATGTGGTAGTAGGCATACCCTTTACGACCATTGCGTTGCAATCTAATTTTAGTTGCCATTCTTTTTCTTTGATTTTTAATTTGTTAATACCTAAAATGCTTTTTCTCGAAAAGCGGTGCAAAGGTACAAAAAAAAATTCATAGTACAAAGTTTTTTTGAATATTTATTTTTGTACTATGAATTACTTGCACATTATCCAAGCATTTTTCGCTGTTGGAACTTTATTTCGAATGCTGTCCATGTATTGGAGAGCTTCTTTGTATTTGTTGAATCCTGCTGCAGAGATGCGATACTTGCCTTTAGACTCGATGATTTGTAGTTGTGATTGATTGAAATGAGAGTGATTTGCGATGTATTCTTCTGCGTCTTCGTGTGATGTGAGGCTAGCAATGATGAGATGATATTTTGAGTCGAGCGTTGGAAGTTGAGTGTTGAAAGTAGGTGTTTCGGTGGTTGATTTAATGGAAGCTTGAGTTGTTTCTGTTTTTTCGGTTGTTAATTCGCTGTTCTCTTGTGTGTTATTATTGTCATTTGTGATTTGTATATCGTATTCTATATTTTTGATGTTGCGGAGTGAGTCGAATGAAATAGATGCGCGTTGCGATGTTTGGTGTGTGTGATTAGGAACAAATAGAGTAAGAATGAAAATCACAGCAATAGATGCAACATAGCGCAATGCATTGGATGAAGTTTGCGGAATGTTGATTGTAATTGAGTTGGTAGGTTGTGTTGTGGCGAGGCGTTTGAGTTGTACAACTGGGAGTCCCATGTTTTCGGGTAGGAATTTGCAGTTGTTGTCGCGAAGCACGATATTGCCATCAATTTGCATAAGAGCACCAATGCGTCCAAAGATAAATGTGTTGCCTGTGTTGAGTGATGTTACGATTTGTTCCACGTCGGCTTTGATGGCTTCGAGGGCATTGGAATATGAGATGTGACGGTCTTGCATATAAGCCTCGGCTAGTAGACCGTCGTGGTAGGTGAGTAGTGAATTGAATCTTATGCGTGTTGTCGGAGCATATAGACGATTGTTGCGTATAGTAGCGTGATCGCGATAGGTAATGAACCCACCGAGACCAGGCACGATGACGCACTCATGCTTGATGATAAGTGATTCTATATGTTGGACGAGATTTTTCACGATGCAAAGTTAAGAAAAAAAGTTGAAAGTTGAAAGTTGGAAGTTGAAATTTGATTGCATTTTGTATTTTAATTTTTAACTTTTAAATTTCAAATTTCAAATTTTCAATTAGTTGATTGGAATAGGTGGTTGGGGTAGATTTTATTTCTATGAGTTTATTATTAATAATGTGATTTAGTTCGGAAGTGCGGAATGTGATATTAATTAAGAGGCTTTCGATGGCTCGAAAAGCTGATATTTCGTCGAGGTCTTGTGGATTTATGTTGTCGATTGCAAGTTTGAGGAGGTCGGTGTTGAGGGTTGCTGTAAGTCGGGCGAGGGTGTGGTAGGCAGTTAGGCGAAGCAGAGGTTTCTCTGACTTTTCGAGTTGCAAGATTTGCTCGGTTAGAGTAGTTTTGCGGAGTAGGGCGAAAGCGAATATTTCGGCAAGTTCGATAGTCGAGATACTTTCTTGCCAGTCAGAAAGGCGTTCGGTAGTGAGTTCGGCAGGTGGGCAAAGTAGGGTTGCGAGGAGTTTGGTTTCGCGTATTGGGAGTAGCCAAAGGCGGTAGGCGAGGGTGTAGTCGGGGGAGTAGTTTTGTGCGATTTCGCATAGGCGAGTCCATGCAACACCGAAATTTTGCTTATATTCGAGGCCAGAATTGTCGATATTTTCGGCGCAAATGCCATTCATAGAGAGATAAATTGCGCGACGGATTGATTTTATTTGGTTTTCAATCTCTTCATTTACAGCGAAATATTTGATTTGTTTCATTTCTTTTGAAAAAATATTATAAAATTGTTGTGAGATTCGATAAAAAGTTGTAACTTTGCACTCGCAAAACAGACCTGGTGGATGTAGCTCAGTTGGTTAGAGTATCAGATTGTGGTCCTGAGGGTCGTGGGTTCGATCCCCATCATCCACCCAGCTTTTTTGGAGAGACGCTTTT